>WFXH01000032.1 GCA_015490715.1 Saprospiraceae bacterium | reverse complement strand
GCATGGTTGATGAGCACATCCGTCTGCGGAAGACGGTAGGGGTAGAGATGGATGAGCACTGGGCTCAGGTCGGGCATTTTGCAGCTGGAGGCGAGGTGTTTTTGATAAAATTCCATGGGCTTGGAAGCTGCCATTGTCAGCGTGTCGGCAGAGTAGAAGTTGGCCAGCTCGCTGTTTTCGAGTAGGTCGGTATAGAGGATGAGGTAGTACTTGTCTGCGGGTTTGCGCAGGAGCTTGTTGGCCGTACGGCAGAGCTTGGCGTAGATCTTGGACTGCGGACGGTCGGGCTGGATTTGTTTGAGCATGGAGTCGATGTTCGCCTCGAGGTGCTGAAAAAATTCCCTGAATTTACGTCCTTGTTCCTTCGGATTGCCCATTGCGCTGGATCCCTCGTATTTTTCTTTAGAAAACCACTGTATGGACGATCCTGAGAGGTCGTCGAGGTAGGTCAATCCGATCTGAAAGCCGTCCCATTCGGACACATTACCCTCACCAAAGGCTTTCTTCAGGTCGCGCAGCACCTTGTCCTTGTCGGGGATGCCCTGATTGACCGAACCCGTGACGTCGATGACGATCACCGCTCGATGGGTCTTGCTGTCCACCTTACCGCATCCCGTGTTTAGCATACCAAAGGTGAAAAGGAGGATCAAAAGTTGGTAGAAGTTGTATTTGTCCATAGGCGAAGCGTTTTAAGATGGTTTTAAGATGGTGATTGGTCTTTACAGATTTTAAAGCAGTTGTCCAAAGGCAGAGGTGGATGCTTCCAGTATGCGGGGTCTTCGGCATCTCGTGCCTCGTGGTTTTTCTCTCGGTATTGGTAGATGCTCTCCTCGTAGCAGTTTTGTACGTAGTTAAATTGCGACAGCAGTTCGTGGCAGTAGCTCTTGACGAAGGCGTCGATATCGTTGAGCAGGTCTTGGAGGGCGGTGGGGTAGTTGTTGATTTTTTGGAGCGCTTGTTGGTAGTCGGCTTCGATGGCGGCCTTTTGCTGCTCGAGCTGTTCTTGCAGGCGCTTTTTCTCTTTGTCGAGTTGGCTTTGGGCTTTGCGCAGGGCCTCGTCGGCTTTGTTTTTCTTGTCGAGGAGCTTGACGAAGGTACTGTCGCTGTCATTAGTAAAAAAGTGGAGAGCTGCCATGCCAAAATATATGGCAAAACTTATAAAAATAAACAATGGTGTAGTAACTACACTTTCACGAACATCTTCGGGTAATGCTTGAGACCTGAGGATAGATAAATAATAAATTAAACCAAGTGCTGTGATCACTGATAACAATAAAAATAGTAATGTTGTCAGCGGTATTCTGTTTATTGGCGTTTTACTGATAGACTTAAGATTTTTTCCTGTTATTACACCCATCCATGCAATGGCAAGGCCAGCACCAAATGCTTGTATCATAGTCATTAATGCTGGTTCTTCATAACCCAAAAATGCATTGTAAAATATATAAACCTCCATGAAGCCCGATACCAGGAAAAGTAATACTTCTAAAATCCAATGTAAATTAAAAACCCTATCCGTCTCATACCGGCCAATCTCTCTGGCGTAGCGGTTGAAGGCATCGGTCTTCTTCACTTGCTCTGCCTCCAGAGCTGTGAGGTTCGATTCCTTCGAGAGTCTTTTGATTTGTTGTTGGTACTTTTTTTCTTCTGCTTCGATGCGTGCCTTGCGCTGGTTGTCGAGGTGTTGGAGGGCTTGTTGTTTTTCCTCGGCGTACCATTTGTCGAGGCGTTGTTTGATGCTCTTGCCGAGGTCTTCGTGGATGTGGATGATATGGCTTTCGAGCACGCAGAGGTTTTGGAGGTGTTTTTCGTAGGAGGTTTGCACTTCCAGCTCACCGTTGGAGGGGGCGTCGGCGTCGGCGGGGGGGAGATTTTTGATACCGTCGTTGTTGCCGCTGGTCATGGCGCGATTTTTTTCCTCGCTATGGAACTTATCAAATCGCTCTTTATACGCTTCCAGCTCCTCCCAACCTTGTTGTTGCAGCTTGGTGAAATCTTCCCGCAGGTTCCGCAGTTCGCCTTCGAGGTTCTCTACCGTCATCCGTGATAGGTTTCGCTAAAAAGATACGGCCAAATATAAGGACTTTCTGCCACAGTGGCCGCACTACAAGTGCAAATACCTTTGCGGAAATGCAAGATCTTCTCCAAACTGTATACAAATAGCCTGAATGACGGATTTTGTACTCGTCAGTGGGTACGACAGCTATGCGGAGCCCTTTGCAGGGGCTTCTTCCTCGGCCTTACAAGCCTCTCCCGGCTGACTTCCACAGACGGGGCAGGTAGTACCCAGCTGTTCGCGTAGGTACGGACTGTTGGAAGCACAGGTGCCCGATAGTTCCTTACCCGTAAAGAGGTATTTGATGTGCAGCAGGAGAAACGCCACAATGATGAATCCGAATATGACAGCAGCGGCTACGAGAAAGTCCCACATGATCAGTGGTGTTTTAATGGACAACGCGTAGCTTTGTGTTTGGTTTTTAAAACGCTCGTATTGGTATGAAATCGTTGGAGGAGAAGGGCAGGGCATTTATGCGCCTAGTTCGCATACTCGAAACACTAAGGCGACAATGCCCCTGGGATCGCAAACAGACTTGGGAGAGCTTGCGCATTCTCACCATTGAGGAGCTCTACGAGCTGGTCGATGCTATTGATGAGCACGACATTGAAGGTGTCCAGGAGGAGATTGGGGATCTGATGATGCATATGGTCTTTTACGCGCGCATTGCGGAGGAGCGCGGTTGGTTTGACGTAGCCGATGCCCTTCATCGGGTGTGCGACAAGCTCGAGCGCCGCCATCCCCACATCTTTGGCGACCTCAAAGTCGACAGCGCCGAAGAAGTCAAGCAAAACTGGGAGCGCATCAAGCTCAAGGAGGGCAAGAGGAGCCTCCTCGACGGAGTGCCTCGCGCCCTGCCTGCACTGGTCAAAGCCTACCGCCTGCAGGAGAAGACCGCTCAAGTCGGCTTCGAATGGGACAGCCCTCAACAGGTCTGGGACAAGGTGCAGGAGGAACTGCGCGAACTCCAAGAAGCCGTCCAAACGGGAGATCAGGAGGCCATCCACAACGAATACGGCGATGTACTTTTTGCCCTGGTCAACTACGCGCGCTTTATTGGTGTCGACCCCGAGGCGGCCCTCGAAAGTGTCAATCGTCGATTTAAAGAGCGCTTCGAATACATCGAACAACACGCGCCAAAGCCCCTCCACGAAATGTCCCTCGACGAAATGGACCAGCTTTGGAAAGAAGCCAAGCAGCATGAGAAGTGAACAAGGGATACCCGGTCATCCGTCAAAAAATTGCTATTTTGCGGCCGTTTTGTGGCGGATTGAACAGTGGAATATGCAGCGGAGGATCCTTACCTTGGTCTCAGGAATACTACCCATTGTACTGTTTGGGCAGCTTCGAGTGACATCGCTCACGAAGTACATAGTCCCCCAAGATCTGGTTGACGGTACGTTTCGCAAAGTTGAAGCCTTTGAAGTGGACTTCTCTTCACTCTACCGGTATGCCCGACAACATTCGGATAGCCTTGTCCTTCAGCTTCAATTGGGTAGCTGGCAGCGCACAATCGTGTTGTCTTCTTATCCCATGTTGCAGGAGGGAGCAAAGCTCTATATCCAGACCGATAGCGGTTTGGTCGTACAGCCTAAGGAAAACATCCACTTTCGGGGTCATGTACCAGAGACGGGAGAAGAGGTATACGCGGCGATTGCGGAGGGATATTTTGCTGCACGTATCGGAAACTGGTATGTCGAGCCAATCGTCGGGCTAAAAGCGGATGATCCTGAAAAAGCAGTCTACCTCTTGTACCATGCCGATGATGTCATGGCGCGATCGGGGAGCCAATGTCTTGCCGTCGAAGTCGAGGAGCAACGGCAGTCCCCTCCTCGTAGGAATAAAAATGTACAATCTCGATGGGCGTGTTATGAAATCGTGATTGCTTTGGCGGCAGATTGGGAATACAATCAATCCTATGGTGGGGCTATCGAAGCCCGCCGCCGCATGTCCACCATACTGGGAATGGTGTCCTTGGATTGGGACGACGCCTTTGACAACGAAATACAGATCCTCGAGGGGACGTCTTTTGTGTCGGATTGTGCGAGCTGCGATCCCTGGTCGTCAACGACCAGCGCTTCGCTTTTGCTCTACGAATTTGCTCAATGGGCCGAAGGGGGAGGCTTTGGCAGTAGTGATTACTCAGCGGCGACACTCTGGGTGAGCCGCGACATCAGTGGCTCCTCCATCCTCGGCATCGCCTATACGGGGGGGATGTGTCAGAGCACGCGCTACAACGTCTGTGAAGATTTTAGCAGCTCCTCGGTCTTATTGCGGCAGTTGCAATCGCACGAAATCGGACACAATTTCGGCCTTTCCCATGTGGGGGCGCCCAACTACATCATGTCCGCTAATGTCAGTGGTTCCGACCAATGGCATTATCGTTCCAAGGGGTATGTCAACGCCCATGCGCCGCTGAGCTGTATGTATACCTGTACGCAGGGTTCGCCGCCCGTGGCGGGATTTTTTGCCGATGAGCGCACGGGTTGTCACCAACTGACCGTGCAATTTTACAATACCTCAGAAAAGGCCGCTTCGTACTACTGGGAATTTGAGGGTGGAGAGCCTGCCATAAGTACTGAAGCGGAACCAAGGGTCCACTTCCCCACACCGGGCGAATACACCGTGCGCCTGACAGTCGAAAACGCTTACGGTGCGGATACCCGCGAAGAACTGTCCTATATTTGGGTCATCGATTCGCCGAAGGCCCACTTCAATTATCGCCTGAGCACACACGTTCCCCGCGAAGTCATCTTTACGGATAGCTCGTCTAATGCGAGCAACTGGTACTGGGACTTTGGTGACGATCATCAATCCAATGCCCCGAACCCCAGGCATCGCTATCAGCGCGATAGCCTGTACACCGTAACCCTTGAGGTGCGCAACCCCTGTGGCTCGGATGTGTACTATCGAGAAGTGGATGTGTATACGGGCTTAGATGCCCGCTTTACCGCGGAAGCCGTCCACGGATGCGATTCGCTTTGCACACGTTTTCGCGTCGTCAACAATTACAAGGTCACCCATTGGAGGTGGAGGTTTCCCGGTGGCTATCCCGAAGAGTCAACTGACCCCACACCTAAAGTTTGCTATACCAAGCCCGGTATTTACGACGTATTCTTGCGCATTTCCAACGACATCGATGCCGATAGTCTCTTTGTACGCGGGTTTGTGCGCGTCGATTCGACCGCTCGGTTGGTGCTGCGATCTTCTGAGGTTGACACCTCTCAATCCTGGGTAGAGGTATCGATGGATTGTCGGTATTGTGATAGTATGTCCTTACAGCTGGATGTATCAGCACCGTCTATCGATACCTTGTGGGTATTGAGCGAGGATAGCGCGATCGCTGGTGCATACCTTATCGATAGCACGAGAAGTGTCGTCTTACCTCCCCTGAATGCACAGGACACCTTGCGTCTTCCCCTTAATGTGGATACGGCGTATATAGTGGGATTAATCGGATATGGTGCGTGCAATAGCGATACCTTGAAAGTCCCCATTGGAGAAGGCACTCCACCGGTGGGACAACTAAACGAAATTGCACTACCGAGCTGCGTGGGGGATACGCTGCTGCTCAAAGACAGTAGTATTGGGAAAGTGCGCTCGCGCCAATGGCTCCTTTACCATGCAGGTGTATTGATACAACAGTCCGACCAGGAGCAATTCACTTGGGTGATAGCCGATACTGGTCAATACAAAGTCCTCCTCATCGTTGGCAATATCTTTGGCAAGGATACAGTAGTGAGGAGCATACGCATTCTATGGGACCGACCGGTGGCGGCCTTTGACTATTGGTTGTATCGCGACGGAAAGGTGGACTTCGTCAGCCGGGCGCAGCATGCTGAGTGGCACCGCTGGGAAGTCGATGGAGATACGAGTTATACTTTTATCCATCCTTCAGCTTATTTGCCCATCGATACGGAAGTGGTTGTACGGTATATCGTCGGCAACAGGTGTTTTGCCCCGGATACCCTCGTTCGATCGATTTCGACGCGCTACGTTCGCGCCCGATTTGAAGCCGATACAACACGGGGCTGTGCACCGTTAAATGTGATCCTTGTCAATAGATCATTGTATGCCGATTCGGTCCAATGGTGGATGAAGGGCAGCCCCTTGCCCGTGACGCCGACGGATTCCCTCCTACTGGCCTTGACGCGCGGTGGCTACTATTGGTTGCAAATGGTGGCCTATGGAGCAGGACATAGCGTCGACACCTTTAGGGGGCCGACAATCGTGATCGACGAACCCCCTCAAGCGGCTTTTGAAGCAATCGTACGCGGTACGGAAGTGGAATTTTCCAATCATTCCACCGGTACGCGTTTACAATTTCACTGGGATTTTGGCGATGGGAAGGGCACCGATACTGTAACCTCACCGCGTTACCTCTATGCATACAGTGGTAGTTATACCGTCGTATTGAAGGCCTCCAATCCCCTTTGTGGGACGGATACCCATAGAGATACTATCGATATTTTTCTCACATCCGCGGTGGATGCCGAGGGTAAGGCTCCTTTTGCCGTTCTGCCCAATCCCTTTTCGAGCTCGCTTTACCTACACTTCATAGCACAAGACATCCGATCCCAACCCGAAGTACAGATCTATACTGCTCAAGGTGTTCGCTATGAGCTTGGAATGGAATATTTCCGTCCTGGGGTGTGGCGCATTACGACCAGTCATCTGCCAGTGGGCCCATATGTGCTCCGTGTGCGTTATGCGAACAAGTACTATTTCATACCACTCATCAAAACAGGGGAATAAGTAGGTCGTCAGCGATTTCATTATAAAGGACTCATTGAGGAGATTCTTGCGAAGGTGGAAGGGGTAGCTCGGATTGGACGCGTTGGAAAAACTCCTCAAAATAAGGCTGTAAGTTTTGTACTTGTTCGATAAAAGCTGTGCGTTGGGCGTCGGCTATGGGATAGAGCTGGGAGTGTTCGACCCACTGTGGGTGCAGTAACCTATAATCCAAAAGCAACCACAACATGCCGCTAACGACGAGGAGATAGACATAGGCGTATAGTACGCCTCCGAGGATTTTATTGGGCATGCTTAAAGGAGTGTGGCCTATCCAGTGGTAGATGCCCTCGGCGAACCATCGGAATAAAATGTACCCCACTACAAAGACCAGAAAAAAGGATAAAATCATGCGCGTCTTCGGCGTCCATTGAGGCAACCATTGTTGTAAGACGTCGTATACAATGAATGAAAACTTTAATGCGAGTAAAAAACTCATCACGATGGTCAAGAGTACGAGGAGTGTGCGAAGCAATCCCGTCTCGTACCCCTTGTAAAATCCGAGACCGAGTGTTAGAATCAATACGACATCGATCCACATATGCAATTTGTTTAACTAAAGCCTGTTTTGAAGGACAGTGTCGCAAGTGACGGTGTAAAATTTTTTTCTTTTTTTCGATGCGTGAAGTGAAAATACGCGTAAATTTGCATATCCATGGACCTTGGACCCCTACGGGTTTGTGCTGTTGAATATCTGCGTGGTTGCACATGCTAATAACGGTTGATCCGAAGAAATGATGTGTGTATAAAAATCTGATGTCGTATGAATAGGAGATTTCTTCTTTTAGTCCTGATTTGGATGGCTACGGATCTTTATGGGCAATTTGTCCTTCGAGGGCCTGAGATTCGGAGTGTACCGCAGGAGTTGACTGCTAAGTTTGAAAAGGTGCAGCTCTATAGCTTAGATTATAAGGGGCTGTACGATTTTGTACGTCAGCACAAGGGCCCGTATCGCATCAAGGTATTACTTGGGGCCTATCAGTGGGATATTGAACTTGATGAATATCCCATTGTAGCACCGGGGGCGAAGGTGCGCGTTATGACGGAGGAGGGTATCAAAGAGTATCCTAAGCCCAATATACACTATCGCGGCCATGTGATAGGGACGGATCATACGGTGTACTTTGCCATCAGTCCGAGCTTGATGCTTGCGGAGATCAAGCTCGAGGAAGGGGCGGTGTTTATCGAGCGCGCTCGTCGATTGGCCCCATCATTGGACGACAATGCATACATCGTCTATCACACGGCCGATGTCAAGCCCGTACCGGGTTTGCGATGTGGATTTGAAATGAAAGAAGAAGAAAAACAGCGCCGCATACATCCAAAGCGGCGTGTCGAAGCACGTCGGAATTGTTACGAGCTCATCGTCGCCATGGCCGCCGACTGGGATTACAACCAAGCACATGGTGGTGTGAATGGGGCAATTAGCCAGATGTCTTCCGTGTTGGGATTGGTCGCGACGGATTTTGACGATCCCTTTAACGATGAGATTCAGATTTTGGATGGGCCCACCTTTGTCAGTGATTGCCCCAGCTGTGATCCTTGGCCCTCTACCACCGATGCCAATGCCCTGCTTGCCAGTTTTCGAAACTGGGGGAATAACGGTGGCTTTGGCACATCCGACTACGGGGTGGCTTCGCTTTGGGTAGAGCGGAATATCTCGGGCAGTGTCGTCGGTATAGCCTATCTCAATGGCCTGTGCAACTCCAATCGCTATAATGTGTTGGAGGATTTTACTTCTTCGGGTAATTTGTTGCGCAACCTGCAAAGCCACGAGATGGGACACAACTTTGGATGCAATCACGTATCGGGCTTTTATATCATGGCAGCCTCGATCACGGGTTCTGATCAGTGGCACTCCTCCTCAAAATCGATCATCAACTCGCGTACCCCCGCGCCTTGCATGTATCCCTGTGCTAATGGCAGCCCTCCCGTAGCGAATTTTACCTCCAATAAGGAGGTCGTGTGCTTAAACATCGATCCGACAGTCGAATTTTATGATCAATCCGACAATGCAAACACATATTTCTGGGAGTTTGAAGGGGGGACGCCATCGACGAGCACCGCTCAAAATCCCGTCGTCACCTATAGCCAACGCGGGCGCTATCGCGTCACCCTCACCGTGACCAATGCTTTTGGCGACGATGTCCTCGTACGCGAGGATTACATCTGGGTGCGCGATGTGCCCATCGCAGATTTTGACTACGATTTTGATCAGTATGAGCCGAATAAAGTGCATTTTTACGATTTTTCGACCGATGTCGATACGTGGGAGTGGGATTTCGACGACGGCAACTACTCCTATCAGCAAAACCCCGTACATGTCTACGAACGCGATGGCCTCTATTATGCGACGCTGCGGGTTGTCAATGTCTGTGGAGAAGATGCTACATCACAATACATCGATGTGGTTACCCCAGTGAGTGCAAAATTTTATACCGATACCGTGCGTCACTGTGATTCGCTTTGTACGACGTTTTTTGTCTACAACGAGGATAACATCGATGAGTGGAAGTGGTCTTTTCCTGGCGGCAAGCCTTCCACCTCGACCAAGCGCAATCCACGTGTGTGTTATTCCAAACCGGGGAAATACGATGTTTTTCTCGAGGTGCGCAACATCCGCTATATAGACACGCTGACCCTCAGAAATTACATACGGGTGGATTCGCATACCGTGGCGCGCATTCGAGATACCATGCATCGCGTGGACAGCTTGATACACTATCTTTGGGATATCAGCAAGTACCACGACAGCTTGACGCTCGATTTTGACGACACTACTTGGATTGTCGACGACAGCGTGACCATACGTCGCCTCAACAGTAAAGATACCTTGCGGCTTGCCCTCGATACTTCGGCGCGCATTACTTTGCCGGAGAGCTGGGCGGGCGATACCATACAGGTAGAGTACCTCAAAGACAGTGTGTATCCGCTGACGGTCATCACCCACGGCGTGTGTGGCAACGATACGCTCCACACGTGGATTGTCGCTGGCAAGAAGCCCACAGCGGGCATCGAGCAGTTGACCGTAGTGCCGTGTGTGGGGCAAGTGCTGCAACTTGTCGATGCCTCCACGCCAAATGCCACACGATGGAGTTGGACAGTGCGCACCGATACAGGTGTGATTGCCCAATCCGATCAGCGTCATTTTGATTGGGTGCCCGCTCAAAAGGGTACGTATGAAATCGTACAC
Source organism: Saprospiraceae bacterium (assembly GCA_015490715.1). GTDB lineage: Bacteria > Bacteroidota > Bacteroidia > Chitinophagales > Saprospiraceae > S141-43. Next base: position 7,897 of record WFXH01000032.1, on the reverse strand, counting down.
ATCGCATCCAATGGAGTCGGGAGCGACACCGTATCACTCAGCGTAGATGTGTTGTGGGATGTGCCGCAGGCCGATTTTGCATACAATATCGTCGGCGGCGAGACGGTGCAATTTGAGTCAAAGGCCACCTCCGCCCAATGGCATCAATGGATCTTTGGCGACGGCAACACCTCTGATGAAGCTAACCCGAGCCATACTTATGCCCAAGCAGGGAGTTATACCGTGACGTATATCGTCGGCAACGATTGTTATGGGGCGGATACTGTGGTAAAGGTCATCGACCTCACTGCTTTGCACGCCGATTTTTCAGCTTCGACGACAGAGGGTTGTGCTCCCCTTACAGTACAATTCACCAATCGATCTTCTAAGGCAGTGCGTTACGAGTGGATACTCGTAGGGGCTCAACCACCGACGAGCAACCAGGCGAATCCCAATGCCGTCTATTCAAATGGCGGCACTTTTGAAGTAAAGCTCATCGCCTTTGACGCACAGGGCCACAGCGATACGGCAGCGGGTGTGTTTATCACCGTCGACGAAGCTCCTCAGGCTGCTTTTGATTACAATGCACAAGGCTTAGAAGTCGCCTTCGTCAACCGATCGACCGGTACGCGGTTGAGCTATGAGTGGGATTTTGGGGACGGCAATACCACCTCACAGGAAAATCCCATTCACCGCTACGCACAGAGCGGGATTTATGAGGTGCAGCTCATTGCCTCCAACCCCCTATGCCCAGCCGATACTCATACCACAACACTCAATCTCATCGGTACGGGATCGACGATTATCTTGGGTGACGGAGTGGAGATGAGCATCCGCCCCAATCCCGCACGCGATCGCTTCCAGGTTGCGGTCAAGACGTCTAAACCTGCTCATATCCAAATGCGCATCTACCGCGTAGATGGAAAAGTGAAATATGACCAGGCTATTGACCTGACCGCTGGAACCACGCGGTGGATAGTGTCTTCCAGTGACTGGCCCAGGGGGCTGTATATTGTGCACATTCGACATGCTGAGCAACACTTTACTTTGCCATTGGTCATTGTGGAGTGATCGATTAAGGTGCGCTGAGGGGATAGAGGACCAGCCCCTCTCCGTTGGGAGAGGGGCTTTTTTTTATGCAACATTCTGACCGCCTGGATCATTTAGTTTTTATAAAGGTATAAAATCGTGCGGCGCATAATGCGAGGTTGGAAGCGATGGATATGGACGGGATGGCTAGTCGGCGTGATAGCATTGCAGGTGGATGCCCAGTGCCGTATAGATACACTTATCGAAATCGAGACGACCGATACGGTCGTATGGGAAATTGAGGTGCGCGGTGTGCTGCGCAATGATTTGAGCTTACCAGATCAAGGGCTGTGTGCGGTTGAGCTGGCTTTTGAACACGAATACGTAGGCGATTTGCTCATCTGGCTGACGAGCCCTGCCGGACAGACCGTGCAATTGCTCGGCCCGGAGGTGATGTCGGGCGTGACCTTTTTTCAGGAGTGGGACGTGCGCTTTGTGCGCAATGTCGACAATGCCATGCCCGATCCAGGATTTTCTGCGCGCTGGAGCAACAACCAAAATTGGGGCGTGGGTGGGGGCAAGGTCTATACGGGCAGCTATTATCCCTTTCAGGGAAAGCTGGAGGATTTTAACACGGGCCCCGTCAACGGTGTATGGACTTTGCGCATCGAAGACCGCACGCGCTTTTATAAAGGGGCCATCAAGGGAGTGCGGCTCGTCTTTTGCGACGATGTAGGGTCAGCGTGCAATCCCTGTAGCCCCCCTGTCATCTCGCCTGTGGGCATCCGTTTGGTGGTCCATTGCTATACAGGGGATTCGGTCGTACTTCGTCCTGAGTATACCCCTTTTGCAAACGACACACTCTACAAATACTACAACGACACGTTTATACTTATCGATAATGGTAAAATCGTCGCATTAGACAGGGAGTTTAAATTCCTACCCCGACGCGATGGCATTTATACCATCTGTGGGATGACGTATTACCGTCCACATCGGAAGTACATTCCCGATACGGGGTTGACGTGGACGGAGTTTGTCGGCGAGTTTGTCGATAGCAATAAGGCCTGTGGCTTTTTTACGACGAAGTGTAAGCACTACGTGTGGATGGGGGCAATTGACGATACAATTGTCGACGCCATTTGTCGCGGCGAGGAATACCGGTGGGGAGACACGATATTGACCCGGCCGGGAATCTATCGACGACTGTTTAACTCGCGTTGGGGCTGTGATAGTACGGTGACGCTCATCCTTCGCGAGGTCGACATGCAGTTGGAGGCTCGTCCCGTCGATACGCTCGACTGCGCAACGCCCGAAGTACCAGTCATCGTATCCCTACAGATCGACTCGACCGATCCTCGTATTACCACGCGGTGGCAGTGGTCTACCCAAACGGGACACATTCAGCGCATCGAAGACGACAGTATTGCCCATGTCGACCGAGGTGGTGTCGTGGTCGCCCGAGTGGAGTACGGCCAATGTGTAGACTCTATTGCTGTAGAGGTGGTGGAAGATACTTCTGTGTTGCGACTTTCGATAGCTGATCCACCGGCTATTGATTGCAACAATCCATTGAGTTGTTTTTTCCTGAGTACAAGCCATCGGTTTCGCTCCCTTCACCTCTACAAAGGGGGGGTAAAGGGTACCGTATATTCTTCGGATAGTATGCAAGCTAGGGTATGTCTCTTCGAGGCAGGACAGTATACAGTGGTTGCGGAAGATATCCGCGGATGCGTTGCGCAACGTGTGATCGAGATACGCGTCGACACCACTGTGCCCAACCCCGAGATTGGGTGGGAAGCCCTCGAATGTGGGCGCGATTCTACAGCGCTGGTGTTAAAAAATCCAGAAGATTACGTAGATTTTACTTGGAAGGACATCTTTTTAGAAGAGCTCTCGAAAGACACTGTTCTTGTCGTACGTGAGGCGGGCACCTATGTGCTGACGGTTAAGGCAGCAAACGGCTGTACTGTGGATGCCGTGGTCACCATTTCAGACAATAGGAAGAGCTACGATCCTCATTTCATAATAGATACGTTGACTTGTGCGCAGCGAAGTTTTCGATTGCAGCATTCGCTGGATCCCGGAGGGGGAAGTTTTTGGTGGACGGCTCCCGATGGCACGACGACGAGGGCCATTTATCCCCTTATCGAACAACCTGGAAAGTGGCAGCTGCATTTCGAAGATACGTTGGGCTGCACCTTAGACACGGTCTTTGAGGTGCCCATCGACACCGCACTACCTCGACTCAAATTTATAGGAGCCTTTCTCAGTTGTAATAAGCCGTCCGTGCATGTCTCTATCGAAGGAGATACCACGGGGTTGCGTTTCCAATGGACTGGGCCCGATAGTTTTTACTCCGAAGAGGCCACTCCTGAGCTCACACAAACGGGTAATTACAAGGTGGTTTACAGCGCTCCCAACGGATGCATGCGTACCGAATGGCTCTGGATAGGAGGCGATAGTAACTTTCCACACCTGGAGATCGAACCTGATACGCCGGCGTTGAACTGTAGAAACGACAGTGTTCTACTCCAAGCTGTGGTGACCAACAGGCAGGACGTGGAGATTTACTGGCTCAGCGATATGGGTTGGAATCGGAGGAATTCCCTCTGGGTCGATCGACCCGGATGGTATATCGCGCGCGTCATCACATCGGATAGTTGTCAAGTCATAGACTCTGTATACGTGCAAGTCGACACCACAGCTCCCCAGCCACGCATTCAGCAGGGGGGGGCTATCGATTGTAGAAATCCGGTCTCCGTATGGAGCGTTGCACCCGACTGTTGTGTCGATAGCGTGTATTGGTACCTAAACGGTCGTCTACTGTCGACTTCTTCCTCTGTGGAATTGAAAGAGGGTGGCCAGCTCGAGCTCGTCGTGGTGGGGAGGAATGGATGTACGTCGGTCTTTCGGTATGAAATCGAAGCCGATTTGGCCAAGCCGACATTCCACCTCCAGGCCGAAGACATCAGCTGTCGCAATCCCACCGCGACGCTGCGCTGGAGTGGAGATTCTACGGAATGGACGCGCTGGTTTTGGGCTACTGCCAATGGGATTGAAATTGGTATGGATAGTGTGACAGTTCGGGATGGTGGTTGGTATTATTTCACGGCATTAGGGCAAAACGGCTGTGAGCGAACCGATAGCATTTACGTGCGCGTGGATACCACACCGCCTGTGATTGTGTTGGTAGGCGATACGCTCACCTGTCTACGTCCTCTTGGGCACGTCATCGCAACGGGTACGTTTAATACTGGATATTGGAAAGTGGCCAACGATTTCATACCCAAAGATAGCATACAAGTAACCATGCCCGGCAGGTATATCTTCGTAGCTGAAGGGGCTAATGGGTGTCGGGACAGTGCCGCAGTTGAAGTAAAAGTCGATACGGCGAAGCCCAAGTGGCAGTTGGTGTCGTTCCAACCTCTGGATTGTGCATCCGATACGGCATTCATCCTCATACAGGTGGATACACATGAAGTCGATGTGAGCTGGGAAAGTTTGGACGGTGGGAAACTCGACGTAGAGCAGACAAGCTATATACAAACGACCGATGCAGGCAGGTATGTCGTTCGGCTGGTCCATCGCCGAAACGGGTGTGTGGTGACAGACACTTTTGAAGTAAAAGATCACCGAGAGCGCGTGGATATTGACGAGGTTACTGTGGTTCAGCCTTTGTGTGAGGGGAGCAGAGGCGGCAGTGTGGTTGTAATGCTTGCCGATAGCATGAGGCAATATCACTATTTCATAAACGGCAATAAATCCCCTCGTGCACAGTGGTATGATTTACCTCCTGGAGATTATCGCATTGTTGTGCAGACACCGGGAGGCTGCCAATGGGATACCGTGATACACATCGATCCGCTCCCCACTGTGGAGGTGCAAATCGTTGGTGATACGGTGGTCCACGAAGGAGATTCGCTGCTCTTGATGGCAGAAGTGCGCATAGAGGGTATGGACTCCGTAGATCGATATGCATGGAGTCCCTCCGATTGGATGGGTTGTGATACCTGCGCGCATACCCTTGTTGGGGTGACGGAGAGTGGATGGGTACGACTCATCGTCTATACACAGTCGGGCTGTCGCGGCGTCGATAGCCTATGGATACGGCTGAAAAAGGTGTTGCGCTATTTCATACCCAATGCCTTTAGCCCCAATGGAGATGGGTGGAACGATAGTTGGAACATCTATGTCGATGCCAAAGCCATTGAGCTGGTAGAGGTAGACATTTTTACGCGCTGGGGCGAACACATTTTCCATAAAACAGTAGAGGTACCACAGACCAATGAAATTTTCCTCTGGGATGGACAAATAAAGGATCGGCCAGCGCCGCCCGGCGTTTATGTAGGGCGTATAAAATTGCGCGAAAGAGACAGAAAAGAGCACCTCTTCGTGCAATCTGTGACCCTCTTGCGATAAAAAAATTTTGCTCGCCCAGGTTTTTGGATAAATTTCTTATATTTGCTTATTGAAAGAGGTAGCAAGAGGGTGAGGTGTACGCCGGATGAAAAAAATTTGACATCGCAGGCAGCGAAATTGAGTGGACTGATATCTATAAAGTAGTATTGGATCCTGTCGTCTCAAGTACAGGTTGAAAGTACGGAATTGAAGGAGGAAAAACCATATAGGCTATGGCTGTACGTTTTACCGTATTGCTCTTTGTGTGGACCTTATTGACGATAGTGGGGCGGACGGTAGCAATCGCTCAGGATTGCAATCCGCCCGGTGCACTCGACTGTCAGAGCTCGAATGTGCTCTGCGGCTTAGACGAGCTGGATGGCTACGAGTGCGAAAATCCCGATTTTGCCAACCAAACAGGGCCCCAACCAAGTCTTTGTTTTGGTACGGGGGTGACCCACAATACCAACTGGTGGGCCTTTGTCGGTGCTGGAGAAGTCATCGAAGTGACGTTTGATTTTGAACCCACTGACTGTCAAAAGTATGGGTCAACTTGTACAGGCATTCAAGCGGGTATTGTTGAAGACTGTGTCCAGATGGTGCCCGTAGATTGTAATGCCTCGTGTAACTCGAGCACCTTTACCCTGCAGGGGTATATGCAGTACTGCAAGATCTACTACGTATGGGTGGATGGATGCTGCGGGGATGTGTGCCACTATACCATCGATGTCATTGCGGGAAAGCGGGCAGAGATTCCGACGCCGCTACCTGATTTCTTTGTCAACGGCACGCCTTGTCCGTGCAATACCGTCGACATATGCGTGGGCAGCCTCAACAATTGCAATGCCAATGTGCGATGGACAATCGACGGCATCCCCGACTCCCGATGGGATGATCAAAACTGCGTTAACGGCTTCCAGGTGGGCAAAGACCCCGTGGAATTTTGCGTCCAGTGGATCATCGGCAATCCCAATAACCCCGATGCATATTGCGATGAAAAGACCAAGTGTTATGTCCTACAACCGGAGATTCAAGATCCCCTCGTGCTTCCACCCGAAGAGATCTGCCCAGAAGAACACAATTACGACTACAGGTGGTCGTATCAGGGCAAGGATACCATCATCTACAACTCTTGTATTGATCCACCATGCCGACTCTTTATCCAAACCGGCAACGGATGTTGTCAAGCCGTTGAGAAAGAGATTGTGCTCTTGCCCATAAGAGCGAAAGGAGAGAAGTGGAAGTTTGTCTGCGAGGGGAAGACATACCGTACGGAAGACGGCAAGGTGTGGTCGCGACCGCAGTGTGCCAAAGAGATCAAGTTTAAATCGCCGTACGGAGAATCGGGCATCATGTGCGATACGAGTTACATTTTATACTTAGACTTTTACCGGCCGAAGATTAAAACCTCGGTTGAATGTCCCGATTGCGCGGGCATGTACATTTTGCGTGCGGACTTCAGCTATTTCCCCCAGTGTGTGTCGGGCGATATCGTGGAGACGCCTGGATGGATCACGCCCAACTACGACACGATATGGGATTCGGAGGTGAGGATCGATCCGTTTGAGGATCCGGTTGGGGAGTATGAGTTTATCATCAAAGTGGAGTACACAGATTGGTGGGATTCGCTGGAGAACAAAACGTGTATCTACGTGCCGGGAATCAAGGAGAACATCGAGGGCGTGCAGATTTTAACGCCGGTCCTGGAAGGGGATACGGTGTTGTGTCGCGGAGGAATAGGAACGTATCGGGTGACGAACGAACTCGACGATGTGTGTAATTGGGGGTGGTACATCGTAGAGGGCAATGGAGAGATTTTGACACAGGATCCACAGTTGAAGAAAGAGATTCAGATACGCTGGAAAAGGAGTAAGAAAGACACGGCATTGTTGTGTGTGGATGCCAAAATGGATTGCGGTACGAGCAAGGATAGCTGTCTGCAGATTGTGCTGCTCCCGGCGCCGGATCCCGAGGCGGGTCCGGATACGGTGCTGTGTGGGTTGAGCTATAAGATGCGCGGTCGGACACAGGGCCGTGGAGGCGAGTGGATCATCACCCAGGCACCGGGCAATGTGCAGTACGATGCATCGGACATCGAGACGGACGTCCAGGTGGATGCATATGGATTGTACGAGTTTGTGTGGAGGGAGGAGCTGTACGGCTGTAGTGGGGAGGACACGGTACGCGTGGAGTTTCGGCCGGATCCGGCGGTGGGTCCTGTGGACACGATCTGTGCGGGGGATGCGGAGAGCTATCGAGTGCGGTTTCGCATAGAGGGCGGCGGAGCGCCGTATCGGATCGTGCGTGGTCACGGCCGTATTGAGGGGGATGTGTACATGTCGGACACGATCTGGGACAACGAGGCGTACGAGGTGGAGATCGAAGACGCATACGGCTGTCGGCTGGTGTATGCGATTGTGCACGACTGCGTGTGTCCGAACGAGTTGGGTATAGTGGGTGTCGACACGTTGAAGGCGTGTGGAGAGAG
>WFXH01000031.1 GCA_015490715.1 Saprospiraceae bacterium | reverse complement strand
TGCCGGATATGAGCTTATTATACCTGTCCGATTATACCCTGCAAAGGACACCTTTCGTGTAGGGGATACGATATATATTGAATCGGTGTTTTCCGATAGCGTGTACGACCGCTCTACGGGAAGGAAATTTTTAATCGAAGACATGAACTGGCGAGTAGGATCTCTTATATACCCAATAAATGTGGATACAGTTCTGGCGACCGGCTATAGAAACTTCCAAGTGATAGTCCCTAAAGAGTATGATTTCGAGCCTTTTGTTTATTCATCTGGAGAAATAGGCTACTATGGAACCTATAACTACGATGGGTCTATCTACTCTTTGAAGTTTCAACTAATACCCAAAGCCATAGGGATATATTACTTTTTATTTGGAATAAACGATTTGAGATTTATAAATATAGAATTTGAGGAAAAATGTTCATCGGAAAGCGTATACGTATATGCTACCATGAACGAAGGCAGCGATAACAACATTCACCTGTTTAAGGAAAGCCCCAATGAGTTTTTCAGGGTTCAAATGTTCAACAGGCCGGAGGAGGAATTTTACAAAGCCGGCGGCTACTGCTTTGTGGTGTTGGAGTAGGGAGGGTGCGTTCTCTTGAGTAGAGCTGCTTTATCTGGGAGTTCTGTATTGTCTTTGTGGGCTTTGTGGTTTGCCTCGATGGGTTTTGATTATTTTTACCGCAGAGAGCACGGAGGGGTGGGAGGTTTGGTCTTGGGGGACTTTGTGTCGGCTTTGTGGGCTTGGTGGTTTGTAGCAGATTTAGAGATGCAGGGGGGTGGTGCGGTGCAGTTCACCCCACTGGGGCGCTATTTCACGTAGTAGCGGTACAACACGTAGGCCAGCAGGGCGGCCATGGCGAGGAAGAGAAAGATGAGCAGGGCGATCGTGCTCGTATAGGCCTGTATTTCGGCCTCGGTAAAGTTGGCCTTGCAGACACTACACCAGAGTATTGCCCCTATCGTCATAGCTTGGACGGTATTTAGTTAGTACAAATAGACCAGGTAGTACAGTATGGGCCATATGCCGACGACGAAGTACCAAAACAACACGCCGGCGAGGAGTAAGCCCTCTTGGTCGCGGGTGGGCGATTGTTCGATTTTCCACCACACGTAGAGCAAAAACAACAGGCCAAAGAGGACGTGTACGCCGTGAGCGCCGACGATGGTGTAGAAAAACGCACCGTAGAGGCTGGAGCTCGTCGTGAGTCCGTAGTGAATGAGGCGAATCCACTCCACACCTTGGAGGGCGACGAAGCAGGCACCGAGCACCAGCGTCAATACTAAGGCGTAGAGATAGCTGCGGTGGTTGCGCTTAAAAAACCTCCAGCTCCAGTATGCCGATATGCCGCTGATGAGCAGAAAAGCCGTGTTGAGCAAGGTGCGCTCGACGGGCAGGCGCGGCTGACCGGTGGGCGGCCAGTCGATGGCATCTGCGCGGTTGATGATGTAGGCGCTGATGAGCCCACCGAAAAACATCACCTCCGTAAACAACAAAATCATGATGGCCAACACCGGCGAGGGGATACCCCTTCGCTCCGCAGTATGTCCGTTGCCGTTGGACATGGGATGTACAGCAAAGGTCGTCTCCATCTTCCTATCATTTTGGCGCTAGCTCGACTTTGACGAGGTCAAAATCGGGATACATGCCCCAGAAGAGCGCAAGCAGTATGAAGAGCACCGCAAAAAACGTGATGATCCATATGAAGAGCGGCTCGTATTTCCAGTGCATGAAATTGCGGATGACCAATATCGATTTGACCAATGCCGTGCCAAAGACCAACAAGCCGAGCAAGATGATCGACGTCACAAAGTCGCTCAACAGGCTTATCACCAACAGTGCGATCAATGCAATGATGACGTATAGGTAGTTTGGATGGCCGTGGTAATCGTCGGCAGGGGGCACGACCACTTCGTGTTCTAAGCCGGGTTTGACGTAGGGATTTTTTGCCTCCATAATCGTCTGTTTTTTATTGCATGATATAGAGTAGTGGAAAGAGGAATATCCAGATGAGGTCGACCATGTGCCAATACAGGGCGACGAGCTCGACGCGGTGAAAGTGTTTGTTGTTTTTGACGTAATACATGATAAAACCAATGGCGATCAATCCGACGAGTACGTGGAGGGCGTGTAATCCGGTCAGGAAGTAATAGAACGACCAGAAGAGCGCTGCGGCGCCTTGTCCCGCTTCGACCAGTTTGGGACTGGTGAAGGTATAGCCATGGCTGATTTTTTCCGTGTACTCGTACGATTTTACACCCAAAAAGATGAGTCCGCACAATACGGTCAGAGACAAATAGCGCAGCACCTTGCCTTTGAGCTTTTTGAGGGAGGCCTCGTGTGCCTTGGCGGCGAAATAGCTACTCACTAAGAGCACGAGTGTGTTGAATGCCCCGAGGCTGAGATGGGTCTTGGCTGCTTCGGCGCCCCATTCGGGGTAGCGCAGGCGGAGGAGCAAGTACACGACGATGGCGCTGCCGAAGATGATGAGCTCTCCGGCGATGAGTAGCCACAGTGCCAATCGTCCCTGTGGAACGCGTCGTAGTGATACGGTTGTCGATTGCATAGGCTATGCGTTTTGATAAGTGAATGGCTCGATCACGAGGGCAATTTTTCGTTTTGGGGTATAAAATCTCTCTTCGTACCGTTGACCTGAACGACGCCGAAGGTGTAGGGATCGCGGTACACCTCGGGATAGACTTCGAAATTGCCGTGTGGGGGAGGAGAAGGCGCTTGCCATTCGAGGGTATTGGCCTGCCAGGGGTTGTCGGAGCTCACGCGCTTGCCCTTCCACAGGCTGACGATGAAGTTGTACAACCAGATAAATTGGGTCAGTATCAACAGGATGGCCGAGATGGTCGCTATTTCTCGGAATTGGATGTGCCAATCTTGCATGAGTGTTTCAAAGGCGGTGTAATCGGCCATGCGGCGGGGCTGGCCATTGAGCCCCAAGAAGAAGATGGGAAGCGCAAAGAGTTGGAAGAAGATAAACGTACCCCAGAAGTGCAGCTTGCCGAGGAAGTCGTTGTACATCCGGCCCGCATATTTAGGAAACCAGTAGTAAAAGGCTGCAAAGAAGCCGAAGAAGGTGATGGGGAAGAGTGTGTAGTGGAAATGCGCCACCACAAAGGAAGTGTCGTGTGCATAGATGTCGAAGGTGTTCGACCCCAGATAGAGGCCTGTCAACCCTCCGATGAGGAAGGTCGCCAGAAATCCGACGGCCCACCACATGGGAAGCTCCAAACGGATATTGCCGCCAAAGATGGTGGCGACGTACGACAGTATGATGCCCGCAAAGGGGATGGAGATCAAAATAGTGCCGACGCTGAAGAAGACCGCCATGTAGGGATTGATGCCCGCCACAAACTGGTGATGGGCCCATACGACCATCGACAAGATGATGGCGACGATCGAAGCCCCGATGATAAACTTATAGCCAAAGAGTGGCTTGCGCGCAAAGGTCGGAATGATTTCACCCATCACGCCCAGGGTGGGGAAGAGCAACACATACACTTCGGGATGACCGAAAAACCAAAACAGATGCTGGAAGAGGATGGGGTCACCTCCGCGGTAGGCATCGTAAAAGCCTGTACCTGCTACCCTGTCGAGCAAGAGCATCAGCGCTCCGGCGATGACCGGCCCGACGGAAAACATAAAAGTGACGACGCTGAAGTTCATAAACCACACCAGGATAGGCATGCGCGAAAAGCTCATGCCGCGTGCGCGCTTGTTGATCGTGGTGACCATGAAATTGATGCCGCCCATGAGCATGGAGGCAAATTCGAGCGCCAGGGCGAGGATGACCAAACTGCCTCCCGAAAACAGCGCCTTCCAGAAGTCGGGGTTGGTGTTGAGATAGGCATCTGCCGAGAGGGGAGGGTAGAGCGTCCAGCCGCCATCGAAGCCGCCTCCCGGCACGAAGAGCGAGGTCACAACCACCACGGCACTGAGGAAAAAGACCCAAAACGAGAGCATATTGAGAAACGGAAAGGCCATATCGTCGGTGCCGAGCATCGTCGGTATGAGGAAGTTGCCTATGGCAGCGACCAGAATGGGCATGGCCACCCAGAAGATCATCAACGCACCGTGGGTGGTCACCAACATGTTGTACGTACGCGGGTCAAGCGTACCCCACAGCGGTATTTCCGCATCGGGGTAAGCCAGGTGATAGCGGAACACATAAGCGAAAAAGCCCGCCACAGCGGCCATGATCAGCCCCACGATGAGGTACTGGGCACCGATGACCTTGTGATCTTGTGAAAAAATGTACTTCGTCCAAAAGCTCTGTGTATGTGTTGCCATAGACGTAGATTTTATTCGTTGGTGCCGGCGTAGAGTTCGTCAAGCCATTGCTGGAAGACCTCTTCGGATTCTACCATGATGAAATTGCGCATCTTGGAGTGAAGTACACCGCAGAGTTCGGCACAGATGAGCTCGTATTTGCCGGGGCGATGAAATTGTACCCATTTTGTGATGGTACGCCCCGGGATGGCATCGTACTTGAAGCGCGCCTCTTTAAGGAACACGCTGTGGATGACATCGACGGAGCGGATGTCGAAGACGACGTTTTTGTGGATGGGTATGTGGATAGTGCTATTGGGCTCGTTGATGATGACATCGTCGGCGGTGTAGAGCTTGCCATCGGGCCCGGGATAGGTGAAGATCCAGTTCCACTGGCGGCCCGTGATGGCGATGTGCAGGTCTTTCTCCTCCGGTACGGACTGCATCATCTTGTCCCAGGTGTCGTGTTCGTCGTACAACACGTAAAAGTCGGCAAAGGCCAGGAGAGCCATGCCCAGAGCGACCCATCGAAATTCCCTAAACGTATTGCCGCGAAAGGTCATGGGTTTACGCTGCGGCGAATATCGAAAGCGTATAAGAGAGTAAATCAATATGCCGATGGTGATGAAAAACCCCAATCCCGCAAAGAGGGTGATCAACCAGAAGAGCTTGTCCATCTCATGGGCATACGTACTTACAGCCTCCGGAAAGATATTCATACCGCAAAGAGTTTTATTCTACCTGTATTCATCCCCAATGTCCCTCCCTGGTCTCATTCCCTCGCAATGCCCTATAGGGCATACCAGCAGCAAAGGTATTTGTAGCCCGAAGCAGGATCAATGATGGACGTCATCGAAAAAGATGATTCTCGTCAGGAGTATCTTTTGTTCTGTCAAAAGATGATTTTTGCATGAAATCGTGCGTCAGAGGAGGGGGATTTCAGGACTTGTTGGTGTTGACCAGCTTCATAGCGTGGTCCAGGCCGTGGAATACAAACCACTCGACGGCCGTTGAGGCGCGTTTGACGATATTGGGGAGGGCTTTGCGTTCTTCCTCGTCCCAGCTTCCGAGTACGAAGTCGGAGAGGGTCGTAAAGGGCTTTTTAGGGCCGATGCCGATGCGCAGGCGGGGAAAGGCTTTGGTGCCCAGTGTGGCGATGATGTGCTTGAGGCCGTTGTGGCCGCCGTCGCCTCCGGCGGGTTTGAGGCGCAGCTGTCCAAAGGGCAACTGTACGTCGTCGGAGATGACGAGCAAGCGTTCGGGAGGGATGCGGAGCTTGTGCAGCCAGTGTTGTACGGCCAGGCCGCTGCGGTTCATGTAGGTGTGGGGTTTGAGCAGCCAGAGTCTTCTGCCTCGATAGGTACAAGCTGTCATTTCGCCATAGCGCTCTTCGTGCCAAGTACATTGGTGCGTGTGTGCGAAGTGGTCGGCGACGAGAAAACCGATGTTGTGGCGCGTGTCGGCGTATTCATTGCCGGGATTGCCGAGACCTGTAATGAGGTATTTCATAGCATCTCCTTTATCTGCAGGGCTGGTGGAGCGGCCGGCGATCCACGATTTTATACCCTCAAACCAGTCGAACCATTTCATACTGCAAAAGTAGGCCGAAATGGGAGTGTGGATACTTGGTCGAGTGCATTTTTCACGATTGGGGGACGAGGCCTTCGGGCAGGCGCATGCACAGGCGGTGCGCATCGCGGTCGAGCTGGACGATCCATTCGTCGACGAAGGGGACGAGAAAGACTTCTCCGTGCAGGTCTTCGACGAAGAGCATGAGCTGTTGGGGATATTGCTCTACCTTCTGGATGTAGCCGAGCGTCTGGCTGTGGGGGTCGCAGAGGGCGTAGCCGGGAAGGAATTTATCGGGTCGCCAACCCGTGTGGAGGGCTTTGGGGGCAAGGGCTTCTTCGACCCATAGGGGGGTGTTGCCGAAGGGATGGGCCGCCTCGGGTGTATCTATGGATTTGAGCTTGAGCCGGTAATCGTCGCCATGGGGGTGGATCCACTCGACGCGAAAGGGCACGGCCAGTCCATGTATTTCGACGAAGACGAAGCGAAGCGAGGGGATGAGCGGAACAAATTCGGGCTCGAAGCGCACTTTGAGTTCGCCGCGGCGACCGATGGCTTTCTGGATGTGGCCGATCTCTGCCAGGGGTAGATGGCTTCTCACGGTATGAAATATTGGATCAGTTGCATTTCGAGGATAAAGCCTTCGTCGGCGCGTTCGAAGATGGGCTCATCGCTGGTATCGAAGTCTTCGTCGTCGAGGATGATCCAGCGCTTCCACACCAGGCCGATGTGCTTGGCGTATTTGGATTGTGCCCAGCGGTAGAGGGGGCCGTCTACGCCAGCGATGTCTTCGGGGTCGGCTTCTTGGACGTGTACGACGCTGTCGTAAGTGGTGGCACCCACGGTCTCGGTGCGTGGGGCGGTCAGGTAGCGGTATTTCCAGCCGGCAAAGGCCAGCTCGAGCGGCTGGTTGCGCACGTAGTAGCTTTCGTTGGGGTAGATGGCTGCGTTGCCCTCCCAGCTACGGTCTTTGCGCACGGGAAAGGAAAGTTTTTGAAAGAGCAGATTGCCCTCATTGATGAAGAGGCCTTCGCGATTGGAGGCGATCCACCACGGGGGCAGCGCATGCCACGTGCTATCGCCGAGCCTTCGGTATTGGCGCAGCAGCCAGAAGGCGACCATGTCGTCGGAGACGAAAGCCGTGTCGCCAATAGTCCAACGCTCGATGCCGCGCACGGTATCCCGCACAACGGCACTTTGGGAGACGTAGTATACTACGGAGTCGGTGCGAAATTCCCACCATGCGCCTGGCACGACGGGAAAGTATTCCTTGCCGGACAGCTCCGAGGCATCGGGGAAGGGCTCTTGCTCGTATCGACAGCCACTGAGGAGGATGAGCAGGGCGATGGCGAAGAGCGCAGGGCGCAAGGATTGTCTCATTTGGCTTCGGATTTGGTGTGTTGGATTGCTTCCCATTCACGGCGGGCGGAGGCAATTTCGGCGGGGTTTTGCACGTCATAGAAGCGGTAGATGATGCCGCCGCCGACGAGGTCGTCGCCTTCGTAAAAGACGGCACTTTGGCCCGGCGTGATGCTGCGCACGCCTTTGAGGAAGGCCACTTCGAGGGTGTCGTCGTCGCGCGGGAAGACGACAGCAGGGGTGCCGGGATCTTGATAGCGCACCTTGACGGTCAACACTTTGCCTTCGGGCCAACGGTCGT
>WFXH01000030.1 GCA_015490715.1 Saprospiraceae bacterium | reverse complement strand
TGGGCAGCTTTCCTTTTGTGTAGACGACGAGCTCGCCCTTGTCGATAAAGGTGTTGACGACATTGACGGCTTCGAGTAGTAGGCCGCCGCCGTTGTGTCGTAGATCGAGGATGAGCCCTTTAGCCCCTTCACGAAGGAGCTGCCTTGCAGCCTTCTGTACGTTTTTACCCGCACCATGGGTAAAGGTCGTCAAGACGATGTAGCCCACGCTGTCGTCCAGCATGCCGTAATACGGCACATTGGACAGACGCACTTCATCGCGCACAACTGTCACCGTGCGGGGATGCTTTTCGGCGAGATTTTGCACGCGCAATCGCACGGGCGTCCCCCTGGCCCCGCGCAAGAGGTGGACGACCTCCTTGACCTCCAGACCGCGCACATCCTTGTTTTCCACTTCCAAGATTCGGTCGCCCACTTTCAAACCGGCTTCCTCGGCCGGCGAGTCTTCGTACACCGAAGTGATAGTGATGTAGTCGTCGATCTTTTTGACAGTAATCCCTACTCCCTTGTACTTGCCGTCGATGTTGAGGCGATACGATTCGATTTGCGATTCGGGGATGTACTGCGTAAACGGATCGAGCTCTTTGGTCAAGCCCTTCATGGCGCTGTTCATCAACTCGCCGGGATCCTTCTCCTCTACATAGTATTGATGGATCTTTTTATACGCATTAATAAAAATCTCGATATTTTTCGTCAACTCGAAAAAGGTACCATCCGCCAGACCAAAACTCATTAGCCCAGCTGCCAGTACGAGAAGGACCCATCCAAAAATGCGCGGAACACGTCGTGGTTTCATCTCGTCAAAGTGTTTGCCGCTATAGAGGCGATTTTATCCACATGATAAGAAAGAACGTAAGGCAGTGATGGTTTCGTGCCTCTTATCGATGTGCACCCAATGCCCGGCCTCAGGGATGCGGACAATCGCTGCACTAGGAAAGTACTGCAAAATGAGGGCTTCATCTTCTGGTCGGATGTAGGGACTTGCCCCACCAGCAATAAAAATCGCCTCGATGGGTTGGGCCTTTGGTGGTATATCCCACCGGAGGATGTCGGAATAATGCCGCTGTAGATGCACGGGGTCAATACGCCAACGAAGCTGACCATCCGCGTAATCGAGATTTTTGGCGAGAAAGGTCGCAATTTGAGGGTTGTGAAGGGTCTGTATAAAATAGTTGGCCACTTCCGTCTTGGTAGCAAACTGTTGAAGGGGCGTTTGCACCATTGTATCGAGTATCTTTTGATGTATGGGAGCTGGAGGATACTCCTTGGGCGCAATGTCGACGACGATCAGCCGACGCACGCGCTCCGGCCACCGAAGTGCAATGTACATGGCAATCTTGCCACCAAGCGAATGCCCCAACCAATCAGCACTCTGGATACCGAGATGATCCAGCAAATCTATGATGCGCTCAGCCATTTCCGAAATGCGCAGGGATTTAATACGCGGCGATCGCCCGTGATTGGGAAGATCTACGAGCACCACCCTGCGACAGTCGCTGAGCGCGCGGGCTATGCTCATCCAATTGTCCGACATGCCCAAAAATCCGTGTAAAATAATGAGCGGAAAACCCCTACCGCGCTCCCTGTAATACAACTCACTCGACTCGGTGGTAGACGACATGAGGGGGACTTGACCGTTGGCATCAAGCAAATAAAAAATGCGTGTATGGCTGTAAGCCGGATTCTGTACCCTTCGCTCACAGGAGCGCAAGGGCGGTTATCATTTATCTAACGCTGCCTACCCCTTGCGAGGCTTCCCGAGTGGGGAAGACAGGGCCACAGCAACCCTCACTCGCAATATATTTGGCATTTCAGCCCACGGGGTTTGCCTCCGCCATGCGTTGCCGCATGACGGCGTGCGCTCTTACCGCACGTTTTCACCCTTGCCTGTGCTCCCCGAAGGGAGCCATCGGCGGTGTATTTTCTGTGGCACTTTCCGTCACTGCGGGATCACTCCCGCAGTGCCCACCCTTGCGGATGGCGTGGTGCTGTGCGCTGTCCGGACTTTCCTCACTACCTAACCATACGGTCGGTAGCGCGATAACCCGCCATACACGCAATCGTATAACGACTGAAGGCCGTAGGATGTTCTCAATTTAGTGATAAGTGCAAGAGAACGCACCCCATCGGCCTGCCAATCATATTATCTTTTTGCATTATACATAAAAGTCGTATTTTTACGCCGTTAAATATAGTAAAAATTTATAATGCATTTATGTGGCCCTGGCAGTACAGCCTTGCAATAGTGGCATCGCTCCTATGCGGATGGATGGGCATGCACACATCACTGCCCTGGGCATGGGCATATGCAGCCATGGCAGTCGTGGCTTGGAGTTACGGCTTGCGAGGGCTGTTGCGATGGCAGCGTCCCTTTTCACGACAGAACAGGGCGCTCCTCCACCACTTTGTACCACTGGTGTTTCCCACTCTGCACACGCTTTTCTACCTCGTCGGCAAATGGATGCCGGCGGGAGATTATCTCCTGTCGTTCCGATATGTGTCGTTGCCGCTTTACCTCATCTTTGAGTGGCTGGTCGCCATTCTCCTGGTACTGCTCGCTGTGCACAATATGGGAAAGAGCAGGCAAAGGGCCTTTCCCAGGTGGGTAGTGGGTATGGCATACAGTATACCCGTCTTTTTGACGGCGGCGTTTTACCATTTCATACATGTCGTCGTCAAGGACCAGGGCATACCTCCCGATTTCATCTATCTGGAGCACTACACAGCGGTGCATTGGGGATTGGTCGTCAGCATTTTATTGTGGTGGATCAACGTCTTTCTCGGGCAGTACCTCGTCAGCCAGTGGATGCAGCACCAGATACCGAGGCTAAAACATCGACTTTGGTGGATTGGGGGCGTGCTGCTGAGCTGGTCGCTGGTCTTGGGGTCGGTCTATGCACATATCAACGGTTTGGCGTTTTTTCTTGCCACGGCGATCCTGGCCTTGTTGATGGATTTATATGTCGAAAAGCCGCGCAATGGATATATCTGGTTTATTGCATGGTTGACGGTGTTTTCGATCTTCACTTCCGCGTTGTTGTTGTCGGCATATCATTATCATCGCCATCAGAAGGCGGGTTTCGTCTGGCAATGGGATTCGGCGAGCATACCGCCCAGGCACAATCTCAATTATGCCCTGGTCATCGGAGATAGTCTGCAGGAAAGCTATGGGATATTTAGCGGTATTCGGCCGAAGTACTATCCGCACATTCCCTCATCGCGGTATATCGTCAAAGCAATACGGTATGGCGATCGGGTACACTACATTGGGTATCCGACGCCCAATGTACTCAATGGGCTATTGCTCTTTTCGATTTTCTTCATGTTTTCCTTTACGGGATTTTCGCTGCTCATTCTGTTTAACAGCATCGTGCAGGTGCTTCCCGCCTCGCTTTCGTTGAAGATGCGCTTGCGTTCGTCGTTGCAGGAGCGCGTCCAGGTGATTATCATCTCGACGATCCTATTTTCCTTTCTCTTTTTGGGGTACAGTTCCTTTCACATCTACCGCCTCCGGATGCAGGACACGCACAACAGGGAGGCCGTCCGCGATATCGATTACGCCTTGCACGTGATGCATCTCAATCCGGAGGGGGTATCTACCCCAGAGTGGCAAAACCGCTTTTTAAAACCCATGGGCTATCACATCCAATACCTCGATACGGTGGAAGCGCTCAGTAAGATTCAGTTGCAACGGCATCCGAAGTACGGATTGTACTATGCGCTGCTGCACGACCAACAACAGTACATCGTTGGCGCTCTGGTTCGATCACCCATCGGCAAAGGGTACTACGCCCTTCGAAAGGACGTAGCACCGAGCCTGCAGTATATGCAGCCCTTCTTATCGCACATCATCAGCATCTATGTCTTCCTCTTCCTCATAGCATACGCCATTGTATTTGCGTTGGTCAGCTCGATCACGCGCCCGCTGCACACGTTGAGCAAACATCTGAAGAGCATCCGTCTCAACAAGACCAATGAAAAGCTCAGCTGGCCCAATCCCGACGAAATCGGCCAGCTCATCCAAAACTACAACCACATGGTCGACGAGCTACAAAAAAGTGCAGAAATCCTCGCAAAGACCGAGCGCGACAACGCGTGGAAGGAGATGGCCCGACAGGTGGCTCATGAGATCAAAAATCCCCTCACTCCGATGAAGCTCAGCATCCAGTACTTGCAAAATGCGGCTAAGCGCATGGACGAAGTGCAATTGCGCGAAATGGTCAGCAAAGTGAGCAGCACCCTCATCGAGCAGATCGACAATCTCTCCCACATCGCCACGGAGTTTTCCCATTTCGGCTCAATGCCGAGGGCAAAAAACTCTCGCGTCGTGCTCAACGACGTGGTCATCTCCGTGCACAACCTCTTCCGCGAACGCGACGACATGGACATCCAGTGCTATGTGCCCATCGACGACATCATCGTCTTTGCCGACAAGGATCAGTTGATCCGCATACTGAATAACCTGCTCAAAAACGCCATCCAAGCCATCCCGCCCGACCGAAGGGGCAAGATAACCGTGCGACTCGAAAAGCGCGACAACAAGGCCATCATTTCGGTTGAAGACAACGGCGTCGGCATTCCCGATGAGATGAAGGATAAAATCTTCGAACCCAACTTTACCACCAAATCGTCGGGCACCGGCCTCGGCCTCGCCCTCTCACGAAGCATGGTAGAGAGTTTTAACGGCAAGCTCTACTTCCACTCCACCGTCGGCAAGGGAACAACCTTCTACCTCGAAATCGACCTGATGCACATCAAGGACAATTTCCAGGACGAGAACACCGTCGTCCTGGCCTGATTTTCCGTTTTACTTTCCACTGTATAAAATATTGCTATCTTTGCAATAGCTTGAGAGCGATGTGGGACAAATCCTTACACGATTACAACAGGTTTAACACACAACCGTTGAAGTGGCATGCAGTGGTCAAAGTCCATAGGTCGATCGTTTGTTGTGGGCATGATGTTTCTCGGAGCTATTGCCCTCCCCTCCTACATCAGCACGAGTACCTCAGAGGAGCTCCTGACGGTGGAAGAAGCCCCGGCGCTCCCTCCTGATCCTGCCTATCGCGACTACGGCCATCTCTATCCCTATCCATTTTACACCATAGAAGAATATCGCATCCGACCCGGCGACTACTGGGGAGGGATAACCAGGCGCTTTGGGGTGGATTATACCATGAGCATGTCTCTTATCCAGAGAAGTAAAGGGATATTTGACATGCGCAAGCTCGTAGCGGGAAAGTCTCTGCACGTGGTCTACCGCGATCCCTGTCGGCCACCGGTGGCGCTCATCTATCGCTCTTCACCTACGGAGTACATTCATTTCAATTTACGCGATACAACTGTGGAGCGGGTCGCTCTACCGGTTGAAAGGGTTGTCGAAGCCATTGCCGGCACCATCGACGAATCGCTATGGTTGACGTTACAGAAGCAAAATGTAAGCTGGGAGCTCATCGCCAAGATGGAGTCGGCCCTGGCGTGGGCAGTCGATTTCTACCACATCAACCGCGGAGATCGCTTTAAAGCCGTGTACGAACAAAAATACCTTCACGGCGAAAAGGTCGGATTGGGAAAGCTGTTGGGAGCGTATTTCCACACGCGAGGTCGCGAATACTACGTCGTCTACTTCGACAATGGACGGACGAAGGGGTACTTTGCTCCCGATGGCACCCCGGCAAAGGGTCGCTTTTTGCGCTCACCTGTCAAATTTGCGCGGATTACTTCGCGATACAATCGCCGGCGATTTCATCCGATACTCAAACGCGTGCGTCCGCATCTCGGCACCGACTATGCGGCACCCTACGGCACACCGATTTTGGCCGTCGGCGACGGTGTCGTCGAACGAGTAGGCTATACACGTGGCAACGGTCGCTACGTCAAGATTCGCCATGACCGCGTCTATCAATCGCAATATTTACACATGAGCCGTTTTGCCAAGGGCATACGCCGAGGGGTACGCGTGCGTCAAGGGCAGGTCATCGGCTATGTAGGCAGCAGTGGCTTGGCCACGGGACCCCATGTGTGTTTTCGCTTCTGGAAAAACGGCCGCCAGGTGGATCATCTCAAGCTCATCTTTCCACCGCCCAGTCCGCTAAAAGGCGCTGAGCTGGAAGACTTTCGATGTGCTACGGCTCCCATCGTCGAGGTGCTGGAATCGCTGCCCATCCCCTACCCCAACCAATCGCCTTCACCTGTAGACAAGCTCACTCTGTAGAACGATGGTGGGAGCACGTGGGATCCTTCCACTGAAATAACCCTCCCACCGACGATTTCATACCGAACGATTTCATACGGATCCAACGTTACGGGCGCCGTGGGGTATCATCGGGGGATCGATTGGACCAATTGGCCTGTTACAAGATGCCTTTGCTGCGCTTCATCCAGCGATAGATGCTGTAAGCAAATACAATCGTCAATGCTGTGGCTACCGAGGCGCTGATCCAAAAGCCGTAGAGCCATTGGCCAATACTGTAGAGCAGGGTCAGTACTAAAGCACTACCTAAGAGCATTGCTACGATTCCCCAGCCGACTGAGACTTCCTCATGGGGCTGGCGTATGTCCAAGTGATATCGCTCAGCGTATTGGAGGACGGGGCGGAATCCCCATGGTGCGGGTTGGACTTTTTTGTAAAAAGCCGCCAATGTGCGCATATCTGTAGCGGGTGTCCAATAGGTCGCAAGGAGCCATGCCACGGTGGTGATAGCGACCACGAGGGGGTATTTCCACCATGCGGGGAACAAGCCTGCATAATAGGTACCCATGGCGTCGTGGTAACCAAAGAGTGCATCTCCCCATTCGGTAAAGTTGAATACGATGGACACCACTCCGGAGACGACCATGGCGACGATTTCGCTCCACGCGTTGATGCGCCACCAAAACCATCGCAAAAGGAAAATCAACCCTGTACCGGCCCCAAATAGTATGATGATGTCAAAGATTTGCTTGGCATTTTGGAGTTGGAGGGCCAATACTGCGCTCAACACCATCATCAAGGCGGTGGCGGCCATTGCTACGTAGACATAGTGGCGTTCGTCAGCATCTGGTCGCAGAAATCGGCGATAGACATCATTGACCAGATACGAGGCGCCCCAGTTGAGGTGGGTGGAAATGGTACTCATGTATGCGGCGATGAGGGAAGCCAGTACGAGGCCGTACCATCCGTGGGGCAGCAGTCGCAACATAGCGGGATAGGCCATATCATGGCCGAGTTTGTCGACGGGAATATCGGGAAAGGCCTTTTGCAAGTCGGCTATATCGGGATAAAGAATCAGGGATGCCAGAGCGACGAGTATCCACGGCCAGGGGCGGATGGCGTAATGCATAAAATTGAAGAAAAAGGTCGCACCCACGGCGTGGTTTTCGTCTTTGGCAGCGAGCATGCGCTGTGCAATGTATCCTCCCCCACCGGGTTCGGCCCCCGGATACCAGGCGCTCCACCACTGCAGGGCAAGCGGGATGACCAACACAGTGATGAGCACATCGGGATCATCCCAGCGGGGGAAGAAGTGGATTTTGTCGCGCACCGCTTCGTGTGCCAGCAAGCCGTCGATACCGCCTACCTCGGGCTGTACCAAGGCATAATAAGCCGCTACGACAGCACCAATCATGGCGATCATGAAGAGTATGAAATCTGTATAGACCACACCGCGAAAGCCTCCCAACGCACTGAACAGCAGGACAATCACGGCGGTGCTCCACACGACCTGATAGGGCGTCAAGCCGAGCATGATGCCGCCGATCTTGATAGCGGCCAGCGTGACCACCGACATGACCAAGACGTTGAACACCAGGCCGAGATAAAAGGCTCGAAAGCCGCGCAAAAAGCTCGCCGCACGGCCGCTGTAACGGAGCTCGTAAAACTCCATATCGGTCAGCACTTCGGACTTGCGCCACAGCCGTGCATAGATAAAGACGGTGAGCATGCCCGTGAGGACGAAGACCCACCACACCCAATTGCCGGCCACGCCGTCTTTGCGCACAATGTCGGTCACCAACAGAGGTGTATCGGCAGCAAAGGTCGTCGCCACCATGCTAAAACCCAAGAGCCACCACGGCATCGTACGCCCTGAAAGGAAATACTCGGAAGTGCTCCTCCGCGATCGTTTGGACACCCATAGGCCTATGCCGACGACAACTGCAAAGAACAGCACAATGATGGCCCAATCCAACCAATACCCACTCATAGTCGACTCTTAACCCAGACAAATGTACACAATCCTCCCTTAAAGGAGGCCCACGAAATAGGGGAGTTTATCGCTTTGGAGGACGGAGCTCGTGAGCTACGTGACCATTAGGGTTTCCAGCGGGAGAAGGCCTCCATGGCTTCGTATTCGGCTAAGCCGAGAAGGCGATACTTGTTGGCCGTATCGCGGTTGCGGTCTTCGGCGCGCTGCCAGAATTCGCGTTCGTCGTTGCCGGGGAAGAGGGGTCTGTCTTTTTGGCTTTGATGTCGGAAGATGGCCATGCGCTTTTTTTGCAGTTCGGTAGGGCTAAGCGGTACGGCCATGTCGATTTCATGGAGGGGCCATTCGGCCCATGCTCCGCGATAGAGCCATACCCAGCAGTCCTTATACCATTTTTGGTCTTTGACGCGGTCGAGGGCTTGGAAGATAGCGTCGAGGCAAAGGCGATGGGTACCGTGTGGATCGGCCAAGTCGCCTGCCGCAAAGACCTGATGGGGCTTGACTTTCTCTAAGAGGTCGACGATGAGCTGGATATCTTCTTCTTCGATGTTCATCTTTTTGATGCCTCCCTTTTCATAGAAGGGCATGTCGAGAAAGTGGATTTTATCGTCGCTCAAACCGCAAAAGCGAGCGGCTGCACGGGCTTCTCCTCTACGGATAAGGCCTTTGATATAGCGCACTTCGGGGATGTCCATATCGCCGCGATCCTTTCGGCGCAAAAATCGCTCGGCCTTTCGAAGGATCTTGCGCCACTCCTGGTCTTCGACGCCGTGATGGTCGAGCCATTCCTGCATCAGCTCGATGTATTTGAGTGCGTCGTGGTCGTGCACGGCAATGTTGCCCGAGGTCTGATAGGCGACGTGTACGTCGTGGCCCTGTTCGACCAGGCGCAAAAAAGTCCCCCCCATGGAGATGACATCGTCGTCGGGATGTGGGCTGAAGATGATGACGCGCTTGACAGCAGGTTTGGCACGCTCGGGGCGATGGGTATCGTCGGCATTGGGCTTACCCCCTGGCCAACCCGTGATGGTATGCTGTAGCCTGTTGAAGATCATGATGTTGATGTCGTAACTGGAGGCGTGGTCGACGATCAAGTCGCTCAGGCCCTCTTCCATGTAGTCTTCGTCGGTGAGTTTGAGGATGGGCTTTTTGCGCTGGAAGGCCAGCCAGATGACGGCCTTACAAATGAGATCGTCGTCCCACGAGCAGATGCCCACCTTCCAGGGAGTCTTGATGCGACTGAGCTCACCGGCAGCTGCAAGATCAATGTGGACACGGACGTTGGGGTGCTTTTGTAAAAACGAAGCGGGCACTTGCTCAGTGATGGGCCCTTCGACGGCCTCTTTGATGATAGATGCCTTGTGTTCGCCCCAGGCGAGAAGATAAATTGTACGGGCGCGCATGATGGTCGACACTCCCATGGTGATGGCACGGTAGGGCACGTTTTCGATCCCCCCGAAATCGGCCGCGGCATCCCTCCGCGTGATGGCATCGAGCTTGACAAGTCTTGTGCGCGAATCCTCCCACGAGCCCGGCTCGTTAAAGCCGATGTGGCCCGTCCTCCCGATACCGAGTATCTGTATGTCGATACCTCCATGGGCTTCTATCTGCGCCTCATACCACTCGCAGTACTCGTCCATGTCGTCGAGCGAAATCGTTCCGTCGGGGATGTAGATGTTTTCTTTGGGTATGTCGATATGGTTAAATAAGTGTTCGTGCATGAAATAGACGTAGCTGTGCACCGAATCCGGCTCCATCGGGTAATATTCGTCGAGGTTGAACGTCACCACGTTATAGAAACTCAACCCCTCTTCTTTGTGCAGCCGAACGAGCTCTTCGTAAATTTTAACCGGTGAGGAGCCCGTTGCCAGTCCTAAGACGATTTTTTCGTTTTCCTGTTGCCTTTGCCTGATGGCTAAGGCAATGGACTGCGCAATATGCCGACTTGCCAATCGAGAGTCCTCCCAGATCGTCACGGGCATCTTTTCATAGGTCTTCAGCTGGTACTTCAGTTCGCGCTGATGGTACAGGCCGGGTATGGGGTCTTTTCTCGACCCCCTTGAAGCTCGCATAGGTGGGTGTGTGATGGTCGATTTCATGAGGCCTACGATTTTATACTCCAATATATCAAAAAAGCTGCCAATCGGCAAATGTTTAAGGAAGCCACAACATTTTCTGACGATGGAGTACTCTTCCGTTACGAGCGATCTCCACAATGCACGGTCGGCAATGCGCGCCCCACGGGTATACTTCAACCTGCCACTCTTTTACCCCTGTCGGCAGCGGCACGCGCACGAGTCGTCGTCCGAAGACACTGTGTACTGTCATTACTGTCCCCGCTACAACGGGACGATCAAACGCCACGCGGAGATAGTCGTGTACGGGATTGGGCGAAAGATGTATCCCACTGGGTTGGGAGGGTGTTTGGGCATAGACCGCCTTCCCTATCTGGAAGACGACGGTATCCGACCAACGACCGAGTTCGATTTGAAAATTGCGCTGTACCCCTGCTACGCGCGCATAGAGTTTTTGCATCTTGGGGAGCCCACTGATCTCTACGGTGGTATCTTGCACAAAGGCCTGATACACGCCCTGGTAAAATTGCGTATCCATGGCAATATCCAGCAAGTATTCGGCGGCACCATCGATCCCCGTCCATTGAAACGCCACCACTGAAGTCGTATCGGGGAGCGTCGCATAGGGTTGAGGTCGAAGCATTTCGGGGGCATTATCGGTATAGGGCTGGATGTGTACCACACATGTCTGCTCTCGACTGAGGCCTGCCAGATTGCCCGCACGAAGTCGCAGCCGATAACTATGTCCGCGCGCCAATTGAAGCTCGCGCGTCGACACAAACGAATCGCGCAAAGTGCGGCTCCGCGTCCTCGAATTGCGAAACACCAGGTCTTTCCACTCAATGAGGTACCACGCCGCTGACCAGGGAACACTCCAATACAGACTATCTTCCCACTCCAGTGTCCACCCCTCACCGTTGCACGTCTCCTGCTCGGCGAAAGTGGGTGCTAAGGGAGGATCAATGCGCATACACCTGGGACGTACGGCGCGATGGCCATAGCGATTCATCGGGGTCAGGCACAGATACGAGCCACTGTCGACCACCCCGAGCGGCATAATAAAGACGGTATCAAACGAGACCTCTTTGATGTATTTCGAAGGCAAGTCATCCTCGGGCACGGCCGTGTCGGAAACGAAGTACACGATGCTGCGAAGGGCTGGACTGCGGTTTTTCCACTGTATGAAATAGTAGCCGCGCGGCGATTTGGTCCACTCCATCTGGAGTATGTCTTCCGGATTGGGGCGAGTATTTTGCTTCCAGTATTGGTGTGTCACAACGGCAGGATAGGCATAATAAGCTTCCTTGCGCAGGGATTTGCGCAGGGTGGGAAGGAGTTCTAAATGACGAGCGCGGAAAAATACACTCCCCCGGGCACTGCGATTGCGGTGTTGACGCACAATTTTAATCTGATTGAGGATCTCCCGCACCGACCAACCGTTGGGATCCATTCGTTCCAGGGGAGTGAGAAAGGCCGTATCGCAACGGGGGATGATGAGGTTTGCACTGCTATCGTCGGGATGGAATTGGCTCAGGCGATAAATGGCATGTCCCGCATAGGTCTCGCGATTGTGGCGATAGGTGTGGTTGGCCCACCAGGGTAGTAATTTGCTAAAATCTTGCTGTCCTCCAATCAGCCAATACAGCTGTGGATTGATGTAATCAACCGAACCCTCGCGCAGCCAGGCCAGGGGGTCGCAATAGATGACGTTGTACGCATCTAAGCCGACGATACCGGGCGGATTCATCCCGTTGCCGTAGATGCCGAAAGGGCTGATGCCAAAGCGCAAGTAGGGCTTAACGGCGAGGATAGTATCCATGACCATGCGCACCATGGCATTGACCGATGCGCGGCGGAAATCTCCGATCGTGGCGTATCCCTGTCCGTACTGTTGATAGGTGTCCCAATCGAGGTCGTCAGGCGTGCCTTCGTAGGCGTAGAAGTAATCATCGAAGTGCACACCGTCGACGTCGTAGCGCGTAATGATATCGCCGACGATCTGCTGGATATAGCGCTGCACCTGGGGGAGCCCGGGGTTGAGGATCTTCGCTCCCGATGGGTACTCCAGCGCCCACTCGGGATGGCGACGGTAGATGTGATTGGGCGCGTAGTATCCAGGACCATCGCGTTTGGACGCGTTGATGCGATAGGGATTGAGCCAAACGTGGAGTTCCATATTGCGGGCGTGACACACTTCAATGGCAAAGGCAAGGGGATCATAGCCGGGATCACGGCCCTGCTTACCCGTCAGATACCGTGACCACGGCTCGTACGACGACCGATAAAAGGCATCGCACTCCGTTCGCACTTGAAAAAATACCACATTGATACCCGCACTTTTTACGATCTCGATCAAGCGAATAAATTCTCTCTTCTGCTGTGCCGTATCGTACAAGCCATAGGGCCAATCCAGCCCCAACACTGTGGCCAGCCACACGGCGCGTATTTCATCCTTGGGCACTCCTTCCTGTGCTCTTGCCACTCCTCCCCATACGGCTCCGAATATCCAAACCCATATCCAACGACTCATCACACGTGCTTTCCATATTCTGATGACGAAGTTAGGTCATTTTCAAAATACGACGCCTTTCGCGGTCGTAATAAAAAAAGGGTGAGTATCATCGGGGAGATGATATCACCCTTGGAACCTATTGAACGAAATGTTGTAGCCTGTATGAAATCGTACCCTATGGGGGCGGATGCTACCACTTGCTTTTCAAACGCGATGCGATGGATGATCGTGCCGGCACTCGCCTTCGAATGCCCTTAGTCCGTCCCCTTGGGCGGTTGATCCAAAGTAGCAGCTGTGTACGACCATCCCTGCTTTATTTCCTCACCATCGCGAGGCAGTACTTCTACCAGGCCCCAGAGGATATCTGCCATATCGCGCAAGCCGCCCAGCATTGACTGTTTAAACTCTTGGACTCCATCGACGGTGTGTTCGACCCGTTGAAGGGCATGGGATACGCATCCGCTTCTCCACGTCTTTGGAGGAAAGGGCAGTGCACGCTTGCGAAAGAGCGTTGCGACCAACGCCAGGTGTAGCCCCTTGTCGCGCTCAATGAGGGCATGGGCCATCGATAAGCCCGGCATCCATCCCTTCTCTTCGAAGGACTTCCATCCTTTCATGAACACGCGCAACCAACACGTCTCCCCTACGACGAAGCTGAAAAGCAACTTTCCCACATCTTCAAAGTCCATCCACTTGTCCAACCAACGAGTTAGCTCGACAACAGCCGCATCGCGCGCGTCGTCGAAATCGACACTACCACGAGCAAGCTCCTCGCCCTCACTAATGGCACTGAGCATGCGCATATAGACCTCCGCATGCACATTGAGCACCCCA
Organism: Saprospiraceae bacterium; assembly: GCA_015490715.1. GTDB lineage: Bacteria > Bacteroidota > Bacteroidia > Chitinophagales > Saprospiraceae > S141-43. Next base: position 3,097 of record WFXH01000030.1, on the reverse strand, counting down.
AGGTAATGGGTATAAAAATAGCGCAAGGCCAGGCTGGAATGCAGCCGGGATAGTCCTCGCGATAAATACGCGTGCAATACCGAATGTCCATCCCACAGGGATACAAAGAGCCACCGCAGATAATGCTGCTCTACATCGCTGAGCTTATTGCGCCAGTCGAGGGCATCTTGAAAAAAATCGATTTCATCGGCCGTCCACTGGGATTGCTTTTGACGCTGATAGTACTGCCATGCCACATCCGAACGCAAAGCACGTATACGATCGAGCATCTCTGCCTGGCGTAGATTGTTTTCCCTCAGAGGCTGGAAATTTGAATACCCCGTTGCGGACTGTTTTGATACCTCTGCATCCATCGACATGTCGTTGCGATTGTGCATAACTCTTACACCATCCACCATTTCATACCCACGAGGCAAATATATTAAAAGAGTTGTAATGTGTTGTCAATTCTCCTTCAATGTAATTATCCGCTGTAGCACTACGGCTTTGGCCAACGATTGATGTAGCAAAGTAAAGGGTCTTCTTCACAATCATGCATTAAAGTTATTCACAATATGTTAATAACTTACCTTTCCAATGGCGAGTGTAAGTTGGAGGATGGTAGGACTACAGAGCTTGCGTTAAATGATGCCTTCTTCGGAGAGATAACGTTCGGCATCGAGGGCGGCCATACAGCCGGAACCTGCTGCGGTGACTGCCTGGCGATAGATTTTGTCCTGGCAGTCGCCGGCGGCAAACACGCCCTTGACATTGGTGTGGGTGGACTTTCCCTTGGTCACGATGTAGCCCTGTTCGTCCATGTCGATCCATCCTTTGAAGGGAGCTGTATTGGGCGTATGGCCAATGGCGATGAAGACGGCATGGACGGGCAAGACGGTCTTTTCACCGGTCTGCCGATTGAGTACGCGCACGCCTTCGACCTGGTCGTCGCCGAGGATTTCGTCGACCACCGTATTCCAGTGTACTTCGATATTGGGGGTGTTGAACACGCGTTGTTGCATGATTTTGGAGGCGCGCATTTCGTCACGGCGGACGAGCATGTGTACTTTTGGGCTAATTTTGGATAGATACAGGGCCTCCTCACACGCACTGTCGCCACCGCCGACCACGGCCATTTCCTTGCCGCGGAAGAAAAATCCATCGCAGACGGCACAGGCGGAGACGCCTTTGTTTTTGAGCCGCTCCTCGGAAGGAAGTCCCAACCATTTTGCGCTGGCACCCGTGGCAATGATGACGGCATGGGCTTGAATTTCCTTGCCGCTTGTGGTCCAGAGTTTGTGCACCGGGCCAGTAAAATCGACTTTTTCGATGACCTCGTAGACGACCTTTGTGCCAAAACGCTCAGCCTGCTTGCGAAAATCCTCCATCATCTGCGGACCCTGTACGCCCTCGGGATAGCCAGGGTAGTTTTCGACATCGGTAGTCGTGGTGAGCTGTCCACCGGGTTCTGGCCCGGTATAGATGACGGGTTCGAGATTGGCACGAGCTGCGTAGATGGCAGCGGTGTATCCCGCAGGACCCGCTCCGAGTATGACACACTTGAGTACTTCGTTGGACTTGCCTTCCATGGGTAGTGATGCTTTTTTAGTCGCTCTTCCAATTCGGGCGCAAAGTTAGGTCTCCATCGGCGAATCCCTCTAATTTTTTTTCAATTATGTAGCACACATCACTAATAGCCATCCCTTGATCGATGACAATGCGTATATCGGCCTGCCGATAGATGCCAATGCGTTGGCGATACATGTCTTGCAAAAAATCCATAAGTTCCTTCCCCTGTAGATGCTTCAACATGGGACGCTGGTCGAGGCCCTGTTCGAGTAGTCGACGGCACAACAAGGCAATGTCTACATCTAAAAATACCGCATACCCAGTAGCGCGCATCAGCGTACGAGAAGCTTGGCGCATCGGTGTACCCCCGCCACAAGCGATCACACATTGGATGGCGTAGTGAGTGACCACTCGGCGCAGAGTATCGGCCTCCCAGTGGCGAAACTGCTCTTCGCCATAGCGCTCAAAGATGGCGGGAATGGTCATTTTAAAGTGCTGCACAATCTCAGTATCGAGATCGACAAATTCCCAACCCCAACGGTCGGCAAGTGCCTTTCCCACGGTGGTCTTACCGGCACCGGGCATCCCCCATAAGTACAGCCGCCTGGTCTTTGCGCGATTCGCAGTGCTCTTCGAAGTCACACGACTACGATTTCATACTATAAAACAGTAACTATCTATGCATTTCCCACCGTGTTGTCGGCCGGCATTGCGCACGATTTCATGGTCAAAGTGCATCCTCCAGCCATTTTATCCCTTCCGCCACAGTCCACACGACAAAGGTCCAAACGGCCAGAAGGACGGAAGTTTTCAAATGAAGGGCGATGGCTCGAGGATCATAGAGGTGTTTGTGGAGCTTCCACAACTCATATACAAAGGCGGGCGCACTGGCTATCCACAACCACCATTTCACCCAATCGCGCTCCATTGCTGCATAGAGGGCAATGAGTAGCCAGGCGATGCTGTAGAGGATCACCTGATACCAATACGCGCGTCGTACGCCGAGGCGCACGGCAAGCGTGATCTTGCCACTGGCCTGATCGCTTTCGATGTCGCGCAGGTTGTTAATATTGAGCACACCTACGGACAACAGCCCCATGGCCGTCGAGGGAAGGAGAAAGCGCAGATCCAACTGCGCGCACAACAGGTAATAGCTGCCCATACCCGCCACCCACCCAAAAAAGATCAACACAAACAGATCACCTAAGCTGCGATAACCGTAAGGATTGGGACCAGCGGTATAGCGCACAGCCGCCCATATCGCTGCCAGGCCCACTGCGGTCCACCAGAGTAGGCTCCTACTCCAACCTAGGGCATAGCACAAGGTGAGAAGACCGAGTACCAGCGCCCACAGGGCTGTGTATTGTATGGCCCTTCGCATGGCGTGGGGAGGTATTGCACCTGCTTGCACGATGCGCACAGGACCTATGCGACGCTTGGCATCCACGCCATGTACGGCATCGCCGTAATCGTTGGCAAAGTTGGCGAGGACTTGCAAAGCGACGGCAGTAGCAACAATGAGCAGCGCAGTCACTAATTCTGAGGTCGT
>WFXH01000029.1 GCA_015490715.1 Saprospiraceae bacterium | reverse complement strand
AGCGGAGATAGAATTTAAAATGGATGCGGGAAACAAGCTATCGAAGCGAGAGACCTTTGGTCTTGCACCGAATATTAATATGACTATGAAATTAAGGATACAATCAGAAGAGGATTGCAGTTTTACCTATGAATGTGATATCAAAAGGGATAGGTTTCCAGCCTATGAAGTATTTATAATCAATTTAGAGGAGGAAGACGAAGTGTATTTTCTATATGGCAGTAATCCGATAGAGACGAATGAGGATCCATGGGCACTTTATCCACCAGTGGAGTATCATTATCAGAGCAAAGGCAAAAGTTATGAGTTACCCAGAAGATATTTAATTCCATTTAGATAGCAACTAAGAATAATATAACATGAATTCATACCTGCCTGTATTTATTATTTATGTACTCGTATATATTGTTGCTATAATAAAAACAATGTTGTATAAAGGAAAAGTTAACTTGGGGATATATTTAAGTCTAAAATGGATTTATTTTATTGCTATTTTTGAATTGATAATATTATTATTGTTGTTGTTGATATATGTATATGAGTATGAAGGAGATATTATGTTTTTTAGTTGGTCAATATCTATTTTATATTTTAGAGGGATAATACTATCATTTCCATTTCTTGTAATGTTCAGCTCACTATTACCTGCATGGGCTGAGATAATATTAATTTATGTATCTGCACTATTATTTGATTACGTTACATTTTTATTTATTTCGTGTGTAAAAGAAAGATTATTAAATCAGTCTAACTATATATAAAAATATTACAAAATAATTTAAATAAATGGGAATAATTGGAAAGTTTTTTGCATATAATCAAACTCCATGTAAGTCAACGACACCGTGCATTTTTAAAAGCAGACAGAAGTGACCCTAAAAGCCTCCACCCGCCTCGGCATCGACCCAGTGGGTCGGGACATGCGCAACGGTCTCGCCCCAGTGAAGGAATTGTATTCCTTAACAAATGGGCAACCGCTTGAGCAACTACTCGGTGTCAACGATAGGATAAGCTGGGCTTCCAATCACTGAAGTACCCAAGGGCTACTTTTTTATACAGCCAATTCTCCACGGTGCATCTTCGCTCTAACAGGCAAGGCGCATTGCGAGGATTGAGTGGCTCTTCGACTTGCGTTGAGTGTACTTATGCGTACGCATAGAATAGTGTGCAACTAATAACGTGACGGAAAGCGATGGGATATAAATACTTAATCTATGGCCACAACGACAGTAGTGGGCGATGTGCCTTGAGATAGGCATGTGCTTCAGGGCCTAAGTTAAAGATTAAATCCAACACGCTCAGATTGGACACAAAGCCGAAGCGGTCTTCAAAGACTTGAGGGTAGGGGTGGAGGGATAGTTGTGCTGCATTGCGCGGGGTAAGCATATCGCGGTACACTTCTACTCCATCAGAGGAGGTCGCATGGAAGGCATCGCTCAGTCGAAATGGCAGGTCCCATTGTAAGGCGTCTATGCACCATCGCAGGGCATTGAGGTTCCATTCGAAGAGATGGGTAGGGGAGGCGCGATAGAGTTGTTCCAGCGTGGGAAAGTATATTTCAAAATACGGTGCTCTCCCGTAAGCCGAGCGTATGGTGTGCAGGTGTTTGTGTGTCCACGGTCGGTCGTAGGCGATGCGCACCTCGGTGATGCGTTGCCCCTGGTGTTTGCCTTTACGCAGTGGAATGCTGAGCGTATGCCGCCCCTGCCCGGTGAGTATCTCATAGCGGTTGCGAAAGCTCCGCTTTTGATAGTGCTCATGGCGATCTACTACGAGCACGCGTTCCCTCCACATCAGGAAAAGTGCAATGGGGGGAAAACACATCAGCTCCGCGACCAGCTCTTTTTCATTCCCTTGGGTGGAGCAGTACGATTTCATACCGATCTATAAAATTCATAAAAATATCTTAAAATTCGACCATACAAAAATAGAGCAAGGCCCTTAGACGTCTTCAAATCATCACAGACACGCGTTTCTGACCAATCCAAATGGGAACTGTGCACGTATAGTTGCTGGAAGCGATGCACTGGTGGGAAAGAATACATCAGAGGAGAAATGAAAAAGTGCGATATATACAATTTTTTCTATCTTTAAGCGATAAAGTGCAGATGTCTACACATCCATCGGACATTGGGAACAATAAAACCATGTGCATATGAAAACACTGTACAAATTCGCATTGCTGTTTTTGGGAATGCCCTTCCTGGCGTTTGGGCAGGTGCAGGTTTTACCGCAGTGGGAGAGTTATCCATCTGCACCTACCGTTGAAGAGTGGTTCGACGACGCTATGAGGGCATGGCACCCGCAGAGGTATATCCAGGCCAAGGAGTTGCGCAGCTACACCGATCCGCGTGGATGGACGCATCGGCGTTATCGTCAACACTACAGAGGTATACCGATATTGGGAGCGGAGTTTATCCTTCATCTTCACGAGGGTCGAGTGCATCGCGTCAATGGGTATCGCGTTCGAAACCTCCAAATCGATACGCGTCCTACGTCGACAGAGGAGATGGCCCGTCTTGCAGCCCGAGCTTATTACGCACTCAAATACCGCGCACGCTTAGATGCATCGAAAGGGCCCGCCATTAGGGTGTCCACGCCTCGATTGGTCATCATGCAGGCGGGCTATCCCGCTCGAGAGGGCCGATGGCTACTGGCTTGGGAAGTGAAGATTGAAGATGCATTGTATCCCGAGCGAAATGAGCTGCTCTATATCGATGCGCATACCAACAAGGCCATCCGCAGCATACCTTTGACCCACAGCGTGGGAATACCTGTAGAGGTGAGCACCCAGTATCACGGTACGCGCACGATTTACATCGACTCCGTAGCGCCGGATCAGTTCCGTCTCCTCGATTCTTCACGAGGTACCGTCATCGAGGTCATCGACGGTTTTTGGTATGAGGTGTACACCAGCACGGACAAGGAGGATTGGGCGAAGTACGAAGGCCTCAGTACGCCGGTCGATGTGATGTTTGGCATGCAGGCCCTGCATGATTATCTCCTGGATAGTTTTGGCTGGCAGAGTTACGACGGCAAGGGCGGGCGCATGACTGCAATCGTACACCCATGGCAATACAGCAATTGGGTCAATGCGAGCTGGTCAGGAGAGGATAGGCAAGCGCGATTTGGCGAAGGTAACTGCAAAGGCTATGGCCCGCTCACATCGATCGATATCGTCGGCCATGAGTTTGGGCACGGTTTTATCGCCGCCACGTCCAATCTGGTCTATGCCGATGAGCCCGGTGGGCTCAATGAGAGCTTTAGCGATATCCTCGGCAAGGCGCTTGAGTGGTATGCCGATAGGGAGTATTTCTCCTGGATCATTGGTGAGGCCATTGTCGAAGGCGGTACTGCACAACCCATTCGCTCGATGCAAAATCCCAATGACTACAACAATCCCAAGTATTACCGCGGCAAATACTGGCAAAATCGCGTACACAATACCAGCGGTGTGTCCAACTTCTGGTTTTACCTGCTCAGCGAAGGCGAATCCGGCGTCAACGAAGCCGGGGTGTCGTACGACGTGCCTGCCATCGGCATCGACAAGGCCATGAAAATCGTCTTCCACATGCACACCTCTTATCTCATCTCCACATCGACCTATCAAGATGCCGTCAATGCCAGCATCGACGCAGCCAAAGATCTCTTCGGAGAGTCCAGCCCCGAGGTAGCTGCTGTCATCGAAGCGTGGAAGGCCGTAGGCCTCAGCCCCACCAAGGAGGTGGATGTACACCACGACCTTGCCATTAAGGCTTTGCCGCCCGAAGATAAAAATGAAATATTTGACTTTTATATGGTATGTCCCAGTGTAGTCCTCCCCGCACAGCTCATGTTGTACAACCGCGGTTTGGATACCATAGCTGCTATGACAGCCTTAGACATCGACATCGTCGAAAACGAAGATACCATCGCCACGGAGACGGTCCAAATATCCAAAGACCTTCTCCCCGGGGACAGCGTCCTCATAGAAATCGACCATCCGTACGATTTCAGTGAGGACAAGGTATTCCGCATATTGGTCTATTCGTTTGTGCTTCCTTCTGACGACGATCCTTCCAACAATGCCTCGTCGCTGAACTTTTACATACAAGATCGCGGTGAAGAGGCGGATTTGTCACTCGTAAGCGTAGACAATATCTTCAACGACCTTTGCCTCGAAAAAGATACCGTGATCTCAAAAGCGGTAACATTGAACCTCGTGGACCATACCTGTCCGTCTTTTGATTTCCAAACGCGTATCATGTTGTATTATCGCATAGACGGTCGCTGGGACTCTGTAGCCATCCTCCCCGATTTAATATTCGACTTCGGCTTTGGGATAATCACAACTACTTATATCACAGCTCCGCTGCGCCCGGGCGAAAATTCCATTACCTTTGTCCTCCGAGCAGAAGGAGATACCGACCCCAGCAACGATACTTTTGAGTATAGAAAGACTATCGGCCGTTTTGTCACCAAGGGATACGCCAACGATTTCACCAACAATAAGGACGATTACACCGTAAATATTTCCTCTGAAAGCGGATTAGAATATGGTTACATACCCCACCCACTGCGATCTGATCGCCAGGATTCGGCATTGGCCATTGCAAGGGTGTCCGATATCAGTGATTATTTTATCGAGCCATGTGATGCGCTAAAGCGCTTTTACTTCAACAATCCCAATACCGCCTCGGCTAACTGGTGTGTCGTGCGGCCGGAAGAGTCTTTCCAGCGTGAAGACTGGCACTTCCGATTAAACCTTGTTCACAACAGGGCCGAACGGTCCGAATACGATGAGGTCGAGAAGGATTACCAGGTCATCAGTCGAATCATCATTCAGGATTTTGACATGAGTGACGTCTATACGATCTATTTAGATACGTTCATTTACGGACTACCTAATCTGCAGGAGGTACTGGTAAAGTTACCCCTGCCCGAGGCCCATAAATTTGTCGTCTCCACCGAGCATTTTACGCTCCACACCGCATTCCAGGAGCTCGAGCTGGGTCGATTGAAGGGAGTCGATGCCGTGTTTATCGACGATGTCGCAATAGAAGCAATGAGTATCTCAACGACAGAGCCACACGACGAGCGCATCCCGACGCTCGAGGTGTATCCCAATCCTGCCACTGACCATATTTCCGTACGTCTTCCAAAGTTGTCCAATGTCCCGCGCTACGCAGCTGTATACAACAGTGTGGGTCAACGCATGATTCTGGAAGCCATCCGTACTCATGAGGATAATCTGCGTTTGGATGTGCGTTCATGGTCGGAGGGCCTATACCACATCGTCATAATGGATGCCGCAGGGCGACGCATGGCCGAAGGCAGTGTGATGATCGTCCGATAATTCGGCGCAACGGGTGCCCACGCGCATCAATACAGTGAGCACAGGGTGTCGTGTAGGCCAGAGTAGACTTTTGTTGCAGTATCGTATAAAACCGTTGTAGCTTGTCCCTCGCGTCTTGCCCTTGTCGAGGGTGGGGGCATAGCGGTATGCCCCGTATCAGGGAGCCTTAATTGCCGTTGAGGGACCAGTCGTACTCGTAAAAGGAAATCTTTGCATCGAGGCGAATGGGTGTCGCACTGTATCGGTTCAGATAGCCGATGAGGTCTCCGAAGTCGCTGCGATACCAGTCGAAGATCTTCGAGATGCGAATGCTATCTGGGCGGATGAAATTGTAGGTCGGATCGTTGATAAAAGCACGGGTGCGCTGTTCGAGCTGTTGGTCGAGCTGGTCGGCGGTAAAAGCTCGGTTCCATAGTGGCGGACAGGATCGTGCAGCGCAGTTGACGGCAAAGTGGATGCGCGCATCGCCGTACTTCTTGCGCAGATGCGTGTGCTCGATTTGATCTAAACTGAGTTTTTTACGGCCGACGCGTATCCATTTGCGCTTCCACACGCGGCCATTGTCGATCTCGCGAATACTCTTGATGGGATAGTGTTGGAGGATGGTGTAGACTGTTGCGGCATTGTACAGGTTGATCCAATAGGCCATGGCACGGTGGCGGTCCCAGTGGCGATCGGGGACAAAGTGCGCAAGTGTGTCGAGATAGGCCTTTAGGCGGTCTTTTTCCTCCATCCATTGCCCGTAGGCTACCCATCCCTTCGCATCGACGTATTTCTGCAACATTGCATCCCAGCTACGGTGTACCTCATCCGATGGCGGGGACTGTGCGATTTCATCCGTATGACAACCGACGCACAATGCGATAGCGAAGAGAATCGACCATTTCATGCGCTGTGAAATTTACTATCCTAACTGTTTTGAGTGGGTGGTTCGTATGAAATGGTACTCCTCAGTGCACTAATGGCGCCGACACTGCTTGCAACACGCCGTTTTGAAGGCCCGGCTGGTACAAAAATCCAATCACGCTGCAATGCTCTGCAATCCACGAGCGGTCGACCGATACTCGAAAGCTGCGTTCGATGATTTCGCCCTCGGCGACACTGCCAATGGCAAGGCCCTCCGGAGGAGTAATGGGCTTGCGCAATACGTAGTAGTGGATGTAGTCGCTATCGTGGGTGCCATCGGGTAGGATTTGCACTTCGCGGATGCCGTCTTCGACGAGTACGACGAAGAGCTTGACATCGTCGATTGATTCGGCAAAGGCCATGCGGAGGTGGATAGGCCATGAGCTGCTTGAGCTGTCGCCCTCGACGCGCAAAAACATCTGTGCAGGGGCCGGCCGACGAAGTTCTTCAAACACCAGGGCGCGCCACTCGTCTTTGTTGGGATAGAGCTTTTGGCCGACCTTGCGCCGGTTGATCACAGCTGCAGGATAACCCAGAGGGCCCTTGCCTATGGTCTGGATGAGTGCATCGCCATAGCCGCAGCGACAGTTTAAATCTTGCTTGCTCTCTGGAAGAGGCCGCGCGAAAAATCCGTGATGGATGCTGATGGGGATGAGGCGATTGCCGAGCTCTGCCTTGAGCTGTTTGATGATAGCGCTGCCGTCGGGGCAGTTTGGGCATTGTACGCCTGTAAACTCCTCAATCAGCACGTTGCGATCTCCCTGCGGAATCTCAAATTCCGGCAGAGTAACGGGCTTTTCCTTGCACGCGGTCATTGCAAATACCACCATCCACATCCACACATATCGCCAATGCATACCCCAAAGGCCTAAACACATTGTACCTTTCATTAAAAAGTGCTGTTGATTTGAAATCGCACACCCGAAAAGGCCGGCTCGTATCGGCAGATACCCCCGCTGCAGACCACGCCTTCGGTCTGCTTGACGTAGCGCAGTCCAAAGCGATGGGGGCCTGTAGCATACACGATGCCGACGGTAGGATAGCCCTTTCTACCCCTGCGCAGATATTGGGAGCGCTGTGCCTCGGAGCCCTTCAGTGGATCTCCCAGGCGAATGACATTGTACATGTACGACAGCTCGACCAGCCAGTGGGGGGCATAGCCGTATTCGAGTAAGACAAAGGCCCAATCCCCTTCGTCCTGGCGCGTCGACATATATTGTAGTTCCATGCGCAACGAGTGGTAGCGCCCTCGCTTTAGGAGCCACTCCATGTAGGGGACCCATGTGCGTACGTCTTCCGCACCGGGTTTGCCTCGATACACGGCAAAGTTGTACCGCATGTTTTGAATCCCAAAGAGCAGCTGTCCCTTTCGGCCGCGTTTGTAGAGCGCTTCGAGATAGAGCTCGCGATACAGCAATGTGCCGTCGAGCTGTTTGATGTAACTCCCATTGAGATTGAAGTACCACCGCTTGTTGTGGCGGTACGACAGGTCGATTTGTATGCCTTGCTCCCCGATGTATTGTGTAGCGGGGGCATAGCGTGCCGTCAGCCGATAAGTGTTGATGCGTCCCATAGGAGGTATAAAACCGATGATGCCGTGATTGATGCCGAGCAGCGGATCCGTGCGATGCTCAAAGTCCTGGGTGCGCTTGACATCAATGCTGAGACCGAGCTTGCGATGGCTGTAGCTCAAGGTGGTGTAAAAGACATTGCCGGGGCGCTTGACCAGCTTACCCAGCACTGTAGAACCATCGACTAAGGAGCGCGGAGCCTGAGCATCGAAAAACACATTGGCAAAGCGATGCGCCCACTCGAAGTAGAGATTCCACCTGCGCCATTGTGCCGTGGAATACACCGTCGTCAGATACGTATTGTATTGGGGTACGACGCGATCATCGGGCAGGTAGGAGGCCAATACGTTGACGATCTGTTGCATGGTCTGCTCGTCATAAGTCGTGTTGACCATTCCCACACCGGGAGAAATGCTCCATGCACCCTTGTCGAGATAACCGTCGATGGCTACACCGCGAATATCGGTATCGTATCGGTCGAATTGTTTTTTTTGCTTGCCCGTAAAGGCGCGTATCTTCCATTCCGGTGCGAGTTCGTATTCGATACGACCACCTAAGAGGGCGCGATCGATCAGCTGCGTGCGGTCTTCATACGCCCGAAAGATGATACCGCTGCCGATCTGGTCGTAGAGATAACCTCCGTCGAAGCGCACCCTGTCTACTCGATAGGAGAGATACCAATACCCAATGCCCGTCCCGCTAAAACTCCCCTGAGGGTCGAGCAAATTGGAATTCTGAAAGTGATCGAAGCGCACGCGTCCTTCAAACTGCTCCTTTCGATAATGCAGGTTGATCCAAGTTTCGTTGCCGATGAGTTGATGGTCGTATTGAGGTGTATTGTCCGCCCCAATGGTCGAATCCCTCAAAAAGATATTGGTCTGGTGTTGTACTCCGCCCGAAAATCCCTGCCATTGAGCATACAAGGCCACCTGCCCCCCTAAGAAGACAATGACAAGGTTCCATACGTGATGTCTTATAGTACACTTACAATCCATCACTCGAAGGCGCACCATTTCATACGGCAAGTATAGCCAATAATCTACAATTTAACCACCACTTACAAGCGTTATACGCAAAAAACTCGCTGTATGAAATGGTGGATGGCATGGATGGTATTCCTCGTAGGCTTTGGATTGTACGCCCAACAGACCTTTCCCGAAGTATCGGTCAAGACGCTCGACGGCAAAGCAGTCAATATCAACGACTATCTCGGCAAGGGACATCCCGTCTACGTGACTTTTTGGGCTACTTGGTGTACCCCCTGCAAAAAAGAGCTCGATGCTCTATCGGACTTCTACGAGGAGTGGAAAGAGGCCTATCAGCTTGAAATCCTCGCCGTCACCATCGACAATGCACGTGCCCTGTCGAAGGTGGGGCCCATGGTCAGCTCGAAGGGTTGGCCATTCGTCATTCTCTCCGATCCCAACAAGGATCTCATGACAGCACTTGGATTTCAGACGATTCCCCAGAGCTATCTCGTCGATGCTCAGGGAAAGATTGTGTATTCGCACAACGGCTATGCTCCCGGTGACGAGTACATCGTAGAAGACAAGCTAAAAGCCTTAAAGTAAAGCAACGCCTAAACGGCCAAAGTACGCGGAATTTGCCTCTGGTAGATTTACCTTGAGGGAGTATTTTAATTGGCCTGTATGAAATCGTGCGCCGATGCATGCGCGGATACCTTGTATAGCCCACACAGCTATACCGCTCTGCGGTGGAAGGGCGGTGGTATCCTCTATTAGGGGGTGCGTCTTAGTACAAAAGTCGAAGGATGCTTTGTGTTTTTTGCACACCTATGCCGCATTGCAATCCTTTTAAAAAAAGTAGGGACTGTAAACAAGGAAATCTTTTTACAGCGTTGCAATCATATAAGCGTTTTTCAGAACAGTGATTATTCGCTGTCGGTACATGATAAAATAGTGAAGCTATGAAAGCCAACGTCAAGATCACAGGGTTGTGGATGATGGGCTTGCTCCTGGTCATGGGTGCATGTGCGGTGGATACAGTCGACCAGGGTGCCCTTGCCGACAACGCGCAGGCAGTAGGTGAACTTTCGTTCGTTCGTTCGACAGATTTGTGGGTCCCAGAGGGCACGCACTTCACATCGGGCGATGACAATACGCTTCGAATGGAGCTTCCCAATGGTTGGATTTTCGTCGGTAGAACTGTGGATGATGAGGTCTACGCAATCGACCGCGTGGTCGTTGAGCTCCCGTGTGTCGAAAGTAGTGAAGAGGGTGCCACTTTGACGGAGTCGAGGATTGTCTCCATGAGCGAAGAGTGTGCAACTCCGATGCGCGTGCGCGGGTATTTGTACGGGATCGACAAGCCTGTAACCCTCAATATGAAGCGAGGAGGTTTTATTCGCATAGATGCAGGTGTGTCTTTCACAGCGGAGATGGGCCGCGCGCCAGTGGCCTTTGATGAAATGTTTGAGCTGCCTCTTGTGAGGGATGCAGTACGTAAATTCTATATGGCCAACGATCTCATCGAACTGGCAGAACCCAACTCAAAGCGGGAAGAGCCTTCGCTTTGCTTGCCCATCCAAATTTTTGGGCGCTTCGCTATTGTCGGAATTCCTGAGTCGATGGTGGACAAGATGGACATTGACCCCCTCGCGATCCTGGTGTTAGAGGACGCTGATACGTCTGCAAAAGGTGTGAGGAAAATCTCGCAAAATAGGCTCTATCAAGAGCTGGGAATAGTATTTTAGTAGCCTGGCATCCCAGAAGCTATAAAGTCGAGCATGCAAATGTAGCAGCGGCATGCGGTGTGTGACCTGTGCACATTTCTACGTGGGAAAGATTGACAAGGGCGGACATGTGTAGTTAAAATTCCGTCGTAAATGGAATGAATTGCGTATCTTTGTCGTCCCTTTGTAGAGGGTACGGAGAGATGCCGGAGTGGTCGAACGGGGCGGACTCGAAATCCGCTGTCCTGCTCACGCGGGACCCAGGGTTCGAATCCCTGTCTCTCCGCAAGTTTTCCCTTTTTTTTGTCTGGCCCATCCGCAGTAATGATGTATTTGCAGCCCTCTTCACCAATGCCAATTGAATCTCCCTCTTTTTCTGCGCTCTCGTGTTAAAAATCGATAAAATTTTTTGGGGTCGTACTAAAATTTAATACAGAGGGCCTGGAAGGGCGGTCTAACTTTGTAGTAGAATTTCAATCAATAGCCCCTTGGCAGTGGGATATCGATCGGGCTGAACACTATGGAGCGGGCTGAACCATTTGAACGGAAGAGAACACCCCGTACTTTATAAAGCGCATCCACAGTATCGGAGGATGCGCTTTTTTTATGAGTACATGCGCACAGGTGATCTCCCGAAGTACTGATAGACGATGTCGCGTGTGGCAATAGTCATAGGCGGAGAAGTTTGTACACACTTCTTTTTCCCATCGCATGGGAATAAGTGTACCAGTAGAGACCGAGTGGCACAGGCCGGCCCTGGTCGTCTCGGCCATCCCAATAGAAGGTGCCTTCACCCGACGGGGAAAGCCGACGTACTCGATACCCTCTGTTGTCGAAGACGTCGACATATCTTGGGCTGTTGCCGCTGCGGGAGATGCGTATGGTGGTAGTATGTTGGAAGGGATTGGGGAAAGCCGTGGCTCTCGTGTTTTCACTGTGCTCCGTCGTTTTGATGTGGGTAGTTGCAGGAGCAATGTGGAGGAAGTACACCGCGTGGGGTTGTAAGGTCCAGGTATAGGGTGCATGGAGAATGCGCGTTTGAGGCGTTACGGTAGGGCCATTTGGGCCGTCATTGTGATCGTACGGGGTGTTGGATTCGATGCTGGTGATGTGGATCATGGCTGATGGCATGTCCTCGAGGTGGAGCACACAGGGGAGGGGAGCGTCTTCTGTGCTGTTGGTGATCACGGCATAGATGGTGTGATCCATCGTGTCGATAGAGGCTGCGGCTTGTACGTAGGGGAGCACGGTATCGTAGGCCATAGCGGAGGGAGAGCGCACATCGACTGCAAGGCGATGGACATGGGACCACGGCTGGAAGCCCTGAAAGACGTTTCCCATGGGGCCTATCTGGTAGCTCGTCCAGTTGTTATACAGCGAGAGCCATACGCCGCCGAGGGCAAACTGGTGAGCAATGTATACGGGAAAACGCTCTAAGCCGTTGATGAGGCGTATAAAAAACTCTGCAGCGATAACGGCGGCCTCTTGGGTGCGGTTGAGCTTCCAGCTATCGACATCGAGGAAGATATTCCACTCAGTGATGCCCATGCCGTAGCTCTTGTCCACTCCGAGTTGGCGGGCGTACTGCTGGAAGCGAGCATAGCGCTGGTAGCTCGTTCCTTCGGTGCGTTCGAGGGCGATTTGACGACGGTAAGAGTAGCGGTCGGTGGGGATGCTTGCTCCGTATTGGTGGCTGACGATAAAATCGATCTGTTGGAGAATTTGCCGCATAGTGTCGTCGGACGCGATGGGCTTGCGGTTGTGGAAGGGTAGCATCACGGCACCGATCTGTATAGGGACCGACGAAGGTGCGCGGCGCATGGCCCGGGCGAAATCTAAGAAGCCTTCGTGGCCGTAGGTGGTGTATTCGACGACAAACCACGAGCCCACAGGTGGGATGGCGCCGTGGATGCCGTCGCCAAACTGGAGGGTGCCTTCGAGGGAATCGAGTTGGTAAACGCTGTCGAGAGGACCGTAGTCCTCAAGGGAGGCCGCGGGTGTCCATAGGGAAAATTTTCCCGAGCGCGCGTCGCCTTCGGAGGCGGCCCAGTATACTTGGACATTGCGAACGGGTGGAAAGCGCAGGTAGTAGAGTTGGTGCGCTTGGCCGTTGGCCTTGAAGGCATCGCCCTTTTTGCCGATGGGGTCGAGGTTGGCGGAGGCGAGGTAATTGCCGCGCCGCTCTTCTGAACCGCCGAAGTAGTACTTGTATGGATTTTCGGCCGTCCAGGAGTGGTACCACTGATGGGGTTGGTTGATTTCATTGCCGATTTCGAAAAATCGGACATCGAGTGGCTCTTCGAAACCATGGGCTGCCCGCAATGCCCCCCAATGCGAATCGGTCGGCCCGTTGAGATACTCGACGAGGTCTGCCGCATCTTGAGCTGTACCGGTACCAAAGTTGACCGTGATGGAAAGCTCGGCGCCGATGCGTTGGCAAAAAGCAGCTATTTCGGCTAGTGTGATCGCGCCCTCCCAGGACACCCGGCGCCCGGGCTGGATGCGCACATGCGCTTTCCAGTCGTAGGCATCGGCGTTGTTGCCGCCGGGAAAGCGGACGACTTTGATGCCCATGGAGGTCGCAGCGCGGACAAATGCCGAGTCGTGTACGGTTTTATACGCCGTACGCGATTCGTTGGTGAGGTTGGTGCCAAAGATCCGGCCATCGATTTCAGGCCCCAATGCCGTGGCACGGATCGCGATATGTACCGTGTCCTGTCCAAAGAGTGTGGTGGTGGAGTACAGACTCCACGACAACCATTTCATACAGAACAACATCCATCCAATGTGTTGAAGGGTCGATGTTTGCATACAGCGGAGTTTGACTGTGAGGACAGTACCCCTTGGATACCGTGACGTGGGAAAGGTTTAACCGATGGGTATTAAATGGTGCGCCTGTAGGGCTTACCACTGGCGGTAGACCTCCGAAAAGGGGACGCGCAGGCGTGGGCCGTAGATACCCTTGTCCGTGCGGATGCCGCAGGCGATGACCATGTTGATCTCTGCACTGCGCGGCAGGCGGAGGAGCTTTCGAATGCGTCGCGTGTCGATGCCTTCCATGGGGCAGGTGTCGTAGCCGCGGGCGGCCATCAGGAGCATGAAGCTCTGGGCAGCTAAGGCAGCGCTCTTGTGTGCTACGATGCGCATGTCGCAAGCCGTCACTTCGCGGTAGACGGGACGAAAGAGCCCCACAAGCGCGAAGAAGAGCCATTTGATCCATCCCAGGAGCCCCAAAATATCGAAGTACAAAAAGGGGATAAGGCGATTGTAATAACTGATGACTTCTTTGAGACGGATATCGGAGAGATGAGGAGGCGTGTCGAGATGGAGCTCTTTAATTGCATTGATATTCCATTGGGCGCGCTTGCGCCATAGGTCTTTTCGCACCACGACGACGACAAATTGATCGGCCGTCCTGGCTGCATTTTGTCCGAAGCTGTATTCGGCTATTTTCGCCTTCAGCGATGGGTCGCACACGTGATGGAACTCCCACAGCTGTAGATTACTGCTGTTGGGCGCTAAGGTGGCGAGCTGAAGGCATTGGCGCACCTCCTCTGGGTCAATTGATCGGTTGGGATCGAAGAGGCGTACAGCCCTTCTGTATTGGAGTGCTTCGGATACGGATTTTTCCATCTCGGAAAATTTTATGCCATTCCAACGCACGACGCTATACGAACATTTCATACGTGGCAGTTATATTAAAAACATTTCATATATTTAAACCGTCAAAAATTGGTAAAAACTGGGACACCTATGTGGATACGATGGTTTCGCGACATTGGAGTAGACGATATTGGTGTGGTCGGGGGCAAGAATGCCTCTTTGGGGGAGTTGTTGAGGGAGCTGGGGAGTTTGGGCATTCGCGTGCCTAATGGTTTTGCGGTGACGGTAGAGGCCTATCGGCATTTTTTGCGGTCGAATGGCTTGGAGGAGCGCATACGGCGGTTGTTGGCGGATGTCGACATGGAGGATTTAGATCACGTGGTGCATCGCGCGGAGGAGCTACAGGCGATGATTGTTGGCGGAGGGTGGGATCCCGCTTTGCGGGAGGCGATTGTTTCGGCGTATGAAATGCTTTCGAAGGAGGTGGGTGTCGATGAGGCCTATGTGGCGGTTCGCTCGTCGGCTACGTCGGAAGATTTACCGGAGGCCTCCTTTGCGGGCCAGCAAGAGACATATCTCATGGTGCGAGGGGCAGAGGATTTGCTGCATTCGGTCAAGAAGGCCTTTGCTTCGCTCTTTACGCCGCGCGCCATGGTGTACCGCCATCAGCACGGTTTTACACACGATGGGGTGGCCCTATCGGTCGGCATCCAACAAATGGTGCGCAGCGACTTGGCCGCGAGTGGTGTGATGTTTACGCTTGACACCGAAAGTGGATTTGATGACGTGGTGATGATCAACGGTAGTTGGGGTTTGGGCGAGCTATTGGTGCAGGGCAATGTCGTGCCCGATGAGTATTACGTCCACAAGCCCACTTTGCGCAGGGGATATCGCAGTTTGATCTTGCGACGCATGGGCGAAAAGGCGCGGCGCATGGTTTACGATGTCCGTCGGCATCGTCCGTATGTGGAAGACGTACCCGAGGAGGATCGCAAGCGCTTTTGTATTGGCGATGAGGAAGCCCTCCAACTCGCCTCCTGGGCCCTTGCCATAGAAGAACACTATTCAAAAAAACACGGCCGTCCTACACCCATGGATATCGAATGGGCAAAAGACGGCTTAACGGGAGACCTCTACATCGTGCAGGCTCGACCGGAGACTGTGCACAGTAGAAAGGACCGCGGGCTACTGCGCCTCTATCGCTTGTTGGAGCAACGCCCGGCGCTATTGCAGGGCATCGCTGTAGGCAATGCCGTTGCGCAAGGGAAGGTGCGCATATTACACCGCGCAGAAGATATGATCTTCTTTGAAGAGGGGGAGGTACTCGTCACGGAGATGACGGATCCCGATTGGGTGCCGATCATGCAAAAGGCCTCGGCAATCATCACCAATCAGGGCGGTAGAACCTCGCATGCCGCGATCGTAGCTCGTGAGCTGGGCATCCCCGCAGTGGTGGGCACATCGAATGCTACCGAGCTGCTCCGTACGGGGCAGGCTGTGACTGTCTCTACGGCAGAGGGCGAAACGGGGATGGTGTACGACGGGCTGTTGCGCTATGAAGTAGAAGATGTCGATACGACCAAATTGCCTAAGACGCAGACGAAGATCTACCTCAATATCGGCAATCCCGAGGAGGCCTTCCGCAATGCACAACTGCCCGCCGATGGCGTGGGGCTCGCGCGGATGGAATTCATCTTCGCCTCGTGGATGAAGATTCATCCCCTTGCGCTCTTGCATTATGACGAGCTCGATGAAGCGTTGAAAGAGCAGATCGATGCGCTCACCTGGTCGTATGCAGACAAGGCTTCGTACTTTGTCGATACGCTCTCGCAAGGCATCGCGGTCATTGCTGCGGCGTTTTATCCGCGGAAGGTGATCTTGCGGTTTTCGGACTTCAAGTCGAACGAATACGCACACTTGATCGGTGGTACGCGGTTTGAGCCCTCCGAAGAAAATCCTATGTTGGGTTGGCGCGGTGCTTCACGTTATTACTCCGACGAATATCGAGAGGCTTTTATCCTCGAGGTGCAGGCAGTGCGGCGGGTGCGTGAGGAAATGGGATTGGACAATCTGCAGGTGATGGTGCCGTTCTGTCGCACGCCCGAAGAGGCCGCGCGGGTGTTGGAGGTCATTGAGCGTGGTGGGCTAAAGAGGGGAGAGCGCGGCCTCGAAATCTTCATGATGGCGGAGATTCCGTCCAACGTCCTGTTGATAGAGGAATTTTCCAAGTTTTTTGATGGATTTAGCATCGGGTCCAACGATTTGACGCAATTTGTCTTGGGGGTGGACCGCGATTCGGGGCTGATTGCGCATTTGTTTGATGAGCGACATATAGCGGTACGCACTGCCTGCAAGCTTATCATCGAGGGAGCCCATCGCATGGGCAAGGTGGTGGGTATCTGCGGGCAGGCTCCGTCGGATTACGCCGATTTTACGGAGTTTTTGGTACGCCAGGGTATCGATTCCATCAGTGTCAACCCCGATGCCTTGCTCAAGACCTTACACACCGTAGCCGAAGTCGAAGCCCTTCAAAGTGCCCATCGAGAGAGGTAGGAGCGCACGCACGAAGGTTGGACTTTAAAGTAGTATTTTTCAACTAAACTGAGGATGAGCTGTTACCATTGTATAAAATGGTGCGCATGTTGAATGTGATCATGGACTTCTTTCAGTCGTTGGACTCGCCGGTGTTACAGGCGCTTGTAGGCACGCTATTTACGTGGGGGATGACGGCGGTTGGGGCGTCGCTGGTCTTCCTGGTGCGAGATTTGCACCGCAAGTGGCTGGATATGATGTTGGGGTTTACGGGAGGGGTGATGATTGCGGCCAGTTATTGGTCGCTATTGGCGCCAGCGATCGCGATGTCTGAGGAGCTACATGTACCAAAGTGGTTGCCCGCCTCAGTGGGTTTCGTCCTCGGTGCGCTGTTTATCTATGTATTAGACAAGTTTTTACCACACATACATATCAATTTCAAGCAGGCCGAGGGGATTCCGACCTCCCTGCATCGGACGGTCTTGCTGGTGTTGGCCATCACTTTACACAATATTCCTGAGGGGATGGCGGTAGGGGTGTTGTTTGGCGGTGCTGCCCTCCATTTGGATGGGACGAATTTGGGGCAAGCCGTGGCGCTTGCTATTGGTATAGGCTTGCAAAATTTGCCGGAGGGCATTGCTATAGCCATGCCTCTGCGCCGCTTTGGCTTATCGCGATGGAAGGCCTTCCATTACGGTCAAATGTCGGCCATTGTGGAGCCGTTGGCGGCGGTGCTGGGGGCGGCTTTTGTGCTGCAATTTGTGTCGGTACTGCCTTATGCCCTGGCCTTTGCCGCGGGAGCGATGATCTACGTCGTCATCGAAGAGGTCGTACCAGAGACACAGCAAGACCGCTACACGGACCTGGCAACGCTGGGCTTTATCGCAGGCTTTGTGGTCATGATGATCCTCGACGTAGCACTGGGGTGAGAGGGGGGAATGCTCCAGTCTCCGGTAAGCCCCTCTCAATTTCCCGTACCCGTCCAGTCGGTACGGCGCATCTGCACCTGCCAGACACTGCCGCTGTTTTCGAGGCTGGTAAACATCGGTATCCATTCCGAGGGGCCTTGCGCCTGTGTCAAAATCTTGTAACGGCGCAGCTCGTAGATGATCTTCAGCGGATGGATGAGTACAGGGCATGCCTCCACGCATGCCATGCAGGTGGTGCAGGCAAAGATCTCCTCGTCGCTGATGTAGTCAAAGAGCGTCTTGCCGTCGGAGGGGCCTTTTTCAGCAAGGCTTTGAGTGCGGATGACTTCCTCGGCCCTGTCGCGTACAGCCATCATTATCTTGCGCGGAGAGAGTTTTTTGCCAGTGATGTTGGCAGGGCAAGAGTCGGTGCAGCGTCCGCATTCCGTGCAGGTAAAGGCGGCGAGCAGGCTCCCTCGGTCTAAGTCGGTGACATCTTTGGCTCCAAACTCGGGCAGTTCCTCTTCCGACACTGCGGCTTGATCCGCAGCGGTGGGCTCAAACATTGCCCGTATTTCACGCGTCACCTCGGGCATGTGGCTCATCTTGGCCTTGGGTGGAAGGGGCGCATAATACGCATTGGGAAAGGCTAAGAAAATGTGCAAGTGCTTGGAAAAGGGGATGTACAGTATAAAACCGTAGACGACGAGCATATGCAGCCACCAACCCGCCTTGCTCACGATGTGTAGCCCACTCTCCGAGAGCCCTCCCCATAAAAGTGGCCCGAGCCAGCTGGAGAGAGGCAGCGAAGGCATGTCGCTAAGGTATAGGCTATCGGCCCCGTTCATCATCAGTAGGCCGATGATGAGCAATATCTCGCCGACGAGGATGAGATTGGCATCGAGAAAAGGCCATCCGCGCAAATCTTCATGTGCAAAACGCGGCAATTTGAGCACATTACGCCGCAGTAAAAAGACTGTCGTCGCCACCAAGGCCAAGACCGAAAGCAGCTCCACACTGCCCACAATAAAGACATAAAACACACCTGTATAGGGCATCAAGATGCGATGCGTACCCAGTATGCCATCGATCATCATCTCAATGAGCTCAACCTGGGTGAGTAAAAAAGCCGTGTAGATAAACAAGTGCATCAATCCCGCCAAGGGACGATCAAACATCTTGCGCTGGCCAAAGGCGTAGAGCAATACCCGCTTCCAGCGATCGTCTTTGCGGTCTATTTTTCCCAAGGGTTTGCCCAACCGTATAGCATGGAAAATACGTATGTAAAGGCGGTAGGCCAATACACTAACCGTTATGGTGAGGAGGATGAAGACGATGCGCTCAAGCAGGAATGCAGATATCATAAGCGTTTTTGTACCTTTACCTGAGATGTGTGAAATCCATGCAAGTTTACTAAAATTTTTTTCATCCATGAAGGTACTCGATGCCCCTGCCGTAGAGCAGAAGATTCGCAGAATGGCTTATCAGATTTACGAGCACAATTACGATGTCGATGAGTTGATCCTCCTGGGTATCAACAACAACGGCTATCGCTTTGCGGAGCTTTTGCTCGGTGAATTAGAGCGCATTGTTCCGTGGTTGGTTCGTTTATTTCGCTTGCGATTAAACCCCGCTGCGCCGGATGTCGATCCTATTCGCATCGAAGGCATCGCGACGAGCCAGCTGCGCGGCCGATCGATCGTCGTCATCGACGATGTGGCCAATACGGGGCGGACGCTCTTTTACGCCATGAAACCATTGATGGAGACCCTCCCCGCATCGGTACAGACGGCCGTGTTGGTCGATCGCAAACACAAGTCCTTTCCCGTCCAGCCCGATTATGTGGGACTATCGCTGGCTACCACTGTCCAAGATCACATTCAAGTGCAGCTCGATAGACCTTTTGGTGTTGAACTCATCTAATAAAATCGTTGAGTTATGCGCAAGTCCTATAGATATCTGGTTTTTATCCTGTTCGGCTTGGTATTTTCGTCGGTTACGGCTTTGCTCTTGATGACCCAATGCGGGGAAGATATCCCCGAGGGAGGCGAGAGTGATTGGCAAGCCGTCGAGTCGCAGGGTGACCATCCCGGCTGGGAAGATGACTTGAAGACATTCAAATACATCAGCGATCCCAATATGCCGATGGGCATACGAAGGTATTTTCGAAGGTGGGAGGAGCGGATGCGCGACATCGAATTGCGCAGTGAGTATCGACTCGTTGACGTACAGGAAATGGGGCCGTCGAATATTCATGGTCGCGTGCGTGGATTGGTCGTCGATGTGACCGATCCCGACAATTTCGTCACTGCCGGCATTTCGGGGGGCATATGGCGCTATGATTATGTAGTCCATCAATGGATACCTATTGACGATAACGGCGAGACGCCGGCGGTGAGCTTCCTTGCCCAGAATCCCTTTCAGCCCGAGGTGTTGTACGCAGCCACGGGAGAGGTGACGGGAAACTCTGCCCGAATCGAAGGTGAGGGTATCTTAAAGAGTACCGATGGCGGACGCACCTTCGAGCTCCTGCCGGGCTCGCAGATCAATGATCTCTACCTCTGCTGGCGCGTCGTGTGCTCGCGTACCGATACGCATACCCTGTACGTAGCTTCTAAAAACGGCCTTTACGTCTCGCACGATGCGGGAGAGACCTTTCAAAAGATTCTCTATGACGAATGTACGGATATCGAGGTGACGCGCGACTCACTGGTGTACGTGGCCATCCGCGGCAAGGGCATCTATCGGCTGCACGAGTCCAACTTGGACGCTACCGAATTTCTCCCCTTTGCACCTGAGGCCGACCTGCCGATTCGGCGCATTGACCTGTCGATCTGTGAGAGTAATCCCATGGTGATGTACGCTATTGCCGAAGATCGTAAGGCAGGAGAGAGGGGAATATACGGTGTCTTTGCCAGTCGCGATGGCGGCAAGACCTGGAAGGAGACCACCAAACCCCACATGGCCAGTGCGTACGCCTGGTACACCATGTGCATTCAGGTCCATCCCGACAATCCCGACTTCGTCGTCGTCGGAAGCATAGGTGCTGCGTATTCCAACGACGGAGGAAACACTTGGAAGCTAATGCGCATAGGGCATGTCGATCAACACTACATCCTCTTCGATCCCCACGACCCTGAGGCGTTTTATCTGACGAATGACGGGGGCATTTATGAATATATCATCGAAGACGATAGCGTCATCTATCTGGGCCCCTTTAGTGATGGGCTCAACATCACACAATTTTATACGGGAGATTATTTCATGTACTCCGATCAAGTCATCGGTGGCACACAAGACAACGGCACTTTACTCGGTAAGATGGATAACGATGTCTTTCGAAGAATATGGGGAGGAGATGGAGGCTTTTGCTATGTCAACAAAGACAACGATCGGGAGCTATACCTCTCTATTCAGCGCAACGTGCTCTATTATGTCAAAGACCTGAACACTTCTCAAGCGCAGCGCATTGCAAAGACCATTGAGGGGGAGGGTAAAAACTATTTTATCACCCCCTTTTACATCGACCCCGAGGATTTTCGGCACATTTTGCTCATGAAAAAGGATCGCGTCTACTACACTGAAAATCGCGGCCAGAAGTGGACAGTCGTGACAGAGGAGTTCACACAGCCCTATGCGGCGATCATCCTTCCACATCCCGATGTACCGCAATGGCGCGTATTTTTCATTGGAGGCAAGAAGGGGGAATTGCGGCGACTGGTCTGGGACGGTACGTCAGTGATCGAGAATGTCCCACTTGACGAACAGGCGCCCGAGCACCTCAAGAACGATTTCATACGCACGATCGTCCAGCATCCCACCAACCCCGACGTGTTGTATGTGGGGATGTCCAACTACGACAATGACTCACGCATCTGGCGGGTGGAAAACATCTGGTCGGATCATGCAGAGTGGATAGACATCTCGTCCAACCTGCCGAAGTATCTGCCGATCAATTCCATAGCAGTGGCTCCTCAGTACCCTGAGCTCATTGCCCTGGGTACGGATTACGGTCTTTTCCTCTCGTACGACGAAGGGGAGGTATGGCATAAGGATCCAACTGTCCCGAGAGTACCCGTCTTTACGGTAAAAATACGGCCCACCGACAGTCGCTTGTACGCCTTTACACATGGTCGAGGAGTGTGGACAGGACAGATTTCGACAGCAACTGCCGTCGCCGATCAAAGGGGGCGTAGAATGCTACAGATTCAACTTTTCCCCAACCCCGTACGGGATGTATTCCTTTTCCGTTTGCCTGAGGGTACATCTCCTCTATCACAACCGATCGTATATGGGATCTACAACCAGCACGGTGACCTCGTGATGAAAGGGACCAGTATGGCCAATGCGCCTGTTTCGGTGTCCTCCCTTCCCGCAGGGGCGTATGTCGTACAATTTCATACGAATGACAATACTTCGGGAGTTCTTAAATTTGTGAAATGGTAAAAGCGCATCGAGGTATATGGAAATAGCGGCGCGGTGGTGTGGGCTTGTCGTTGTCCTTGTGGGAATGCTCATTGCCTGTGATCCGCGACATCGAGAGTATTTGCAGGATGATTCGAGGAATAGAGCGTACAGCTATGTCTCCATAGGTTTTTACAATGTGGAAAACCTCTTTGATACCATTGACGATCCCGAGGTCTTTGACGAGGAGTTTACCCCAGCGGGGGAAAAGCGATACGATGGCGATGTCTACGAGCAAAAAGTAGCCCATCTTGTGCGCGTCATCGCCGATATGGCAAAGCGGGGTAGGGGGCCTCTGGCTTTGCTCGGAGTGGCGGAAGTGGAAAATCGGGAGGTCTTGCGCGACCTGATCAGGGGCCTTTCCGACAAGAAGCTGCAGTACCGTTTTATACACCGCAACTCGCCGGATCAGCGCGGAGTGGATGTGGCACTTTTGTATCATCCCGGTCACTTCCAGCCTTTGGATGTGCGTATGCATCGCGTGGCTCTATCGCGTGAAGGGGAAACAGTGCGACCGACGCGAGACATCATGGAAGTCAAAGGGGTGCTCGATGGCGATACCATCTTTGTGATGGTCAACCACTGGCCGTCACGAAGAGGAGGGCGGGAAGCTTCGGAATGGAAGCGCATCCAAGCGGCACAGGTCGTGCGCAGGGTGGTCGATTCGATTTTCGTGCTGCATCCCACGGCACGTATCGTCATCATGGGAGATTTCAACGACGAGCCCGTCGACAAGAGTATCGCAGAGATGTTAAAAGCTAAAGGAGATACGACCGATCAAGTCCCGTCAGCACTCTTTAATCCCGCTGTTTCCCTCTATCAAAAGGGAGTGGGCTCCTTGGCCTATCGCGATGCGTGGAGCTTGTTTGATCAGATCATCCTATCGCGTGCTTGGTTGGAGGGAAATAAGGGATGGCGTTTTGTCGAATTTAAGATATTTCGCCCCACCTATAGCACTACTCCTTATGGCCAATACAAGGGATACCCGCTTCGGACGTATGCGGGCGATACCTATCTCGGAGGCTATAGCGATCACTTTCCCGTTTACATCGTGGTGCGACGACCAGAGTAGGGGAGGGATAAAACAGTAGATGTACCATGTAGCTGCCCTTTTCGGCAAAAATTCCTAACTTAAGCGCCGAATAAAGCCTAAGCACATGCGCCTCAAGAAGAAAAAAGCACAAAGGGAAAAAGCACTGCGCAAGCAGGAACGCCAGTTTTTTAAAATACTCATCATCATCACGATCCTATTGCTGCTCTTTATCTGGTGGGTCTTTGTGCGGGGATAAAAGTCTTGTGCTATGGCGGAGCAAAACAACTGGCTCAAGGTAGAGGATTTGCGTCCTACGAAGGACGAATGGGTGGATGCGGTGCTCGCTGATCTGGATGCCTTCTTAATCGATCACGCCAATTGCGAGCGCAAGGCGGCAGGGATGATGATGGGCCTTGTAGCTAAGTTTTCCGACCGCGTAGAGATCATTCCCGAGCTCGTCGAGACGGCGATCGAAGAGCTCGAGCACTTTCAGAGCGTCTTCGAGCTCCTACAGCGGCGTGGGATACGCTTGCCCCCAACGATCGAAAAGGATCCCTATATGCAACAACTCCACCAGCGCTGCCGACACGGTCGCGACCAACGCTTTATGGACCTAATGATCATCTGTAGCCTGGTCGAAATGCGTGGCGTGGAGAGATTTAAAAAACTCGCCGAACACCTCCAGGATGAAGAGCTCAAAAAATATTACGAAAAACTCTGGCGGGAAGAGCAAAATCACGGAGTGATCTTCCTCGAACTCTTGCGCCATTACTTTGACGACGAGGCCATTCGCAAGCGCCTCCAATGGTGGATCGAAGAAGAAGCTCGTATCATCGATGCTCTACCGCCACGCCCACGCGTACATTAATCTCTGCTGTTATGGAAGAAATGTCCAGACATGTGCCCATCCCCATCCTCGGTGAAACATGGACCTGGGGATTGATCAGCGTCATCCTATTTGGAATACTCCTCTTTACAGTCGAAAAAAAAGCGCCGTCTAAAGTGCGCTTTATCCACTATACGGTATTTGTCTTGCTCGTACTGCGCGAAGTCTACGTCCAATACCTCGATATCACCAATCACAGCTGGACGGAAAGCCATTCCCTGCCACTGCACATGTGCGACATTTCGCGCTTTGCACTGATGTGGCTCTTGTTGCGCTTCAACCAAAATGTCTACGAATTTCTCCTCCTCCTCGGCATGCCGGGCGGTATACATGCCCTGCTCACCCCCGAACTCACCGATGGCCAGGGTCTCAATTACGTCATTGATTACTATCTCGGACACGGAACGATCGTGGTCTATCCCCTGTACTTCTTCTTTGCCAAAAAGCGCCCGATACGTCCGCGCAGCTGGCTCTATGCCTTCATTTTGGGCAATGTCATCATGCTCACCGTCGGAACGATCAATTACCTGCTCAACGCCAACTACATGTACTTGTGCCATCGCCCTCTTGCGGCCAATCCCCTCGTGATTGGCGAATGGCCCTGGTACCTCATAGGCTTCGAGATCTTCGGTTTTATACACATCTACATCCTCTATAAGCTGTTTTACTATCTCCAGCAGCGGTGGCAGCTCGCTCCCGCTTGACAGCATTGTGCGACTTTTTTGCTGGTATGAAATGGTAGTTGCCGAGCTTACCGGCTCAGTGAGTATGTATGTATCCTTTTTGTATGTATGAAATGTTAGATACCAGTGCATTACGCATGCAATAAAGCAATATGTGTGAACTATCGCATAAAAGTTCGCTATCTTTGACCCATGAAATTGAAGAGCCTACGCATAAAGGGGTTTAAGAGCTTTGCCGACGAAACCCTCATTCACTTTGATCGTGGCATTACGGGCATTGTAGGTCCTAACGGGTCGGGCAAGTCCAATATCGTCGATGCGATACGCTGGGTGCTCGGTGAGCAAAAGAGTACCGAACTACGCCTGAGCAATATGTCCGACGTGCTCTTTAACGGCTCCGAGCGGCGCAAACCAGCTCCCTACGCCCGTGTCACCATCGAATTTGAAAACGACAAAGGCCTTCTCCCCACGGAGTACCAGACGGTCAGCATTTCCCGCACGCTCTTTCGCAGTGGCGACAGCGAATACCGCCTCAACGACGTCCGATGCCGCCGTAAAGACATCACCGACTTGCTCATCGATACGGGTATCGGCTCCAATACCTACGCCATCATCGAGTTGGGCATGGTAGAGGAAATCCTGGCCGACAAGGACAATGCCCGCCGTAAAATGTTTGAACAAGCCGCAGGCGTAGCCAAATTCAAGAAGCGTAAGCACGAAACCCAACTCAAACTGAAGAGTACCCAGGAAGATCTCAATAGGGTAGAGGATCTCCTCCACGAGCTTGAAGGCCAGCTCCAAGCCCTTCGCCGACAGGCCCAAAAGGCTCAGCGCCTCGAACGACTACAACAACAGCGAAAACACCTCAGCATCGCCCTGGCTTACCACCGTACTAAAGACATCGACGGTGCGCTCCAACGCATACGGGCTGAAGTAGCGAGCTTGTCCCAACAGCTGGCCGATAAAAAAGCACAACTGGCTCGTGACGAATCTGCCCTTCAACAAAAGAAAAAACAAAACCTCGATAAAGAGCTCTCCGTCAACAGCAAAAGACGTACGCTCAGCGATTGGATCAACCAAATCCAAAAACTCGAAGCCGAAAGAGACGCTCTAAAGCATCGACAAGAATTCCTACAGTTCGAAATACGCCGTATCGACCAAAGCAAAAGTGAATACCGCGCAACACTTCGTGAAATCGACCATCGCATCGAGCATCTACGACAACAACTCGATGAGCTGCGTCAACAACTACAGGAAGCACAAGAGCACAAGGAGCAGTGCGAGGTGCATTACCTAAAGGTCAAAGTGGAATACGAACAACACCAAGCTCAGCAACAAAACAAAGAGGAGCGCCTCAAAGATTACCAGCGCCAAAAAAACCAATACGAGCGAGAGATTGCCGTACTCACCGCCAAACTCCAACAACTCAAGGATCAATTACAACAGCTCGACACAAAGGAAAACGATCTCAACGAGCAGCTCCGCGCACTTCAAACCCAAAAGGCACAGCTCGAACGCGAGCGTCAAAGCGTCCAGCAACAGCTCGATCAAAAGACAAAACAATACAACCAAAAACAACAGGAGCTCCAGCACTTACAGCGAGATATCCAACAGCTCCAAAAAGAGCTGCGCCAACAGGAGCGCCAGCTCGATGCCGCGCAAAACGAATACCAGTTATTGAAAAGCGTCCACGAAAGGCTCGAAGGGTATCCCGAGTCCGTGCGTCAACTACATAAGTATTGGAGTGGTAAGGTGCCGCTCCTCAGCGATATTATCGATGTGCCCGATCCGTATCGACCAGCTATCGAAACTTTTCTGGGCCATTATCTCCACTATTTCATCGTCGACACTGCCGAGCAGGCCCGTCAGGCCATCGATTGGCTCCGCACAGGACAAAAGGGCATGGCTTCGTTTTTCGTGCTGGAGCAGTTTTCAAACACGCCGCCCTCGACCACTTCGCCGCCACCGGAGCTCACTCCCGCTATGCATATCGTGCAGACCGAAGAAAAATATCTGCCCGTCATCAGCCATTTACTGGGGCACGTCTACTTGTCGAGTGATTTGCAGCAGCCATTGCCTACTGAGGAGGCCGTACTCCTTCATCCCGAGACGGGAGTTTGGAAGAGCAAATACGCCATGGGAGGAGGAGCATTAGACCTCTTTGTGGGAAAAAAGCTCGGACGGAAGTTGCAGCTCGAAAAGCTTAAGGACAAAGTTCAAGAGCTGCATGAAACAGTACAGCGTACGCAAGATCGCCTCCAGGCCTTGCAGCTAAAACGGCATCAGCTCGAACAAGACATCCAACAATTGAACATCGAGGGCTTACGCGAACGCATCGCTGTCTTGGACCAACGTACGAAGCAGTTGCTCTCTCAGCAGCAGTGGTTGCAGACCCAGATCGACGACATTCGTCAGCAACACACGGCAATCGTCCGCAAGCAACAGGAATGGCAGCAGCTATTAACGCAATCGATCGAAAAACGCGACGCCATCGACAAAGCGCTACATCAGCTTTTGCAGGATACCCAATCCCCAGATAGCGAAGCTCTCCAGGCCTTACAACAACAACTCCTACAATGGTCTGAAAAGCGACAGCAAGCGCAAATCACCCTCGTCGAATTGCAGCATCGCTTGCAAGCGGCCGAACGCGAAGCCCAACAGCTCAAAAAACAACGCCATAACCTATTGGAGAAGCTCGAAGCCGAGGCGAAGCAGCGTCAACAATCCCAACGTGATCTCGATCAACTACGCAACCGATTAAAACAACTGCATGCCGAGCTCGATGTGTTGCATCAAAAGAAGTCCGAGTTGCAGTCGACGCTCCAAAGAGAAGAAGAAGCGCTGTACAAAGAGAAGAACGCCCTTCTCGAGGAAGAAAAACACCTTGCACAATTGCGCAAAGACATCGAAACCCTGCGCGAAAAGCTCGACCAATGGCAAAGTGAAGAACACCATTTAGAAATGAAGCGCACCGAGCTCGCCGAACGCATGAAAGTCCAATTTGATATCGAGCTGGACGACATCTTTCAGTCGCCCCCAGAGCTTCCCGATGACCTCACCCCCGAGAAATTAGAAGAAAAACTCCGCAAAATTCAACAACGCATCGACTCCATGGGAGCCGTCAATCCCTTAGCACAAGAGGCCTATGTCCAGCTCCAGGAGCGATACGATCACATTGTCACCCAGCGCGACGACATATTAAAAGCACGAGACTCCCTCGAAAAGACGATGGACGAAATCGAGAGCCAGGCCGTCGAACTCTATATGAATGCCTTCGAGCGCGTACGAGCCAATTTTAAGGAAGTCTTTCGCCGACTCTTCCATGAGGGAGACGACTGTGATCTCGTCTTATTGCATCCCGACGACCCGCTCCATTCGCCGATTGAAATTGTGGCTAAACCCAAGGGGAAGCGCCCCCGCACATTGCGTCAGCTGTCGGGAGGGGAGAAGACACTCACCGCCATCGCATTGCTCTTTTCCCTCTATCTGCTTAAGCCCGCACCGTTTTGCATTTTCGACGAGGTCGATGCCCCTCTCGACGACACCAACGTCATGAAATTCAATCAAATCATCCGCGAGTTTTCCCAGCAGTCGCAGTTTATCGTCGTCACACACAACAAGCTGACCATGGCCGAAATCGACCGACTGTACGGCGTGTTCATGCAAGAAAGTGGAGTATCGGGAGTGGCAGAGGTGTCCTTTAAAGACCTACCTCAAAATATCGAAGCACTCACATCCTAAGAGGTCAAAGTACTATATAGAGACTGGCGATCACTCTCCCTGGGCGATCGAGTAGCTTATACGGCTGACCGTCGATGATTACGTGCTCCTTCCAGGCTCCAAGTCCCTGTTCGACGCCAATTTCGAGCTTCAAACGCCAGATTTCCACCATGCAGCCTCCATTGAGCGCCCATTGAAATTCCTTCCACTCCTCGTCGAAAAAGGGTAGCTCGCGCAAATCGCTGAGGTGATTGAGCAGATAATTGCCCGTCACACCCACATAGGTAGACAACCATCCCCAATCCCATCCGAGCTTGATCGGTATACTGAAGTGCTGATACTCCTCTTCGAAGTACTTTTCGAAGAGCTGGCCGTTGACATCAGTTAGCAGGTACCGATATCGGGTATTGTTGAGTGTCCCTTGCCCTTGCAAGTAAATACTCGCGAATTGGAGGCGCAACCACACTCCCAATTGTAGACCCTTTGGTCCTCGGAGCACTTCCAGATGGTACTTAGCTCCTTCTTCCGTCGTAAATATCAAATCAGGTTGTAGAAAATACGGCGTGTGGACCCCAAAATGAATACCGCTCTTGAACTGTGCATTCGCTCCAGTAAGAGATGCGATGAGCAATATACATACAAGACCGAAGCCAATCCCCCTTGAGGTACGCATAAAAACATCTCTTTTGTTGTCTCGTTTAAAATAGTAAAACAGCCTGAAAAAACAACGCAAATACTTTGCCAGAAATTTTAATACGTATGTCCCAAGAGGCACAATACATTGGGAGTTACGTCAAGATCGAGGAGCTACCACAAACCAATCTGCCGGAATTTGCCTTCATCGGACGGTCGAACGTCGGCAAGTCGACGCTCATCAATCGACTGCTCGGCCGTAAAAACCTCGCTCATACCTCATCCCAACCGGGCAAGACGCGTACGATCAACTTCTTTTCCCTCGGCCAGGACCGCTATTACGTCGATCTGCCGGGATATGGCTACGCCAAAACCTCAAAAGCCCAACGCCATCAATGGCTGCAGATGGTGTATAATTACTTGACGAACAGGCCACAGCTTGCCTGTGTGTTTGTACTGATCGATGCGAGCATTCCCCCGCAGACTATTGACCTCAATTTTATCAACAATTTGGGCGAGTACGGCGTGCCCTTTTGCCTTGTCTTCACCAAAATAGACAAGGCATCTACCAAAGACATCCAGCGAAATATTCGTAACTTCCGCGAAAAAATGCAACAACATTGGGAAGAGCTCCCTCCACAATTTCAAATATCTGCACTCAAAAATCGCGGCATCGACCAGCTACGACAATACATCAATTCGATTGTTGCAAATAGCCAAGCCTATCTTCAAACCAGCATGCCATGAAAACGCGTTATTTCTTTCTACTGCTGATGAGTGTCTTTGCCGGCCCGGCCCTTGCACAAGTGGGCTTTGGTATAGGTGGCACGATGGTGCGTACTACTCCATTGTACGAATCGCGCAGGCCCGCTATGGACTATGTCGTCCCCTTAGAGCTGACCGTGGGCATGCCCTTGGGCCGCTATCCGATGTATGCCAGTATTGGCTTGCGCAGTGGATGGTACGTCGATGATTACTCCATTCTACCGTACAGCTGGAGGTGGTCGTATTTTTTTCGGTTAGACGCCTATCCTCTATTGTGGAAAGAAGGCTGTAACTGCCCGAGTTTCGGCGGAAAGTCCTGGGACCTCCGCCGTGCGCTCTATCTCTTCTATGCGGTAGGTGCCACACATCAATTTCGGCTTGTATTTTGTGGCAATGGATACCACCGATTGATGCAGCTCGAACTCGGAAGTGGTCTAAAGCTATTGCGTCTTGGCAAGTTTTCAGCAGCTGTTGAAGTATCCCTTTCGCGGTACTTCTTCTTAGAGGATGACCCGGGATATGCAGCGCTCCACGACGGCACGCTTCGCCTGCGCTTGCTTCGCGACTTCTAATAGAGAGCTCGGTAGGCAGAGGTATCATGAGAGGGGTATCGTATTTTTGTGTGTAAAATGGTAGTGCAAAACGCCTCTCCTGCATGATCGACGACGTCGAAGCGCTCAAAAAATCCTTTCGCCGGCATGTGTTCGACGAATCCCTGCTCCGCATACGCCGTTGTCTCAATGAGCTTTGGCACGAACAAATATGGGCCTCACCCTGCGAGCGATGCAACAGCATTGGCGTGTTGGTGCTTCACCTCATCGGCAATGCCTCCCAGTATATGCTCAAGACATTGGGGGGGCTGCCCTATGAGCGTCAGCGAAGCAGGGAGTTTGCTCCACTGCATCCCTGCACCAGGCTCGAACTCATCGAACGCCTCGTCGAACTCGAAAGGCAATTGCGTGAAGTCATCGAGAGACTCGACCGCCAGAAGCTTCAGAAGACCTATCGCGTGCAATGCTATGAGATGAGTGGGTATGAAATCGTAATCCATGTGATCGAACACATGAGCCATCACGCAGGTCAAATCATCTACCGCACCAAACAATTGCGCAACATCGACCTGCGATTTTACGACGACCAGGCCCTTGAAGCCGACCCCCCACCACAGTGAGATTCGCTATATTTGCCGCCGTTTTGTACAGATACCTGGTCAAAAATTTTATACTTATGGCAGGCAATATCACCCTCACAATGATCAAGCCTGATGCGGTCAAAGCCGGGCACATCGGCGCTATTTTGCAGCAAATCGGGGAGGCGGGCTTTCAAATTGTAGCGATGAAATACACGCAATTGACGCGTGCGCAGGCCGAGAAATTTTACGCCGTTCACCGCCAACGCCCGTTTTTTGACGAATTGGTGGCCTTTATGTCGTCGGGCCCCATCGTCGCCGCCATCCTGAAAAAGGACAACGCCGTCGAAGACTTTCGCAAGCTCATCGGAGCTACCGACCCGTCTAAGGCCGAACTCGGCACGATCCGCGCAAAGTACGGCACTGACGTCGGACAAAATGCCATCCACGGCTCCGATAGCGACGAAAACGCACGCATCGAAGCCGACTTCTTTTTCTCCCAACTCGAGCGCTTCGAGTGAGGGATTACGCGAATCCATCGGTCAGTGTAGGGGCTGTATGCCCTTGAGGCTATTGATTTCCCTTTTCGATGGGCAGTCCCTTTTGGTACCACTCATTGATGCCGTGCGTCAGGTGGCCGATCTTTTTGAAGCCGTGCTTTTTGAAGACTTGCAGAGACCTTCTACTGCGATTGCCCGATCGACAGTGTACCAAGTACTCCTTGTCCTTGTCTAAAGCGGCAATCTTGCTTTCAAAATCGGGTGCGTAGAAATCGATGTTGACGGCTCCGGGAATGTGTCCCTCTGCGTATTCGCGTGGAGTGCGTACGTCGATGACGACCACATTGCCCTGCTTGATGCGCTCATAAAACTTCTCCGCCGACATCTCTTCGATTTGAGTTGTAGCGGAAGGCGTCTGTACTCTTGTAGTCGCCGCTTGTGGACTTTTTACCTTCTGTGCAGAAGTGCTCTGAGACTTTGTACTGCATGCCCCTAAGACAACCAGTCCGATCAAGATGGCTACTATCCTGCTCCTTTCCATAATACGGTGATTTTTATTGTGGATTATTAACTATAATACGGCTGCAAAGTACTGGAATCCTGCCGTTGTGTTGTGTGATGGAGTTAACAGAATTTTATGAAAAGATTAAAATACTTTTTGAATGCTTCCAGATTATCCCTCGTACATTTGCGCCAGATTTAATGCCTAAATATAGGCATTTTTCTACAGAGATTGGATGCAAAAGGGCAATAGCGATGGACGTAGGAAGATGGATTTTCAGTGTAGTGGCGTTGCTGATGGTAACTTTAACGACATTTGCCCAAAAAGCAGATGGGCTAAGTTATCCGACGTGGAAGTTCGGCGGGCGCTTGATGTTGGATTACAGCTCGGGCAGCTTAACCGGTGCCGGATTTCATTCGTTTATCGGAGTACGGCGCCTTCGATTTTATATGAAGGGAAGTGTAGCGCCAAAGGTGGATTACAAGGTTCAAGTAGAGCTGGCCAAGGAGCGCGTACGCTTTAAGGATCTCTACCTGCGATGGAAGGTGCCCACCATCGGCGGATACCTCTTCGTTGGCAATCAGCTGAACCCCATTAGCCTGGTGCAAAACACCAGCTCGAAGTATCGGCTCTTCATGGAGGGGCCCTTCTTGGTCGGTAATTTCCACAAGCGCAATTTTGGTTTTGGTTATTATGTACCTCGTCTGGCTTTTGTGCCCGCATTGAGCCTTCAGCTCGCTTATCTGTATACCAGCGCAAGTGGAGTAGGGCGTTCGACGCGTCCGAAGAGGTATGTTGGGAAGGTCGCCTTTACCTATCGTTCGAGGGAGCGTTCTATTGTCTGGTATTCGGGCTTTGGGGCACACCTGATCCATTGGGACCATCATAGAGGTGACGATCTCATCGCCTTTACAGCTGCTCCGTCGAGTTATTTCTTAGATTATTCCACCACGCGGGCCTATCAAAGATGGGATAGCGCATTGAGTTTTAATTTTGAGCAACTTCTCTTGTTCAAACGCTTGGGCCTACAGGCGGAGTGGACGCCCATCCGCGTGTATACTCTTAAGGGGGTCTCTCGGGGAGCCATGTATTATGCCCAGATCGATGTGATGCTCACCAATGACCGGCGCAATTTTATCGATGCGCGCAAGAGCTTCGGCAAGGTGCGTCCTACCAAACCCTTAGACTGGAAGAAAAGACAATACGGCGCTTTTCAAATCGCTTTGCGCTACAACGGGATGCGCAAGTTCAGAAAGGCCGATGAGTGGACCCTGGCGCTCAATTGGTACCCTTATGAGTACATGCGTGTGATGTACAACGTGGGCGTGTTTGACGCCCTTCGCGCACGAGGAGACGAACGATTGACGGTCTATTACCACCAGCTGCGCTTTCAGATTTCGATATGAGCCGTATGTGCAACGGCATTATCCATCAAAGAGGGATGGGCTATCGGTTTGCCTCGGTGTCATGCCGAGATGACGGAAGGCCTTGGGTGTGGCTACCCGACCGCGTGGTGTGCGCTGGATGTATCCCTCCATGATGAGAAAGGGCTCGTGCACCTCTTCGATCGTGCCGGCATCTTCTCCTACGGCGGTAGCGATGGTCTGAATGCCCACGGGCCCGCCGTTGAATTTTTTGATGATGGTGTATAAAATGCGGTTGTCCATTTCGTCTAATCCGTGCTCATCGACCTGTAGGGCGTCTAAGGCATAGTGGGCAATAGCCCGATCGATGTGGCCGTCTCCTTTGACTTGAGCGAAGTCGCGTACGCGGCGAAGCAGTGCATTGGCGATGCGTGGAGTGCCACGACTGCGTCGGGCAATCTCTTCAGCGCCCTCGTCGTCGATGACTATGTCCAAAAGGCGTGCGCTTCGTCGCACGATGTGCATCAGCGTGGCGACATCGTAGTAATCCAAATGACACTGGATGCCAAAGCGCGCGCGCATCGGGGGAGTGAGCAGCCCCATGCGCGTCGTGGCTCCGATCAAAGTAAAAGGCGCTATCTGAAGCTGAATGGTGCGTGCATTGGGGCCGCTGTCGATCATGATGTCGATGCGGTAGTCTTCCATGGCGGAATAGAGGTACTCCTCAATGGTGTTCGACAGTCGGTGTATTTCGTCGATGAAGAGTACATCGCCCTCCTGCAAGTTGGTCAATAGCCCGGCCAGGTCGCCCGGCTTTTCGATCACTGGCCCCGAAGTGGTGCGTATTGATACGCCGAGCTCGTTGGCGATGATGTGAGCAAGCGTCGTCTTGCCCAAACCCGGCGGCCCATGCAATAGTACGTGATCCAAGGCTTCGCCGCGCATGCGGGCAGCCTCGATAAATACGCGTAGGTTTTCCTTAACGCGTTCTTGGCCGGCAAAATCCTCTAAGCGCAGAGGGCGAAGCGCGCGCTCCACGACGCGCTCATCAGCCGTCATTCCCTGTCCAGTGGGGTCGAGTATTGGATTGTGCATTGTCGTCAACCATTTTATACGCCCCACGCCATCAACCTACTGGAGCATTCGCCCTCCATCGCATTTCACACATATTTTCCTACCTTTGGCACTACAAAGATAGGGGTTTTTTACATAAGGTTTTTCTTTAATGCACAACATTCAGAAAACAAATGGATTATGGCTGAGAAGATCCAGATGATCGAGGGAAAACTCCAGGTGCCTGACCATCCCATCATACCCTTTATTGAAGGAGATGGCATTGGGCCCGACGTGTGGCGTGCGACAAAAACGGTGCTCGATGCAGCAGTGGAAAAGGCGTACGATGGCCAGCGACGCATCGAATGGAAGGAGGTCCTTGCTGGGGAGAAGGCTTACCATCAGACGGGGGAATGGCTACCGCAGCAAACTGTCGACACCATCCGCACGTATTTAGTTGCGATCAAAGGGCCGCTGACTACGCCAGTAGGAGGGGGTATCCGCTCGCTCAACGTGGCTTTGCGCCAGCAGCTGGACCTCTTTGCCTGTGTGCGTCCCGTGCGATGGTATGAGGGCGTGCCTTCGCCGGTGTGTCGGCCCGAATTGGTCGACATGGTCATCTTTCGGGAAAATACAGAGGATATTTACGCCGGTATTGAGTACCTGGCCGGCACGGAGGAGTGCAAGCGCCTGCGCGACTTCCTCATCGAGGAAATGGGGGTGACGAGCATTCGATTTCCCGATACCGTGTCCTTAGGGGTCAAACCCGTCTCGCGTGAAGGTACGGAGCGCCTGGTCGATGCTGCTGTGCGCTATGCTCTCGAAAAAAATCGCAAGAGCGTCACCCTCGTCCACAAGGGCAACATCATGAAATACACCGAGGGAAAATTCCGCGATTGGGGCTACGACTACGTGCGACGCACCTTTGGAGCTGTCGATTACGAAGGCGGACCATGGCAGGTCATCCGACACCAAGGCGGTGAACTCATCGTCAAAGACGTCATCGCCGACAACTTCCTCCAGCAAATCCTCCTCCGTCCAGCCGCCTATGACGTCATCGCCACTCTCAACCTCAACGGCGATTACATTTCCGATGCCCTGGCTGCTCAAGTGGGCGGTATCGGCATCGCCCCAGGCGCCAACATCAACTACCAGACGGGAATAGCGCTGTTTGAAGCTACTCACGGTACGGCACCCAAGTATGCAGGGCTCGACAAGGTCAATCCAAGCTCGCTGATCCTCTCAGGCGTAATGATGCTCGATTACATAAAATGGACCGACGCGGCAGAGCTCGTCGAAAGGGCACTCGAGAAGACCATCAGTAGTAAGGTGGTCACCTATGACTTTGCTCGACTGATGGATGGCGCTACAGAAGTAAAATGCTCGGAATTTGCCCGTGCCGTCGTGCAAAATATGGATATCTTCGTGACGGGATAAGGACTCGACCATAGTCTACTTTTAATCGTCAACGGCCATTTATGCATCGATATACGCGCATCACATATATTGCTTGGCTCTGGATAGCCCTGTACCTCCCTGGTGCTTTACCCGGCCAATATATCGATCCCTTCTTCCCATCTAAGCTCTATGCCCCCGGCGGCTACGAAATCCACATCTTCCAAAACTACTACACGGCTTCTCGTATTCTGGACGACCGACGTCAATTTCGATACAGCTTTTATACCGTATACTGCCAATTTTTGTACGGCTGGAAAGAGTCGTGGAATATCGGCCTGGATCTCAAATTGCGCTCTGTGGCACGGGAATCCTCTCCAAAGATAAGCCCTTTTCATGCCCTCTATTGGCGAAACTCGGGTTATTTTCGCACTACGGACGCAGAGGGATATTTTCGCTCAGGATTATCGGCCGTAGGAATTCAGTGGAAATGGAGGCCGTGGAGCTTTATCGACAATCTCATCTTGCACCAGACACTCTACTTCCCAACGGCATTGGATTTGGAGGGCAACGAGGAGACGGGGTTTCTCGATTGGTCTGGACTTTCGTTGTATACGCGTTTGTATTACGATGAGGCGATTGCGGAATCTGTGTACCTCTTTGTTGAATTTGCGGCCGTCGTAGAAAATATTGGACCTGCGGCCATAGGTGTTGCCAACGGTGCATATCAACTGTCCACGCCGATCAATCTCATCATGAGCTGGTATCCCTGGGAGCGTCACGGCCTATATGTACTCGTCAACGCAGCACCCCAGTGGTACGTCACCGTAATTCGGGATGGACGCGTACGAGATGCCGTGTACAATACCTACAATCAATATGGACTGGGCTATAAGTGGACCATCGGAAAGCGCTGGCTCGTCGAATGGCTTTGGACCCGCTTTTATAGCACGTCCCATGGCCTCTATCAAGCCACGTATAACATGGGATTGCGCTACTTCGTTAATCCCTTGTAAGTATTCGTACTTTAGACGTTTACCTTGAAATGATGAAATGCTATCGCTTATGAGCTTCAATCGATATGCTACCACTTGCATCTTTTTAGTGTCCATCCTACCGAGTTTGCAAGCGCAGTTTTTATACAAAAAAGAATGGAAAGAAATTTACAATGCCCGTGAAGCACGGCTCACCAAAGCATACGATCAAGGCATTGCCGTATTGACAGGACTTAATGAGGACACCTTGAGCTTTCGCCTACAGTACTACGACTCCTGTGGTATGCTCCAGTGGCAGTACCTCTATCGCGATACCCATTATGTGGCGCTCTACGACTACTACACTTTCACCTTGCCCATCGATCAGAGCATCTGGGTGGTAGCCATAGGTTTAGACCTTGACTCAACGGAACGTCGGCTATTGTTGTACCGTTATCACATCGCAACCGCAGAAATTGACGCCTTTGAGGAAAAGCTCTTCGAAGATACGGTACACCATACCATCGAAGATGTACTCGTCACTTCCGACAACCGCATCTACGCCCTTGTTCGTCAAAAGGACAGCATGCGCCACTTGTTGGTGCGCTATGATGTGGGGGTGCTACCCAACGTCGTTCAATATAGGCGTTACCTCATCGAAGGGTATAAAACCTTGCGCCTCGATGAGGTCGAAGGCCACCGCGTCGTGCTCTACGGCTTTAAAGGTGGGTACGATACACTCGCTTTTATGAAGCTCGATCAAAGGGATATGGTCGACTGGGCAAAGGTGTACGTCGACACCACCTTGCCGGACAGCGTGGTATTGGGACAGTGGACTAATCTCACGTTGGGCTTTGACCAGCTCTACTATGTCGGCGTAGGGTGGGGCGCCTATTGGGACAGCATCAACTATGAACAAAAGGGACATGTATTGGTGCTCAACACTTCGGGCAAGCTGTTGTATTCCGGTCAGTGGTGGAATTGGATAGGCCCTAAGATGGGAACATTGATTGGAGATGTGGGCATAGACGTGAGCTATACCGGGTACACGCAATTGCCCAACGACACGCAAATTCTGATGACGGGAATCCATCTGACCAGAGATGGGCGAATAGCAAAGAAATACGTCTGGGATGACTTGCCCGACTCCCTGTTGCTCTCGACACATCTGCCCCAGGTAGATGCCTACACTCCGGGATTGGGGACATCATCGGCCCAAAATTTTATCCTGTATACCCAGCTGTATTACGATACAGTGTATAAGGCCTATTACCAATACTTAGTCAAATCAGAAGGCGCCGAGTTTTTTGCCGGCCAACCCTGCCAGGCCTCTGAATACTTTGGTTCGTACGAAAATAGTTCGTTGCCCATAGCTGTAGATACCAGTTTAACCCTTCCCGATGCACTGGGGGACACGATGCACGCGTCGCAACGCATCACCCCCATTGATGGTGAAGGCATCAGCTCTCAAAATGTGTGCGTCTTCTACCCCGAAGACCAGGAAAACGAAAACATCACCTGCCAGGGAGATACCCTCATAGTGCAAGATCCCAACAATCCCCGTCGCGTGTTGACCATCTTCCGCGATACGATCATAGAGTTGAACTTTGTGTGGTGCCAACAACCCGTGCAGTACAAGTGGATTTACACTTTCGTGCCCGATGTTCAACTTAATGTATTTGTACCCAAAGCCTTTACACCTAATGGCGATGGATTGAACGACTATTTTGGTATGACACTCGGCGATACGCTCAATACCTTCATCGAGGAGTACCATTTGGTGATTTTCAACCGTTGGGGCGAAAAGGTGTTTGAAACCGCAGACCTCAATCAAAAGTGGGACGGCACCTTCCGTGGCAAACCCGCGCCGGCAGGTG
This sequence comes from Saprospiraceae bacterium, assembly GCA_015490715.1. GTDB lineage: Bacteria > Bacteroidota > Bacteroidia > Chitinophagales > Saprospiraceae > S141-43. The sequence goes on along the minus strand of WFXH01000029.1, from coordinate 37,319 downwards.
TCTACGTCTACGCCATTAAGGCTCGTGGCAGAAACGACCGGCGATGTATCGTACGCTTTACCCGTCAGGGGGATGTCACTCTCGTCCGATAAGTGTGCACATAACTCCAGATATAGAGTATTGGGCTTATCACACCGTAAAAGAACACATTGACCAGCCACGCGCGAAGAAAAACTACTGTGCCCGGCCACCTCTGATGAAAAAATCGAGCACTATAGCGCAAGTAGCCATAATCGGCCAATATCTTACCCAGTATTAGGCCCGTGATGGCCCCTGAGTACCCTACTCCTCCATAGAAAAACAATACAGGAAGCCACACACAGCACCAGTGGATGCCCCCGATGATGAAAAGCACAGCAGTGAAAGTCCGCGTGGAGACGAGCGGCAGCTTTGATGCCCAGCGGCGTCGCTGAGCGACCAAGCTCCTGAGTGACCCCACCGCACGAGTATACACAGGAGCCTGCGGCCAATAGCCTGTACCATCAGGCATATAGCGCTGTACGGCCCGTGCCAAAAACACGTCATCGCCCGTGGGAAGATCCATATTGTCTTCCCAGGGCTTTAACGCCTCGATCACCGAGCGCTTCCATGCCATGTTGGCGCCATTGGCAAGAGCCCAACGGCCCGTGGCTATCCCCGCAGCAGTCAACAGCGCCAGACCCAAATACTCCATGTACTGGAAGTCACACAACCAGCTGCCGGTCCTCCTTGTAAATACCGGACCGGTGCCAAAGACCCACTCCTCTTTGACATGAGACGTAAGGATTTTAACAATCCAATCACGCTCCAATTGCACATCGGCATCGGTAGCAACGATGAGGTCGTATTGCGCGTGGCGCACCCCGTGGAGCAACGCGTGCTTTTTTCCTCTCCTTGGGCTCTGCAGGACGCGATGAGGCAACCCCTGAGCAATCCAGTGAAGCAACTCCGGCGTGCTATCTGTCGAGTGATCGTCGATAAAGAGTACTTCCCACGTTACGGACAGGTGAAGCCTTTTCAGACTCTCAATCGTCGCGGCGATGTGATGCGCTTCGTTGTGAAAAGGGATGAGAAGACTTACCGATGGCAGATCCTGCACACATTTAGAGGGTGTACTTCCATTGAGCACGCGGCGCGCAGCTCTGGCAATGTAGGCGAGCAGTGCGCAATAACTGATGAAAAGTGTCCCCCATACACCATAGACAATCTCTACAACGCCCATCGCCTAATCGTCCTCAAATAGACGGCGTCGGCCTGTATCAGTCGGCCAGTCCTCATCGACATCGAGTATGATGTAATCGGTATCCTCATAACGAGTGTCTTCCTCGTAAAACGGTGGATTCAACCACTTTTGGGACTTCCTATCGGCGATGGCAGCTACCAATAAAAGGGCTGCCACTAAGGGGTACATCACCAGGGCCAAAATGGTCAGGGCTAGGCCACGGACGACCGATTGCCGGTATTGGTATCCCATCCACCTAAAAAAGTTGAGTACCGTCTGATACCGTATGATGAGCGCAGCAATGAGTAAGACAGGAGCCAGCCATTTTAACAAAAAGAGCAGCCCACGTACGACTACTACAATGATCAAAAGCACAAGGGCGATGGCTAAAACGACAAAGATCCAGAAATAGTCGCGGCTATCTTGCATGGCTCAGTCAATCGTGTCGGTTTACTATATTAACAAATATGCGTCTGTTGCGATTGTCGTTGGTAGAGGTTTTTAAAATACCCGCCTTTATGAAGCAGGCTTTCAAAATCGCCCTCTTCGACGATGCGGCCGTCTTCCATAACGACGATCTTATCGGCATTGCGAATGGTCGACAGCCGGTGCGCAATGATGATCGTCGTGCGATTTTTCGTGATGATGGGTAGGGCATCCTGGATGAGCTTTTCCGTGAGTACGTCGATAGAAGAAGTCGGCTCGTCGAGTATTAATATGCGAGGATTGAGCACGAGCACCCGAACAAAGGCAATGAGTTGACGCTGCCCCACACTTAAATTGGCTCCGCGTTCTTGCAACATATAATCGTATCCATCCGGAAATTGACAGATGAGCTCGTGTACTCCAATCTGACGTGCCGCCCGAACGACTTGATCCCGACTGATCGACGAATCGCGCAGACGTATGTTTTCTAAAATCGTATCGGTAAAGAGAAACACATCTTGTAGGACCACGCCTGTATGTTTGCGGAGACTGTGGCGCTGAATCGAGCGAATCTCTTCACCGTCAAGGTAGGCGTGCCCCTTTTGATAGTCGTAGAGTTTGCATATGATGTTGGCAATCGACGTCTTGCCCGATCCTGTGGCCCCTACCAATGCACAGGTACTGCGTGATGGAATGTATAAGTGGATGTCTTTGAGTATGAAATGGTTGGGGTCATAGCCAAAATACAGGCCCTTCAAGCGAATGGCACCTTCGACCTCGGAGAGGACCTTGCCGGTATCGTCTTCAGGTAGAGTAGGATCATCCATCAATCGAAACACGCGGTGCGACGCCACCATGGCCATCTGGATATTGTTGAATTTATCGGCGAGAAATCGTATAGGGCGAAAAATGCGCTGAATGTAGATGGGAAAGGCTACTAAGGTACCGATTGTCACCTCTGCATGCAATACTTCCACCGCACCCCACCATACCATGAGCGCTAAAGCCAGCGAAGATATCCAATCTACCACGGGAAAAAACACGGAATAGTACAGTACAGTGTCGAGATGCGCTTTAGTGTAGGCAGCATTGATGCGGTCAAAATGACGCATTTCAGTCTGTTGCGCATCCAATACATGCACCGTCTGGATGCCGCTGATGCGCTCTTGCATAAAGGCATTCATCTCAGCGAGCCGCTGGCGTACGCGTTGAAACGAACGCTTGACCTTTTCCTTGAAGATGTAAGTGGCGATCAGCATCAGGGGCATGGTCAACAAAAAGATCAAGGTCATCTTAACGCTTAAGATCAACATTAAGATGAGTATGGCGATGATCGACAAAAAGTCTGCAATGATCATCGGAAGTCCCTGGCGGGTAAACACGACCCCAAGTGTCTCGATATCGTTGACACAACGCGTAGTGAGTTTACCAATAGGCGTACGGTCGAAGTACTGGAGCCGAAAGTCCATGATGCGGTTGTACAACTTCGTGCGCAGGGTCAAGATGATCTCTTGACCGAGCTTTTCCGATAGATAGACAAAACCGTATTCTGCTGCGGTCTGCAGTAGAAGCATGAGGATGAAGAGAGCAGAGTACAGTGCAATGAGGGAGTAAGGGCTTCGCTGTATGTAATGGTCGACGATGAGGTTAATCAAATAGGGAGACGACAGCCGCAAGGGAGCGAGCAAGACGGCGAGGATCAGTACCGCGTACAGGATGCGCCGATAGGGGATCGCGAGCTGGACGATGCGCCAGAGTATTTGGCTGTCGCTATTCATCATGCACAAAAATAAAAAAGGGAGCCGTGATGACGACTCCCCTCAGGGTTTCTTCGTCCGATTCCCTTATCAATAGGACCATAAATCCTGCTCAAAGTCGAGCAGGTAGTTTTTAAATTGCTCCGATTCCAGAAGGCGGTCGATACCCTCTTGCAATGGATCATCGACGGGAGTGCGGATATAGTCTTCGATGCGCAAGTCCAGTGGGTTGGTGATTTTATATATGTAGCTCGAAAAATACCGCCCCTCAAAGAGGTCTTGCCAAGTCATGGGCGAGACATCGTTGTAATCGACGAAGATAGGCTCATGTGCGAGGTATTTTCTGGCCTCGGGAAAGTAGACCCAAAACATCGGAAGGGAGTACTTGAAATCTCCCGTCTCGGGATCGTATACGTCCAGGATGGGGGCTATGCCGAGGATGCGCACCATCACGCGCGAGGCCTCTTCGTCGAAAAACCACACCTCTTTAATGCGGTACTTCTTGATGTCTTCGTAGTTGATTTCGTTGTGGACGATGGTGATTCTTTCCTCGTAGGTCTCTTCGTCAATATCTGTGACAGTATCGACGCGATAGAGGAGCTTTTCGATGCCTTCACGGGATAGGGGGGAGCGGAAATTGTCGTCTTTGAAGACTAAGATCTTACCATCGAGAGCCAATTCGGCGAGGATCTGGAAAAACGGGCGATTGGGGTAGACAAAGGGCAGATTCATCTTTTCGCGCACGTCGAGGATGCGCCAGACCCGTTTTTCCCAGGGGATGTCCGCTTCACGAACGGGCTCGTACGGCAATACCCGCGTGTTTTGGATAATGGTACGCTCGACGATGCCGTCGACGTATTTGGAAGTGTCGAATTCGACGCGGGGTTCTTCATCCGCTTCTTTGAGCCCTTCGTCGCTCTCGAGTATTTGGCCGTAGGCAGCAACTGATGTGATGAGGGCGAAGAGAGCAAATATCCCGAGATATTTCCATGCCGACAATTTCATGACCCTATCTTTTGGTAATTAGCGAATGTTAAAGACCATCTGTGACAAGGTACGTGCCGCTTTGTCGCCGGGGCACTTGGCCTTGATGTTTTCGAAGAAAAACTTGTCTCCCGGCTTGGCGAGGTTGCGCAGACGGAGGGCTTCGCTTCCGTATTTTCCTCCCTTGTTGTCTGCGATTTGTGGATCTTTTCGCTTGGGTAGGCGCACCATGCGGAAGCCTACTATTCTACATTTGGCGTCGAAATCAAAGCCTGGAAGCGCGGCGCGCAGGGCATTAAAGGCTTTAAAGGTACCATTGCCGATGACGCCTCCCTTGTACTTGCCCAACATGGGTGTGGGATCGGGTATACGCTTGACGCGGTACTCGAACGTGCCGAGGTGCTGACCGTTGGCGGTGAGGATGATTTTGGCTTTGCCGGGTTTGTTCGCGCGCACGATGTAGTCACCTGCTCCGCCATTGGGATCGCGCGTGATGGTGATGCCTTCGCCCTTGACTTGGAGCGCATTGGTCGACACGCCCGATGCGGATACCGTAATGGGATTGTCGACGCCGATGTAAAAGACGTTCATTTTATCCAGGGAGATACTCACCGAACGCTGTCCAACCTCGTATTCGAAGGTCTTCGAAAATTCCTTGACCTCTTTGGTCACCGGGTTGGTCAATCGGATGGTGACCTTGTACTTTTTGACGCCTACGGATTTGGGTACCACGCGCCACTTTGCTACGCCGTCTTGAGTTGGGAGCTTTTGGCCGTTGACAAAGATTTCAATCTTGGCTTTGGACGATTCACCGGCGGAAGCTCCTAAGCTGATTTCCGTTTCGTACGGCTCGCCGACCACAACATACGACTTTTTAGGTGACGAGAGGGGAAAGAAATTTTCCAGCTCAAGCTTACCACCACCCACTTTGTCGAAGAGATAGCTGAGCACTGCCGATTCGGCGTTTTTGGCGTCGGTTTTAAACTTCGTGAGGATCGGTATAGTCGCCCCTACGGGCATGTGGTTGAAGACGAAGTCTGCCCAGTTGCGGCGTCGCGTACGCGATTTTTTCCACGAAGTATCGTCGATGACGAGCGGGATCTCTGGTTCCAACTTATGGATATCGCCGCTGTCGGCCAGGGCGAGAAACTTTTCTCGGTATTCGAGGATTTTCCTTTTGAGCTCTTCGCCTTTGCCTTGATCGACGAGGTATCGTGTGGTGATATCCTTATCGCGAATACCCTTCCACTCTCCGTCGTAGCGCTTGTCCCCTTCGTCGATCACGCCGTTTTTGTTGCCGGTTTGGTCGATCAGATAGGTGATGATGGAGTCGATGTACTGCGTCAATTCTCGGGAATATTGCTGAGCAAGGGGGACGCGCTCTTTGTACTTTTCGTACCGCTTGTTGGCTTCGGCATTTTTGATGATCGTCTCGGCCATTTTGGCGTTTTTGTCGTCGAGAGATTTGGCTGCACTGTTGAGGCCGCGATCGATCATCTTAAAGGCGTTGAAGATTTCGGCCGATACGTTGAGAGCCAGTAGGGCGGTCAACACCAAGTACATGATGTTGATCATGATCTGGCGCGGTTCCTTCGGGATGGACATCGCTATTGAAGTTTATTTGAGCTTAATATTAATCACTGTTTTAATCACACATTGGCCAATCCACTGCGGAAGGCAGACAGCACATTGCCGTAGACGGAGTTGAGTGCGGCGAGATTGCGATTTAACGCACTGAGTGCTTCGCGGTATTGCTTGGTGTCTTCCGCCGTTTCGCTGATCACTTGCATCGTCTCGACTACCTTGGCATAGAAATCATCCACGGCTTTGAGGTGGTCTTTGGTCTTGCTGAAGTCCACTTCTTGAAGGGCCTTCAGGGAAGCAAGACTGCGAGACATGGTCTGCAGTTCTTTGAGCATCTCCTGCAAGCTGTTTTGGACGAAATTGGGATCCAAACCCTGCCCCGGCCCTGCGGTAAGTGGGGAAATTTGTGCATGGTAGTCGTTGAGCCCGGGATAGAGTTTTTCCCAATAATACGTCTCCTCTGGGGGGAGAATACCCAGAATGAAAAAGATAATGGCCTCGGTCGTGAGACCCGCGGTAATGGCCATGCTGCCCCATGGATACGCATTGATCTTGCCCAATGCACCGAGCATCACGATCGATGCGCCAATACCGATGAGCAGATTCTTAATGTACTTAAACTTCTTGCTTTTGTAAAACGCCATTGTTATACAAGTTTTTGGTTACGTATTTCAAAGTGATTTTGCCACTACTCCTCGTTTACATACGTCATTTCAATGCGTACTATGCACTCATTGAATTGGGCCAGAGTAAGCACGCAGAACAATTTTCCACATTAAAAGTCATGGATGGATCGTCCCATAAAGGTTAAGACACAGCGGAAGCCGATATAGGATTTTGCGGAGTCTTGATACTCCCAGTGGCGCGTACCAGTTTGGAGGTAGTAGCCGATATCCTTCCACGATCCTCCGCGGATGACTTTGCGCTTGTAGACTTCGGGATCGTCGTTCGCTGCGTCGTATTTGATATTGGGATTGAGGTCGTGGATGTAGTTGAAGGCATTGTCGAAGTAAGCGCTTTCTGTCCATTCTGCTACGTTGCCGGCCATGTTGTACAGTCCGTAGTCGTTGGGGAAATACGCATCGGCTTTGACAGTCTGTAGGCCGCCATCTTCGGGATAATTGCCGCGGCCGGGCTTGAAGTTGGCCAGCAGGCATCCCTTTTTGTTGCGCAGATAGTAGCCTCCCCAAGGATATGGAGCACTCAAATGACCTCCGCGCGCAGCGTATTCCCATTCAAATTCGGTGGGTAGTCGAAAGTCTTCGGTATTGAAGGGATCGTCTTTGTACTTGTTCCACAGTTGGGTGCGCCAGTGGCAAAAGGCTTTGGCCTGCTTCCAATTGACACCTACGACGGGATAATCGTCATAAGCGGGATGGGAGAAGTAATTTCGCGTCAGTGGTTCGTTGTAGCTGTATACAAAGTCGCGTATCCATACCAGGGTATCGGGATAGATGTTGACTTTTTCGCGTTTGACCAGTTCGGTACGTCGCGCGTTTTTATCGCGTGCGGCTTTTTGCCAGTCGATCCAGGTGTACTCGTATTCGAAGAGCTCGACATTGAGCTCGCGCTTGCCGGGCAGTGCCATATCGCCCTGATAGTACATTTCATCCAAGAGCTCGTCTTCCCAATCGATTTCTACATCCCAGTCGATGTACGTGTTACCGTCTTCGTCTTCGATGAAGTCGCCCAAGATGGTATGTGCGATCGAGTCACGTACCCAATAGACAAACTGGCGATATTCGTTATTGGTGATTTCCGTGTCGTCCATGAAGAATCCCTGAATGGAGATGGTCTTTGGGCGGTTGATCCTCAGGTGGAAAATGTCTTCATCCGACTGGCCAATTTGCGTGACACCGGAGGGAACGTAGACCATACCATACGGCTGTATTCCCTTCCACTTTGGCCTGTTGGGCACGCCAATCAATTCGCCCGTTTGCTGCGTGCCACAGCTCGATATGACCATCGCTGCAATCAATACAGCCCACCCGGCCGGACACCTTTTGTTGTTCATTCGCCGTACATTTTTCAACACCCAGTAAGCCGTTTTGCGATAAAACACAAACGCAAAGTTATACGGTTAATTATAACAAACCAAGAAAATCCAAATTCAATACCAAATTTTTCCTCAACCCAGATCTTCCAACGGGCCAACCTGCACCACTCGAAGATGCAAATATATCCATTAATTTTAGAACATGACGGGATTGTGGATAATAATGTGTCGTTTGGGCAATTTTCGCCTCGAGAGGATGCTGTATTGCAGCGCGATTTCAAAGCCTTCTGAGGACGTGAGTCTGCGCACATCTCCCAAGGGTAGAGTGTAGGCGAGGTCCATGTACAATTGCGGCTGGATCTGAAAGCCTGCATTCAACAGGATACTGCTTATGCGCAAAGGCTTTACCCACAGTAATCCCACTCCGCCGCGGTAGAAGCGTCCTCCGCTCACCGTCACCCCACTCTGGGCATGCCATCGGTTGTGTTCCACAGCAGCGCGCACATAACTATTTATCCGCAAGCCATATGAAAGATTATAACGGTAGCGCAGTGTCGTGGTGATCACCGGGGAGGGTGCATATCGACCATACGATAGGGCGCGCCAGGGAGCAATCAATAAATGGATGAGGCTCATCTGCCACTCGACTGCCCACAAGCGCATGGCCAGGGAGAGATTGACAAAGCCCGTATTGGCCTGATAGGTACTTTGAGGCAAGATGGGGTCGGCATGGGCGATGAGCCCCTGGTAAAATCCTTCGGGAGTGCGCACCTGACTTCCACTGAGGCGCCATTGGTACAGGCCACTGCGAATGGCCAAAGCCAGTCTGCCCTGTCGCAAAGGCACTTCGACGGCGAGCCACGCACTCCAGCGCTCTTTGCGATCTAAGCCCGCTTGCTCCTTGCGCATGTCGACTCCATAACTCCCAAACCAGTAGTTGCTCGGCCTCTGGAAGCTGAAATAAAACACCTTTGGTGCTCCCTCAAAGTCGACCCACAGGCTCTTGTAGTAGACCGTAAAATGGGTGTGGTCGTCCAGCGAACTCATGGCCGCGTTGTCCGAAGACAGGGGCATCGTCCAAAGGTTGTTCAATGTGTAGATCTGCCCCCTTGTGGGGAAGACCATCCAAAGGATAAAAGCGAAGATGGCTATCCACTTTCGATATCGATTTGCTGGATGCATGTTCAACCGTAAATGTACCTCCTATGCAGAGTTTTCATCAACTATTTGACCAACCATTTCATACCAATAAAACGCGCCGAAGTCGTACATTATTAAATGATGCACTCTGTGGTGTAAAATGGTCGAACGCTGGGTACAGAGGGTATAAAATTGTGCGCCATCAACACTTTACCTCGATTGTCAGTCCGTCGTAGGCAGGTGTGACGTGGGGGGGCAATTGATCAACCAATGATCGATGGGGCCCTAAGTGATGGGACAAATGGGTGAGGAATGCCCGACGTGGTTTGAGATCATCGATCCATTGTAAGGCTTCTCCAAGGCTTAAATGGGAGTGATGAGGCGTTGGCTGGAGGGCGTTGAGGATGAGCGTGTCTAAACCGTGAAGATGTGCAAGGGTTTCGTCGGGGATGGTTTTGACATCGGTGAGATACGCCAGATTGCCTATTTTGAATCCCAGGATGAGGAGTTGGCCGTGATAGACGGTAAGCGGCAGGAGGGTGATGTCCCCAATGTAGAGGGGCGTATAGGGAGTGAGTTCGTGTAGATGTACGGAAGGGATGCCTGGATAGGAGGTGTTGGAAAAGAGATAATCGAAGCGCTTTTGGATGTTGTCGAGCACGCGAGGCAAGCCGTACAGAGGGATAGGTCGTCTTTGTCGAAAGTAGTACGGGCGAATGTCGTCCAACCCTGCGATGTGGTCGTTGTGTTCGTGGGTAAAGACGACAGCGTCGAGCTGCGGTGGTCCCCATTGCAGCATTTGCTGGCGGAAGTCGGGCCCGGTGTCGATGACAATATGGGTCTGCTCAGAGGAGATACGTAGGGAAGAGCGCAAGCGCTTGTCGCGTGGGTCCGGACTCCGGCAAGTGGCGCAGGTGCATCCAATGACGGGGATGCCCTGTGAAGTACCAGTGCCGAGGAGTGTGACCTGCAATGCGGGCATGCCTCAGGTAGATGAGCTCTTTTGATGTCTTCGTAACGATTGAATGAAATCGAGGTCTTGCGGATCTGTAATTTGTGACGCAAGGTCAAGGGTGTCGATGATATTCAATAGGATGTGCAGGCGCACCTCGGGGGGATAAAATCGATTGATGAGGATGATGTTGCGGTCTTTGACGCGACACCAGCCGGATTGGAAGTGTCCCTTTTCGTAACGGATAGCGAAACCGGCCTGTCGCACGATGTGTTCGAGTTGTTTGAGCGTTGCGTGGGCCTTTTTTTTCATGGTTGAGAGGCTTTGGGCTGTGGGGCGGTGAGGGTGGGTTTGCGGTAGTAATGGCGTTTAAAGCTGTTGAGTTTGATTTTGAGTACACCGGTGATAGCTTCGCGGATGATTTTTTTGCTCATCTTGGAAGAGCCTTCGATGCGGTCGCGAAAGATGATGGGGATTTCCATGAGGCGGAAGCCCAGGCTGTAGGCGGCGTATTTCATTTCGATTTGGAAGGCATAGCCGATGAATTGGATTTTTTCGAGGTCGATCGTTTCGAGCACTTTTCGGCGGAAGCACACAAAGCCAGCTGTGGGATCTTTGATGGGCATGCCGGTGATGAGGCGCACGTAGATCGATGCGCCGCGCGAGAGGAGCAGGCGATTGGTGGGCCAATTTTCGACGCCCCCTCCGCGAATATAACGGGAGCCTATGACGAGGTCGCTATCGTTGCGCGCGTGATGCAGCAGCCGCGGTAGATCCGCCGGGTCGTGGGAAAAGTCGGCATCCATTTCGTAGATGAAATGATAGGGACGCGCCAGGCCGAAGCGAAAACCCTCGATATAGGCGGTACCGAGTCCGAGCTTGCCCTTGCGCTCGATCAAGTGAAGCCTTTCGGGGTATTGTCGCTGCAGGTCGCGCACAATTTGAGCGGTACCATCGGGGGAGTGATCATCGACGACAAGTACATCAAAGCGCGGTTCAAGGCCCATAATCGTGGGAATGAGCCGTGCGATGTTTTCGCTTTCGTTGTAGGTGGGGATGATGACGAGGTTTTCCGACACCAATGGCTCAGTTTAGGCTGTGTTCGAAGCTATAGTCGGGTTTGGCGCTCCAGGGCTTTTCGTGGACGATGCTGTAGACCTTTTCGACGACGTCTTCGACAGAGGGTTTGCTGAAGTATTCGCCGTCTTTGGAGTAGGCGGGGCGATGTGGTTGGGCGGTGAGCGTTTGTGGGGGGTAGTCCAGCCACTCGAATCCGCCCTGGCGCTCGATGACCTGTTGCATCATAAAGGCAGTGGCCCCTCCCGGAACATCTTCGTCGGCAAAGAGTATTTTCCCCGTCTTTTTGAGCGATTCGAGGATGACACCGTGAATGTCGAAGGGCAGAATGGTCTGTATGTCGATAAGCTCGACGTCGATGCCCATGCGTTCGAGTAGCTGGCAGGCCTCTTGGCAAATGCGCACCATAGCTCCATAGGTGACGAGGGTGATGTCGGTGCCCGGTCGCAGCACTTCGGGCACGCCGAGGGGCACGGTAAATTCGCCGAGATTGGACGGCATTTTTTCGCGCACGCGATAGCCGTTGAGCACTTCGACCACTATGGCGGGGTCGTCGCCTTGAAGGAGGGTGTTGTACATACCCGCTGCTTGGGTACAGTTGCGCGGTACGCAGACGTGTATGCCGCGCATGGAGTTGGCCAGCATGCCGATGGGCGAGCCGGCGTGCCAGATGCCCACAAGTCGATGTCCGCGCGTTCGTATGATGACGGGCGTCTGCTGTTGATTGCGCGATCGCCAACGCAAGGTGGCTACATCGTCGGTAAGGGGCGAAAAGGCATAGGGCAAGTAATCGAGGTACTGGATTTCTGCAATGGGCCGTAAGCCGCGCATAGCCATCCCCTGGCCCTGGCCGACGATCGTCCACTCGCGAATGCCCGTATCGAATACGCGCTCTTCACCAAAGAGCTGTTGCAATCCCGCCATTCCCTGGTTGACATCGCCTATTTTGCCGACGTCTTCGCCAAAGGCAAAGAGCTTCGGATCCCTTTCAAAGGCTATTTTGAAAAAGGCGTTGAGTATTTGATAGCCCGGCACCTCTTCGGCATCGGGGGCGTACTGGGCAGGAACGGCCTGAACATGAAGTGGTGATTTAGGCGATTCGCTGTAGAGATAGGTATTGTAGCTTTTCTTACCTCGGTCGATGGATTGGTTGATCAATGCGTCGAGGCGCGCACTCGCTTCGTCGTCGAGATCTTTTATCGCATAGGCCAAGCGGCGCGCATTGCTCAGCACTTCGTACCAGAAAGGAGGATTGAGGCTTCGGAGCTTTGCTGCAAGCTCCTGAATGTAGCTATCGCTGCCGTGTCTCGATAGGATATCGCTGTAGATGGAGGCGAGTTGATCTTTCAAGTCTTTTCCGTATCGGATGTACCGCTTCCAAGCTTTGTCTTTTTCGCTGCGCACGTAGGTTTTTGCCTCTTCGCGCAGGGCCTCGATTTGCTCCTCTGTGAGTATGCCTGTCTGGACCATCCATGCGCCCATGTGGCGGATGCCGTCTTTTTCTTCTTCCCATTTGAGGCGCTCGGGCGATTTGTAGCGCTCGTGAGATCCCGATGTGGAATGACCAAGAGGCTGGGTGCACTCTTTGATGTGGAAGAGGGCAGGGGCGTGTTCTTTGCGCACGAGAGCGATACCCTTTTCGTAGGTCTTGATCAGGCCGGGATAATCCCATGCATAAGCCGTGTAGATGTACAGACCTTTTTCTGTTTTGGTGGCTTTAAAGCCTTGGGTGATTTTGGAAATATCGGCTTTGGCAATTTGGTATTCGATGGGCACGGAGATGCCGTAGCCGTCGTCCCAAATGCTAAAGGCGGCGGGCACTTGCATGACGCAGGCGGCGTTGAGCGTCTCCCAAAAGGCTCCTTCGGCTAAGCCGGCATCGCCCGACGTGATAAAGGATACTTCATTTCCGTTGTTGGACAGCTCAGAAAATTGATGTAACTCTGGGCAGTTTCGAAACTTTTTCGATGCCAGGGCAAATCCCAGCCCTCGGCCCATCTGGCCTGCGATGCAACTGACATCGGACGAGATGTTGTAGCGCTCGGCAAGGGGAAGCCAATTGCCGTCCGCATCGATAAAGGGCGTGGCGAAGTGATTGTTAAACTGACGCCCCCCTGAAAAGGGATCGTGTTCGGGATCACCGTAGAGGTGGGCAAAGAAATCTTGCACATCGCAGATGCCCAGCGCAAACATCCACGCCTGGTCGCGGTAATAGCCCGCTCTAAAATCGCCCTTCTGGAAGTATCGAGCCAAGACGACTTGCGGCACTTCCTTGCCCTCACCGGTGATGGCAAAGTTTGCCTTGCCCGTCAACACTTCACGACGCGCGAGGATACTGCACTCTCTCGAGACTACACATACCCAGAAGTCGCGTATGACCTCGTTTTTATATCGATTTTCTGCCTTGTCTTCGGGATATAAAAATTTAGCGAGTGGTTCTGCCCTTGTTACCATCGTTTTCAAAATTTTTGCGGTTTGTCTAATCGCACATCGGCCAGCAAAGTTACGATAAATATAGGAAAATCCATTCAATATTCCGCGTTTTCGCTGCATCAGCCTCCCTCCAATGCCAATGATTTTATGCACCCAATGGCTTTTTGTCCAACCATTTCATACAGTACGTATAAAATCGTGGGCATTTAAAGTATGGCATCGGCAGTTATCCCTTCGATGAGAGGAGTGGTGCCTGCATTTGCTTGTAATGGAAATGGCAGGTGACGACTATCGTATCGGTGCACCATTTTATACGGATTATTGCTGAGATTAAAAGATTAAATGGATGGGATAATGGCATGATTTATGCAATCGATTGGGCAAAAGTGGTGCGATGAATATCGAGGAGATCAATAAGCGGCATTTGTTGAAATCCGACATTGTCTATCGGGTCCATTTCGGATTGTCTTCGCGCCTATTGTCGTACAGAAATGGGATCTTTACCATAGAGGTCATCTTTGGTCCGCGCTGGAATAAAGGATACAAGCAGACGGCATTAGAGCTCGCCTATGAATGGCGCAACAAGCATCGGGAGCTTTCGCGGGCAATTGGCTGTAAGGTCTATATCATCGATGCAAAGAAATATCCGTATAAAAAGGATTTGTACGAGGCCCTGGGCCGAGCCGATTACGATGCCCGTGAGGGCTTGCTCTTTTATAAGGATTATCTCAATTGAGGGAGAGCGCTATTCGACCCATTCGGCGATGAAGACGTTGGTATCGTAGGTGCCGTTGTTGTGGCGGTTGGAGGAGAACACGAGGTATTTCCCGTCCCAGGAGAACATCGGAAAGGCATCGAAGACGGAGTCGAAGGTGATTTGTTCGAGGCCCGTGCCGTCGACGTTGATCATGTAGATGTTAAACTGAAATCCCCTCTTAGAGGCGTGGTTGGAGGAAAAGAGGATGCGTTTGCCGTCGGGATGGAAATAGGGTGCCCAGTTGGCTTTGCCGAGATTGGTCACTTGACGGAGGCCCGTGCCGTCGGTATTGATGACGAAGATTTCCATTTCGGTGGGCTGGACGAGGCCTTGTGCGAGGAGTCCTTTGTATTCGTCGATTTCTTCGGGTGTGGAAGGGCGGGAGGCGCGGAAGACGATTTGCTTGCCGTCGGGTGAGAAAAAGGCGCCTCCGTCGTACCCGAGGGTGTTGGTGAGTTGGCGGACATTGTTGCCGTCGATGTCCATGATGAAGAGTTCGAGATCCCCTGTGCGCATGGAGGTGAAGACGATTTTGTCTCCTTGGGGTGAAACGGTGGCTTCGGCGTCGTAGCCGGGTGTGTCGGTGAGCTTTTTGACGATGCGCCCTTGGAGATCAGCTACGTAGATGTCGTAATCCTCGTAGATGGGCCAGACGTATTTCCCCTCGGGGCGTTCTGGGACGGGAGGACATGCATCTCCGCCCTCGTGGGTCGATGCATAGAGGATGAGCGTATCCCCTGGTAGGAAAAAGGCACAGGTGGTGCGCCCCTTGCCCGTGCTGATCATCTGCGGGCGATTGCGTCTCGTGTCGTCGAAGATGCCCATGACGAAAATTTGGTCGCACTCGACGCCCCATTTTTTGTAGTCGGATTGGAAGACGAGTTTGGAATTGTCGAAGCTGAAGTATGCCTCTGCGTTGTTGCCGCCAAAGGTGAGCTGGCGGATATTGCGCAAGTGCTTTTCGCCGGGATAGCGGAGGCTGTCTTGGGTTATTGTTTCCTGTGCTGAATTGGCATTGTTGTTTTTTGCGATTTGTTTACAACTTGCGACGGTGACCATCCATCCGATGATGGTGACAAAATAGAAGTATGTCGTCTTCTGCATGGTTGAAATAATTTATGTGAAATGGAAAGAGCTCATGAGGATAAACACGGCGGCACCAGCCAAAAAGCCGATGAGGGCCAACCATCCGATGCGCTTGAGATACCAGATAAATTCGATTTTTTCCAGTCCCATGGCAGCCACACCAGCTGCGGAGCCAATGATGAGCATGCTGCCGCCCGTACCCGCTGTATAGGCCAAATAATGCCAGAGGTGGTGATCCGTAGGAAAGTCGTACATGCCCATGGCAGCGGCGACCAGAGGAACGTTGTCGATGATGGCCGAAAAGAATCCCAGCAGGGTGAAGACCACATAGCGGTTGGGCACCAACACGTCGAGCTGTTCGGCAGCGTATTCGAGTACGCTGACCTTATGCACGGCAATGGTCTCTAAAGAAGCCACCGCCATGAGTATGCCGAAGAAAAAGAGAATGCTGCTCATCTCAATGCGCGAAAGGGCACGATGGGCGGAGTACAGATGACGCCTCTCCTCCGTAAACTCTTCTTCGGGATGGATGTACTCTGAGAGCATCCATACGACTCCCAAAGCCAATGTCATTCCCAAATACGGTGGTAAATGCGTAATGCCCTTAAAAAACGGAACGGACAGTATACCTCCCAATCCAGTAAAGAGCATCACGCGGCTGCTCAATAGGGTATCCCGCTCGACAGCGGCATCTTCAGGGATGTAGACATTGCCCTTCATGATGGGGAGCTTACTGAGGGCAAAGGCGGGAATGATAAAGCACACCAGAGAGGGCAAAATGAGGCTTTCGATGAGCTTGAGCGTGGTGGTCTTGTGGGCAATCCACAGCATCGTAGTCGTCACATCGCCGATAGGAGACCACGCCCCGCCTGCGTTAGCCGCAATGACGATGAGCGAAGCAAACCAGAGCTTTTCCTTGCGCGAGTGGATAATGCGCCGCAGGAGGGTGATGAGGACAATGGTCGTCGTGAGGTTGTCGATCACCGCGGAAAGAAAAAAGGCCAAAAAACCAATGATCCACAATAGATGTGTCTTCTTACGCGTGCGTATCCAGCGCTGGATGATGTCAAAACCCCTGTGGAGGTCGATAAGTTCGACGATGGTCATGGCACCGATGAGGAAGATCAGTATTTCAGAGGTCTTACCTAAGTGGTGGAGTAAGACATCGGTAAAACCCGTCTGGGCTTCGGAGTTGTTGACGCCCGTATTAAAGAGATGACCGTGATGGTCGATAATGTCTACGCTACCCAATTGAAACCCGAAAGAGACAATTGCCCAACCCAGCGAGGCAGCAAAGAGTGCGGGGACGGTCTTGTTGAGGCGCAAGGGGTGTTCGAAAACAATGAGGATATATGCTAGGACAAAAATCGCTATTGCCGCAATGTGAAAAAGCGTCCACTCCATCCACAGTTGGTTTACAAAATTTTCAAAAAAAGCGTTTGAGATGGCAAAATTAGATATTTCGATCCGAACCGCCTACGTCGTTGTCACGTTAGATTGCTTGAGGTACGAATACCATCGAGGCGTCCATGGGTGAAATCGTACATATCGGCTCTCTGCGATTTGCGCATTTTCCCCTCTTTTTAGCGCCGATGGAAGGGGTGACGGATCCGTCTTTTCGAGCCCTATGCAAGGATTTCGGAGCCGATATGGTGTTTACGGAATTCGTCTCTGTCGAAGCCCTGGTGCGCAAGGTGCCCAAGAGCCTGCGCAAGATCACCATTTATCCCAACGAACGCCCCATCGGCATCCAGATCTTCGGTGCCGAGCTCAACTCCATGATGGAAGCCGTCTCTATTGTCGAAGACATGCAGCCCGATGTAATCGACATCAACTACGGCTGCCCGGTGCGCAAAGTCGTCCACAAGATGTGTGGTGCAGGCATCTTGCGCGATATTCCCAAGATGGTAGAATTGACCCGCGCGGTAGTGCGCAAAGCCACGCGTCCAGTCACCGTCAAGACGCGACTGGGCTGGGATGCCCATACCATCCGCATAGCTGAGGTGGTCGAGCGTCTCCAAGATGTGGGTATCCAAGCCATTACCATCCACGCCCGAACACGCGCCCAGATGTATAAGGGCCAGGCCGATTGGTCGTGGTTTGAGGTGATCAAAGCCAATCCGCGCATCCACATACCCGTCATCGGCAACGGAGACATCGATGGCCCCCTCAAGGCCGCCGAATATCGCCGACGCTATCCCGTCGATGGCATGATGATCGGCCGAGCAGCTATCGGCAGACCGTGGATATTCCGCCAAATTCGCCACTACTTCCAGACAGGCACGATGCTGCCCGATCCCACCGTCGAAGAGCGCATCCCAATCATCAAACGCCATCTCCAACACGCCGTGGCATGGAAAGGCGAAAAACGAGGCGTACTCGAACTGCGACGACACTATGCCAACTATTTCAAGGGCATTCCAGATTTTAAACCCTTCCGCCTACAGTTGCTTCAAGCAACGCAAAGTGCCGAGGTAGAATCCATACTTGATGCTATTGGCCGCCACTACGGCGATTTCATACCCAACAAAAAACACAAAACGCTCTCGGAGGTATAATTTTGTGTATAAAATCGTTGTGTGCATGTCGATGGAGGACAAACAACAGCAACCCACGGTACTCACGCCTCTATTGTTGGAAGTGGAGCACTTTTACGCATTGGATAGTCGTACTCGCCGGGTACTCGATAAGATCGGGAAGGCGGCCGACAGGCTGGGATTAGTGGCCTATGCTGTTGGGGGCTTTGTGCGGGATGTCGTCCTCGGCCGTCCGCTCAAGGATATCGATATCGTCACCGTCGGAAGCGGCATAGCCCTCGCCGAGGCGGTGCGCAAGTGGTATGCAAAAGACAGCTCCTTGGTCGTGTACCGAAAATTTGGGACAGCGCGGATCTACATGGAAGGTTATGAAATCGAATTCGTCGGGGCACGTAAGGAGTCGTATCGCCACGACTCCCGCAAACCCCAGGTCGAACAAGGCACTCTCGAAGACGACCAGCTGCGCAGAGACTTTACCATCAATGCCTTGTATTACGTGCTCAACGGCCCCGATAAGGGGAAATTGATCGATCCCTTTGGCGGCATGCGCGACATCGAGCTCAAGATCATTCGCACCCCTACGGATCCTGCCCGGACGTTTAGCGATGATCCGCTGCGCATGCTGCGTGCCATCCGCTTTGCCGTACAGCTCGGTTTTACCATCCATCCGCGCACCAAAGAGGGTATCCTTCAGTCCGCCCATCGCATCGAAATCGTCTCTGCTGAGCGTATCAGTGACGAGCTGCAAAAAATCATGCGCACAGATAAACCCTCGCGCGGGTTTATGTTGATGGACGAACTGGGACTATTGCAGTACATCTTGCCCGAACTGCAAGCGCTCAAGGGAGTGGAATGGCGCGAGGGCATCGGCCATAAAGACAACTTCTACCACTCGCTGAAGGTACTCGACAACGTAGCAGCCCGGACAAAAAACGAGCCGGACAAAAAGCTCTGGTTGCGCTGGGCCGCCCTGCTGCACGATATCGGAAAAGCTCCGACAAAGCGGTTTCACCCCAAGGAAGGATGGACCTTCCACGGTCATGAAGTCGTCGGTGCTCGTATGGTCAAAACCGTCTTCAAGCGGCTGCGATTGCCCTTAGACAGTCGCTTCAAATACGTCCAAAAGCTCGTTCGCCACCACCTTCGCCCCATATCGCTGACCAAAGAGGATATCACCGACTCCGCTATACGGCGGTTGATTTTCGACATGGGCGATGATCTGGAAGATTTGCTCCTCCTGTGTGAAGCCGATATCACTTCGAAGAATCCCCATAAAGTGCGTCGCTACCTCGACAATTATCGCATCGTGCGCCAGCGCATCAAGGAAGTCGAAGAAAAAGACCGCATTCGCAATTGGCAGCCCCCCATCGACGGAGAGGAAATCATGCGCACTTTTGGCATCCCACCTTCCAAGCCCGTGGGAATCATCAAAAACGCCATCAAAGATGCCATACTCGATGGAGTGATACCCAATACCTACGAGGCTGCGCGCGCCTTCATGCTCGAAAAAGGGCGTTCCTTAGGACTGACGCCGGTAACTGAGGAAGAGTGAGCTTCAGGATCTTTCCTCCCAAATCTGTACGAGCTGGAGAAGCATTTCTACGGCCGACCACATATCTTGTAGGCTCACCCATTCGCGCACGGAGTGGATGCCTTGCATCCCCGTAAAGAGATTGGGACAGGGCAACCCCATAAAAGAGAGCCGAGCCCCATCGGTGCCTCCGCGTATGGGCTCCTTTACTGGCTCGAGTCCAATGCGGCGTATGGCCTCTTCGGCATATTCGATGACCTGAGGATGGCGATCGAGCACCTCTTTCATGTTGCGATATTGTTCGCGAGTAGTCATCGTATAGCTCGAGCCGGGATAGTCCACTAAGACGGCCTGGACGATTTTCTCGAGCAGCGCCGCGTGGTCTTTTAACCTGGGCGTGTCAAAGTCGCGTAGTATAAAGGAGAGCTTTGCACTCTGTAAGCTGCCATGGATTTCAGTGGGATGGATAAATCCCTGGCGCCCCTCGGTGCGCTCGGGGCAGAGGGTGTTTACTGGTAGAGAGGCAATAATGCGCGAGGCTATCTTGATGGCATTTTCCATCTTGTCCTTCGCGTAGCCCGGATGGATGGCAACACCGTGGATGTCGACTTCCGCACTGTCGGCCGAAAACGTCTCATCTTCAAGCGACCCCGGCACACCACCGTCTAAGGTATAGCCGTAATCGGCCTGAAGTACCTCGAGACGCACATGGTCGACTCCTCTGCCGATCTCTTCGTCGGGCGTAAATAAAATGCGAATCTTGCCGTGAGGAATTTCTGGGTGCTGAAGAAGTATTTGCGCCAACTGCATGATGATGGCTACCCCCGCCTTGTCGTCGGCTCCGAGCAGCGTCGTACCCGACGCAGTGATGATGTCGTGCCCTATGCATTGCAACAGATGGGGAAAGTCCTCTGGGGTAATCACTACGCTTTGATCATCGGGAAGCACGATGGGCGAACCGTCGTAGTTTCGGTGCACAATGGGCTTGACGCCCGACCCCGGAGCGTCCGGGCTGGTATCTACATGCGCACAAAAGCACACGACCGGCACATCTTTCGACGTACTCGGGGGAATCGTCGCATAGAGATAGCCGTATTCATCCACTTGGATGTCCTCCGCCCCGTAGGCACTGAGCTCGTCTTTAAGCAAGTATTGCAAATCCAGCTGCTTGGCCGTAGAGGGAGTGGTCGTGCTGCGCGGATCCGATTGCGTGTCGATGGCTGCATATCGCTTGAAGCGATCTTCCAATGCAGAGAGATAAGTGCCCTTGTCCATACAGCGATGCTTTAACGGTGTGAAGGTACAGCATTTTAATGTGCATCTACAAAGATGTGCAATAAATCTCCTTTGAGTGTGGTATTAATCAAGGAAAATGTGTATATTCGCCAATGAAAAATTCCCGTGCTATGGATACGACCATCCCCGTCAGCGAAATCATGACTTCACCCGTCATCACCCTCCACGAAGACGATACTCTGCGCTTAGTAGATAAGACATTCGAAAAGCACAGTTTCCATCACATTCCCATTCTCAATTCCCAAGGCAAAATCGTGGGTATCATCTCAAAGGAAGACATCTTGCGCCTCATCTCCGTACGCAACGAGTTTACCGACAAGGAATTCGGACGCATTAAGGTGCGCGATTTTATGTCGACCAATGTAGTAAAAATCTCCCCCGACGACTCCGTCGGCCTGGCTGCCGTCATCATCATGGCCAATAAGTTTCATGCCCTGCCTGTCGTCGACGATCAAAACCGCGTCGTGGGCATTGTTACCTCCCATGACCTGATCCGATACGCCTATCAGGATTCCGTGTGAAGGACAATACCGACAAGTGCAAAACCTAAAATCTCCAAATCATGATGAAGAATGTAGGAAAGACGGACAAGCTCATCCGCCTACTCGTGGCCATTGTGATCCTGGTGTTGTACTACCTCGGTAAGATCACGGGTACCACAGCCATCGTCTTGCTCATCGTGGCCTTGATCCTGGCTGTGACGAGCTTTACGGGCTTTTGTCCGCTGTACCGACTCATCGGCGTCAACACCTGTAAGAGCTGATCCGAAGAGTCGAAGAGCATAGTGGTAGACACATCACCGCTGACCCAACCCTCCCGCCAGTGTGGGATTCTCCAAAGCCATAAAAGAGGTATTGTGTATCTTTGTATGAAATTGTACACCGCATCTAAAATCAGCTATGCCATGAAAAATTATCTCATTGTATCTCTTCTACTCGCATCGATACTAACTACTGCAAGCCCAGTCGCTGCACAGCAAGTTGAGGAAAAACAGTACAGCCTCATCACGAAGCGTACGGCCACCTGGTGTCCGCTCTGCGGAGGTTGGGGATGGAACTTCTTTAAAAGCCTCATCTCCGACAACAAGGAGAAAGCCATCCTCTGGGCTGCCCACCACAGCGGGGATCTCGTCAATAGTGTGAGTGAAGACATCACCTCCAACCTCGGAGGATTTGGCCAACCCCGCTTCTATGTCAACAACGACGATAAAAATGTGACAAGCTCGAATACAGCGACCAAACGCCAACAGATTCGCGACGAAGTGGACGACAACTTCCAAAAGTCTCCGCAAGTCAACGCAGGCCTGCGCTGCAACGTATCGGGTAGAAACCTCAGCTGCGATACGCGTGTCGTCTTTTTCCAAAACGACACGGGACATTTTTACGTGTCCGTCTACATCATCGAAAACGGCGTGATCAACGATCAAGCTGGGCGAGGAAATAATGTATCGCATCCCTATGTGCTGCGCGGCAATATGCACGATTCTTCCTTTGGCGTGCGCATCACCGACGATACCGTCATCGCTTCTGGTAGTGAATATACCTTCCAGTTTAACAAAGACCTGCCCAACGAATGGGAGATCGATAGCCTCTATCTCACCGCCATCATTTGGGATAAGCAAGGCGATACGTACTACTTCCAAAACGGATCCAAACCTCTGAAGATCGACATGACCACCCAGATCACCTCCGCGGATGTTGAAGGCGACATGCACAAGGTGCAGCTGCGCTTCGACCCAGAAAGGAAGATAGTCCATGCGTATGTGGCCAAAAGCGGTCACTACACCGTGCGCCTCGTCGACCTACAAGGACGCCCCCTGCTTCTCCTCTATCGGGGCATGCTCGCTGAGGGCCACCACCAATGGGATCTCCGTTCGCACGCCGATCGCTCATTCAAAGGTATTCTGTACGTTCAACTCATCAGTAAGGGAGTACAATCAGTCCTGCCAGTAATTGTCCGATGATTGAGGCCCCTCGACGAGACGTCTCAGCGCGTGTTTGGAGGTGGTATAGATGGGCCCTGGTTACTTGCCTTGCCGTGAGCTGCACCTTCAATCACACGGGTGACAAGACATCGCGGAGCCACTCGGCATTAAGGGATTCGACGCATGCACCAGAGCTCCATAGCCTGTACATCGTCAACGAAGACAAGCTGCGCCTGCGAAAATATCCCGATCGTCGCAGCGGTATCCAAAGCGCATTGAGCTATAATGAAATCGTACATTACTTAGAAGAGCAGACCGACTTTGAGGATCAAGTGGGAAAGTACAGTGCTCCTTGGCTACACGTACAAAGGATCAAAGACAAGCGCACGGGCTGGGTCTTCGGCCACAGTCGGTTTATCCAACCCTTTGAAGAAATCACAACCTTAAAAGAAAAGCAGAAAATATATGGAGGACATATCGCCTTCTTCAACAATTTGAATCGCCTCCAATTGAGTGAAAAACTCGGCACCGAGTTACATTCCTTCAAGCCGGGATGGAGATTTTCCGGATACTGCTGTACCGACTCTACCGATGCGGTGGTCTACTGCCGCTTTCGCGCCATCCACCCCGACCAAAAGACGCGGAAGTGGAAAATCCTCAACTGCATCTGGGATCCCAAACACACCCAAACATTGCGCTGCGATTCGACTCTTCTCGAGGCGCGTTGATCCTGCGTACCATTCCGATGAGGCCATCGTAAAGGGAAATACGGCCCGGGTATTAAGAGCTCTTCAAGGGGAAGAGTGCTCTGTGTCCAACACCTACCCCTTCTTCGTCTTTCTCTACTTCGATGCTTCATGAAGCTTGGGTGTCTTCATTTTCATTGGTATAAAATTGTGCATGCGACATTTGTGGAGTCGCCTCTTAATAAATCCCTGGGCAGCAGATGGCCATTTCATACGCAGGCTTTTTAGGATGAAGGAGTGTTCTCATCGCAAAGTGTGGAATGCGGTTTTAGCTATTCGCAACCACGGAGAGCTCATAAAGCACGATTTTATACACATTTTATACACAGTTGAACACTATTGCCCATTATGATGCGAAGTATAAGCAGGTAGACAGGTAGAATGCCGATTGCCCATCGCTTGTAATTACGATCAAAAATCACCGAGGGGATTGCCGTTACTGTGGCTGATACGCCCCATGAGGACATAGGATATAAGCAAAATCGTGATAGAAATTAAGCAAAGAGTGTAAAGAACATACGTATTGTAAAAAATTTTAATGCATATCCTCCTTAAATCAAAAATGTTATATATTTGCATTGATTTTAATATGTTTGTTGGTATTCAAAGGGTTTGAGATATGAAGATTACGGTGTTCTTGTTTGTCTTTGGAGTTTTGGTGGGTAGTGCTTGGGCAGGGGGAGGATTTCGCCTTGTCTGTCCGTCGGATACGGTGGTCGATTGTACGGAGGATTTGTGGGACTTGTCGAGGTTTGGCAATGCGAAGATTTACGAGCATTATCGGTGGCGCGATGCGGGTCCTCCGGATCGTGTCGAACGGGATCTCAACATATGTGGGGTAGGGGAGATTCGGCGTATCTGGAAGGCTATGGATGCGCACGGTCAATGGCATCAGTGTGTACAGGTCATTGAGGTGCAACAGGTGGAGACCTTTACCGAAGACGACATCATATGGCCCGAGTCTTTTGATACGATGGGTTGTCGGATATCGCTGGCACCGAAGGATCTTCCGGATAAGTATGCGCGGCCGCGTTTTCGGCGCAAGCCCTGCAGTAAGCCGGGGTATTCGTACAGGGAATTTCGCTTGACCTTTGGGCCAGGATGCACCAAGATTGTGCGCAAGTGGAAGGTGGTCGATTGGTGCACCTGGGATCCCAGTGATCCGCAGAGTGGGGGTATCTGGACAAAGTATCAGATTATCAAGCTCGCACAAAAGGACACGCCGCACATTGAGGGGTGGCAGCGCGAGTGGGTTGTCGATGCACAAAACTGCGATGGAGCGTATATCGACATGGACACGGTCGTAGCTGTGGATACCTGTGGTCATGTTTTAGAAGTACGCCATACTTCTCCGTATGCAGACACTACGGGCCCGGATGCGTCGGGTTTTTACCCCATTGGCGAGACGGTGTTTTACTACATCGTAGAGTACGGATGTGGCAAGGAGCTCAAGCTCAAGGTACGCGTGGTGGTCAAAAACTCCATTCCTCCACTCGTCTTTTGTAAGAAGGGAATCATTGCGGTGTTGATGGGCATTGATACCAACCGCGACGGTATCAACGACGTGGGGATGGTCGATGTGTGGGCCAAGGATTTAGACAAGAAGAGCAGTCCGTCGTGTGGCAATGGGCCCTTGCGATTTTCGTTTTCGTCGGATACGACCGATATGGTACGCACATTTACTTGTGATCACGTGGGGGAAAACGATGTTGAGATATGGGTGACCGATGTGCATGGCAATCAGAGTTTTTGTCGCACGAAGGTGATCATTCAAAACAATCAAGCGCGCATTGCCAACTGTCGGCCGGATTCGCTGCGCAGGGTGGGCGTTGTCGGCAGGATCGTACCATACAGCAAGGCGGATCTATCTCGGGTGCGCGTGGCGATGGTCGATCTGGATTCGAGGCACCACCTTGTACAGACGAGTACGGATACGGTCATCGTCGAACATCGCGATACCTTTGTCGGGCGGAGTGGTACTGTCTATGTGCGTCGCTGGTGGGATACGACGGTGGTCGTGCGCAGCGATACGGCCTTTCGCTGGGATACGCTCTGGTTGGCAGTGGATCAGAAGGGGCTTTTTTCGGTAGATAGTTTGCCCGGTGGAAGGCGATGGAACACGTTTGGTATCTATACCAAACCCATGGCCATGCGCGCGGATGTCGTCGACGCCCTGTACTTGCGGCAATACCTTTGGGGACAAGTGACACTTGCTCCAGAGCAGTTCATCGCAGCCGATGTCAACAACGATGGTAGGGTTGATGAGCTGGATTATCAGCGTTTGGTGAAGGAGCTGATCATCTTTGGTCGCAGTACTTCGCGAAGTATACGTAATGTATGTGTAGTTCCGTCGGACAATCTCAAGGGGATTTCCCCACCATGGGACAATGCGCAAATGGGAGTATTATCGCTTGGAGAGCTCATCGATACTACCGTTGGAATCCGTTATCATCTCATCGTCAAGGGCGATATTCTTCCGAGTTTGCTGCCCTTTTTTAGGGAGTCGGTCGGTCCGAAGCGAGAGTTGTATGTTGCAGCAGATCCCAATACGCGTAGTGATGGGCATCGATACACCATCCAGTTGGATCCGAGCAGGCCGATGGGCATGGTCCTTGCTCGGGTAGCTCCTATCGAACTATCGCTTTATGCGATACAACCTGGAGTGGAAGTGCAGCGTCTTGCAGACGGTCGGTGGTTGGTGCAATACCCGAAGATGTCATCGACTTCACCGCTGGTCGTTGGTATCGAGGTGCCTGAAGTGCAGCAGCACGAGTTGGATCGATTGCTGCGACAGGGTAAAATCCTAATGGAGGGTACGTACTACGATTTCATACATGGAGAAAAGGGCTCTATTGCTCTTCGCGGTGGTAAGGCACAAATGGATTGTGCCGTAGTGACGACTGAAGACCGAGGGCATTTGCACATCCAATGCGTCGATATTCCCCGGGCTACGTCGTATTTGGTCAGCTGTTACGATGCGCTGGGTAGGAGGTATGGTGTTTGGACAGGTAGCTGTCAAGAGGGAACGGCTGTGATCGACATCGATTTAAGAGGGGTACCACTTCCTTCAGGATGGCTGTACTTTACGCTAACTGTGGGCCAGACGACGAAGTCGTTTCGAGTGTATCATCCGTGATTAGTCGAAGGCCTGCAGGCGTGTACACCCTCGAGCAATTCTGCAGCAGTGGGGCGCAGAGTGTGGGTAATAGATAGGTATTTGGTCTGGAGGATGATTTCGATAAGACACTACCGGCATGTGCGTCGCGTTGTGGGGAAGTGGTCTGCACAAAAAAATCGGGGATTATGGGCATAAAAATGTGGGCTATAGATGTTGTATAGGTAGGAGCAAAAATTGAAGTACATGATTGGCGCGATTATTGGCGATATTGCGGGTAGTATCTACGAAGGAAGGAGGACCGTACGCTTTGAGGGATTTTTTGGACCGGATCATTTTCCTACGGACGATACGATCTTGACTCTTGCCACGATGGAGGTACTACTGGACGGTGGGGATTACGGGGAGGCCTATCATCGCTGGGGCCGGCAAAATCCACACAAGGGGTACGGAGGACGTTTTCGAATGTGGCTGCAATCGAATCGACCAGCCCCCTATGGGAGTTACGGTAATGGCGCGGGCATGCGGGTTTCGCCTGTGGGATGGTATTTTGACACATGGGAGGAGGTACTTGCCGAGGCCGAGCGATCTGCAGAGGTGACGCACAATCATCCCGAAGGTATCAAAGGGGCACAGGCCATTGCAGGAGCGATCTTTTTAGCGCGCACCGTCAAAGACAAGGAAGTGATGAGATCCACCCTTGCATCGCACTTTGGCTATGATCTCGATCGGCACATCGATAAACGACAAATCGATCGAAAATGGGATGAGACATGTCAGGGTACGGTGCCCTTGGCCATTCTGGCTTTTTTGGATTCGGCGGACTTTGAAGATGCGGTATACAAGGGGATCCATATTGGATGGGATAGCGATACTATTGCATGCATGGCTGGGGCCATTGCGGAGGCCTATTACGACGATATACCGGTGTACATGATCGATGAGGCTCTTAATCGATTGCCCGTCGAATATATTGCGCTGGTGGAGCGATTTTATACTTCGCTGGCCAAGCGTCTCTCTTCGTAGAGGGTTTAGCGCAAGTAGAAATCGCCTTTCTTTTGGACGACCACTTTGGGGATGCGCTGACAGTAATCCCTACCGATGATATCGATACCTGTGAGGACACCTTTGATGTAGAGGGTTTTTCCCTTTGATTGTTGTATTTCGTCGAGTGCTTCCATGGGGATGTTTTCGGTAAACTCTACCACAATGGAGCGATTAGTTTCGGGGTCGCGGAAGTAAAATTTGTAATCGTTTTCGCCGCGGAGGAGGTTTCGGTCGAGTATGGGTACTTCGACTTTGACTTCTTTGCCTTCGCAGGGCATGCGCTTGTAGCACGGACCGGTGCAGCCGGGGATGTCGTGCAATTCGGTCCAGGAGTAGCGCTCTTCGCAGGAGCTGAGCAGGAGAAGAGCAGTGAGTGCGGGCAACAAAAGCCTGGTGAAGAGAGCTGCGTTGCGCATCATTTTTGGTGATTTTTCTGGTACGACTTATAGTAGTCTTGCAGGAGTTCGTTGACGAGGGCGTCGGCACGATAGATGTATTTCAATGCGGCGATGATGCCGCCAGCGTGCACGGCGACGGTGCGATTGTAGGTTTCGTCGAAGATGAAATTGCCCGGCAGGGATTCGATATTGCCGTCGAAGACGAGTCCAATGACCTGGTGATGTACGTTGATGATGGGGCTGCCTGAATTACCTCCGATGATGTCGTTGGTGGAGACGAAGTTGAGGGGTGATTGGAGGAGTTCGTACGGGGGATTGTGCCATCGTGCAGGCAAGTCCCATGGAAACTGGCCGTCGAAGGAGTAATGGCGGTCGTACATGCCGTAGTAGGTCGTCTTGTAGGGGGCGCGTGTACCGTTATAATGGTAGCCCTTGACCACGCCATCGGCAATGCGCAGGGTAAAAGTCGCATCGGGTGGGAGATCATCGCCGAGCACTTCAAATACGGCCAAGGCGATTTGTTGTTCGAGTTGTTTGCGCCTGGGACTGGTGGAGCTAAACTTGTCGAGTGCTTCTTCGTGGGCAGGGGCGATAACTTGAGCCAGTTTCCATAGCGGGTCTTTGCTCGATTTCCACTTTTTTAAGGGCATGTTGAGAAATTCCGTTGCCCCCTCGGGATCTTTCAAATTGGTATTTTTGAGGATTTGATGTGCGACGAAGTTGGTGTTCTTCCCCTTCAAGATGTCGGGGGCGATGGGATGCTGCGGATGGTCGAAGCGCTGGATTTCATCGAGATAGGTCTTGAGGTATTTCCATTCGCTTTCGGTATAGAGGCTATCGCTGAGCTGGAGGATTTCTTCTTTTAATGCGACGAGTGTGGCCTGGTCGGGGGTGTCCTTTTCGAGTTCTTTGTAGTACCGATAGAGGTTGAAGGCGATGTTGACGGCTTTGCCGCGCAGTTGGTTGGGGCCCATAATATTGGCGGCCATGGCGTAGGGGGCGAGTTCTCGGTAGTATTTGGCCAATTCCTCCCAGATGTACTGTTGGTCTTTGGGGGTATGGGAGCGTATGTACTGTTCCATGTGGTATTTGCGCTGGAGCAAGGTGTCGTTTTTCAGGCCATTGAGTATGCCGTTGATGGCTTTGATGCTGTTGGCGATGGAGAAGAGCATTTCTTGAAGGGCGTGGGAGGGATGTTTGGCGTGTTGTTCGGCGAGGAGTTTGTGACGGTTGCGCAGGAAGGTCAATTGCATGGGATAGCGGTAGTCGCGATCGAAGAGCAGTTGGGCATAGCTACGGTAGCGTTCCGTTCTGGCGGGATTGCCTATGACGAATACAGGGGTGCCTTCGGTAATGCCGTTGGGATTGAAGGGGAAGTAGAAGTCGGATGTGTTGAGGGGTTTGCCCTCTTTGTCGTAGGCGCGCCAGAAGGTCACGTCGAGGTTGTAACGCGGATAGGTAAAATTGTCGTCGTCGCCACCGAAGTACGCCACCGATAGCTCTGGAATCATTACCAACCGGATGTCGTCGTAGCGCTTATAGCCGTATAGGGAAAACTTACCACCGCTGTAGTAGGTCACAGTCTGTAGGCGAAGGTCTTTCCAGTCGTTGCGCTGGGCGTATTCCTCTTTGATTAGTTGGAGAGTCTGGCGGATGCGGTTTTGGCGTTCGGTGGGATCGTCGATGTCTTTGACGGCATGAAGTACGCGGTCGGTAATGTCTTCGATCTTGACGAGTTGTTCGACGTAGAGGCCTTCTTTTTTGCGTTCTTCCGCTCGCGTACGGGCATAAAATCCTGTACTGTCGAAGTTTTCTCCTTCACGCATGAGGTCTCCCATCAAGCTGCGTGAGCAGTGGTGATTGGTCATGATGAGACCATCGGGAGAGACAAACGAAGCCGAACACCAGCGTGCAAAGCGCAATGCCCCCAATCGGGCTCGGTTAAACCAGGCCGTATCGAGTCGATAGCCGTAAGTCTGTTCGAAGTATTTCACGGGTGGATGCTCAAACGTCCACATCTTGCCGAAATCAAAGCGATTGGGAACGCGGAGGGGCTGTTGGCCGTAAAGGGATCCAATATGCAGGATGCTCCACCAAAAGAGCAAAACCCAACTGAGCAGTCTTTTCATACGATAGGATTTTAAGCGTATGGTATAAAATGTAACGGACGCGCAAAGTTACGCATTGGCAATGGCATTAGGGCATGCGCAAGAGGTAAAAAGTGTGTTCCAAAGGGTGGAGAAGCTCCGCTAAATCCAGCCACCACGGCTCTTGGGTGTATAAGCTGCATTCGAGACTACTCGTATAGCGCTCTTGCCAGACATTGGGCTGTGGGAAGGCTGTGCGATACGCCTGGGATACAGGTGTGAAGAGCGCCTTGTGTTTTTTGCGGAGGGCTTTCCAGAGCTTTTGAGCCGTCTCTTCGGCGCGGTTGCGCATTCGGGTGGCCTGCGCTTCGACGTAACTGTCCATTTTCAGATCGTGGAGGTTGTTGAAATCTGTCAACAGCTGGGTAAGTGCTTCGACTTTTTTGCGTACGAACGGTAGGGGATGGCTCAAACCGAGGTGGTGAGTCAGTATGAAATCTTGCCATTGATGGTAGGGCTGGAAAAAGTGGTCGAGGAGTCCGAACTGGCGCACGATTTCATACATATCGTCCTTCAGGAAGAAAATGCTGTTGCGGCGCAATAGTGTGGGATAGAATACGCCGTAGTGGGCAAATAATTCGCCCAACTCGAGCCAGTAGAGGAGCTCGGAAGGGCCTGCCACGAAGGCGATGTTAGGGAGTATGCGCTGTTGGTACAATGGACGCAGGGCTACTCCAGGGCTGAAATGTTGTGGATATCGGTGTAGGGTATCGATAAGTGCGGTATGGTTAAACTGTGTTTGCGTAAGCGTTGTCTTCCATGTGTCGCCATGGCGTTCGATGCGCTCGCGCACACCTGCTCCCATGTAAAATACGGGCAGGTAGGGCGATCGTATTTGATGGATTTCGATGCCGAGCTGTGTCCACTTTTGGCGCATGCGTTCGATGTGGTCACGGCTGGCGTGGGTGGCGATTTCTCTTTCGAAGACGTCGATGAAGAGCTGTTTGAGTGCACCATCGTCGGGATCGACGACTACCAGTTCGGTCTGTTCAAAGATCCTGGCAATGAAGTATTGAAATGCAGGGCCATAGGTGTCAAATCTGTGAAGGGATTCGAAGAGATGTGCAAGGTAGGGGGTTTGAGTGGACACACCGAGTTCAGTGAGGAGGTGTTGCAAGAAGGCGGCCATACCTGTCGTTGGTACACGTCCTACGGGGGTATAGGGCTTGTCTACGGGAAAACGCCTACGTTGACCGCCTAACTGAAGGGAAAACACCTCTTCGTGGTCGTGGTCTTCACTGCCCAAGACGTATACGGGGATAATGGATCGGTGAAGTATTTGGCTGAGGTATCTGGCCAGATGTATGGTGGCTGCAATCTTGACAAGGACGAAGAGGGGACCGCCATAGAGGATGGGCTGGTGTGCCGTCGCTACGGTGAGCGTTTGGGCATCTTTGAGCGGCAAAAGTTTACTGTCGTCAAGGCCGAGCCGTAGGTATTGTTGTTGTAGTGCTTGCCACAACACCTCCCGCACGGTGGGTGGAAAAGCTATGGACTTAGCGGCCCCCTGGAGGCCTTCTAAAGTAGGAGCATATGGTAGGGGCTTCCACCACGGTCCTTCACCCAACATGTATTGCAAGTCATTAGGGCGAGGTGAGGGATACGACGTATAAGGGATGGTGTGTAAGACTACAGTCATGGAGCAAGCACATGAGAAATGTCCGCGGGCTAAGTTAGTGCTTTCTATTGTTGTCGTTATAAAATAGTGCACTCTTTGGCACGGAGGACAGCGATGCCGAGCATGCACGATTTCATACACGAATTTTGAGAAAACTCGTATCTTAGAGTTGAATCGCTGAGAGGCTTTTGTGAGAGTTTAGAGGGCACGCTTCGCACTTGACACCGAAAACACGCTTGTTGATGGCTGTTGGGGCGGTATTATATAGGGCTGGAGTACTCGTGGCTGGTGTACTGCTGGTGAGCTGGGTGAATGCCCAGGGGGCGTTTGAAGAGTTTTGGGAGGCGTATGTGCGCGCGATGGAAGAGGATGGAGTGGAGAGGGCACTGGTTTACGAAGAAGATGTCCGGCACGTGTTGCGGCAATTGGTCGATCAGCCGATCGACTTAAACCGTGCGGAGCGATCGGATTTTGAGCAGATACCCTTTTTAGATTGGGAGGCCATTGAGGCAATTTTGGAATATCGGCGTCGCTTTGGGCCGTTTGAATCGGTGTGGGAGCTGAATGCCGTGCGCGGATTGGGGCCAGAGCAGTGTCGCCTCTTGCGCTATGTTGTGCAGGTGGTAGGTGGAGGTCCTTTGGGGGCGAGGAAGAACGGGGTAGTGGTGCGCACTTTACATACAGGTGAAGTACTGGATGGGAGGTTTTCGGTCGAAGGAAGTCGCTTGCAATGGGATGGTGCTTTGAGCAGTCGAATCTTCGGGCATCTGGGAATCTATTGGCCCCATCGACCACAGCCGTGGGAAGAATGGCGCCGATGGCTGCCCTTGCACCTCCGCGTCTTTAGCCTATGGCAGCCAAAAGGGACGATGTTGCGCTTTTACGCTGGTGATTTTACCATACGACTGGGCGAAGGGTTGTTGTGCTATCAGGGCTTTCACCTTGGACAGAGCATGCATGTGCTCTCCATCGTCAAGGGAAGGTCACGAGTGATTCGTCCGTATCGAAGTCGGTCCAACTACGGCTTTATGCGCGGCATAGGCTTCGAATGGTCCCTTCATCCACGGTGGAAGCTCCACTTTGCAGCATCGTTGAGAAACATGCGCTGGTTTTGGAGTCGGGCAAAGCAATCGTATTGGGTAGTGGGGGAGCCTCGTTATGAGCCGTATAAAATGTTTGATCGACGACTAGATGTGGCCACTGGGATAGTCCACACCAGTTATTCGGGAGAACGCGGGTCGATGGAGGCCAGCGTGGTGTTGCATCGCTTCAGCCGCACGTCTTTGCCGCTCTCTTGGTTGGCAGGGGGGAGTATTGCACATCGTTGGCACATGCACGGTGTGTTGTGGTACGGTGAGGGGGCATGGTGGTCAACAGCTGCGCGCGGCTTCGTTCAGGGGCTGGCGTTGGCAATTGGTAGGGATGTACACCTGTCCGTGCAGTATCGGTATATGAGTGCTCGTTATCCCATGTTGTGGGTTGCACCGATCATGAGAGGAAGCTATCCAGCAGGTGAACGCGGATGGTATCTGGGTGTGGAGTGGCAGCTGGCAAGGCGATCAAGGCTCCATGCATTTGTGGATTTGGCGCGTTTTAAGGGAACGTCGGTGGGATATGTCCCGATATGGCGATTGTCTTTCGTCTATAAGATGAGCCGCCATCATCAGTGGTCTCTCGACATCCGCCAGAGACAGTTGCGACGCGAAGTGTTGAATGGGCGATATGAAGTGATCCAATATCGACCAATGCACATTTTACGCATCGAGGGACGACATCAATGGGTTGGCCAGTGGGAGTATCGATGGTCGATGCACTATGGATTGAATACTGCCCAGAGGGGGGTGCCTCAGATCACGGCATGGATGGTAGCCCAAAATTGGCAGTACACGAGTCGAAAAGGGCGCTGGCGCTGGAGGGGGCAAGTAGCTCTCTTCGAGATTGCGGATTTTGGACAGCGAATGTACCTCTATGTGCCGGGCAGTTTAGGTATCGGTCGATTTGCAGCGTTTTACGGCAACGGCGGACACATTCTCCATCGACTTGTGCTAAAATTACCGCGCGAGCACCAGGTAGAGTGCCTTGTGCGCTGGTCGGTGTCTACCTATCTCGGCGTGGAGCGGAGGCAATTCAGCTGGCAACTCGCCTGGACACATCGGTGGTAAAGCCTCAAAGCCCCAAAACATCGGCACCCTGGTCAAAGATGAGGTCGACGGGGATACCTTGCTCGGAGAGTTGTTGGAGTTGGGTCTGCAATTGCGGTGGGATTTTCCCGTATCGTTGGATGAGCTGCCCCGCAGCTTCGGCATCGCCATCTCCCTGGATGAGGAGGATGCGCTGGCTGAGCTCGCGTACGGCATCCTCAAAGGTCGAAAAGTCGATGCGATAGCAATTACACGCACGGTCGAATTGGATGACGCCCTTTTCGACGAAGAAATTAAAGCGTACCGTATTGGCAATGCCGTGTGCACTGGTCGCGCCAAAACGAATGCTGCGAAAGATACTGGCGATAAAGGTGGTATAGTACGATCGCAGGTCCAGCGAAAGCTCGCCCTTGTCGTGGAGCTGTTTGATCATGTAGATGCCGAGGATGTCGGCCTTGCCTTCTTCGATGGCCGAGGCGTGCTGGCGGAGGGCTTCCCGCACGGTGCTCTTGCCGTCGAGCGTGTATTTGATACCTAATCCGTGCGCCACTTCGTGAAACATCGTGTTGGCGAAGAAGGCATCAAAATCGAGCCAACGCAACAAGGAAGTGTCGAAGAGTTGATGTGCAATTGGAACCAGGATGCTGTCGAATTTGTACTTCATCACGTTTTTGAGCTGCAATCGACGCGTGCCCTTTTCGAGCTGTACGGCTTCGTCGTTGGGCAGGTTGATGGCGATGGTTTTGGGTCCAGCATTGCAATGGCCAGCGTAATAGATCACATCGTAGGCGTTGAGTTCGACATCACGCCCCGGCGTTTCGCGCT
The DNA here is from genome assembly GCA_015490715.1 of Saprospiraceae bacterium. GTDB lineage: Bacteria > Bacteroidota > Bacteroidia > Chitinophagales > Saprospiraceae > S141-43. The sequence goes on along the minus strand of WFXH01000029.1, from coordinate 2,601 downwards.
TGTATGCCGGAGGTACGGGGAGATTTCTTTGCAACTTGGGTAGATACTGGGCAAAGCGCTTCAGGCGAGACGACCATACGGTGTCTTTCAGCAAGATATAGCATTCGTGAGCAGCTTTGTATCCGAAGAGCCGGTCTTCGTATGTCTCAATGGGCCCGATGACGACGTCGATGATATTGTCTTTCATGTCGAGCCATGCGCGGTCGCTTTCGCGGTAGTCATCGGTGAGGAGGGCACGACTGCGCAGTTCGAGATAATGGCGCAATGCGGGCGTAGTAGCCCATGCGGCCGCCTGGCGAAGAAGGGCAGCCGTCTTCTCAGTGGCTTCCTGGAAGTACTCGTGATAGGGGATGGCGATGAGATTGCCCTCATCATCTCTGCGTATCATCGTATAGAGGGATGCTTTGTCTTTCGCGGTGCTCTTTTCAAATTCCTCGACACGCATATCGGTTGGATAAAAATTCGCGCCGAGGGGTTTGGGGCCAAATCCCTCTACGAAGGGCGAATCGTTTTGAAGCCGATCCCAGGGACCGTAATTGATAGCGATGTATTCCCTTAAGGCCGTCGAATCGGGATGTATGCGCCCAAAGAGACTATCGGGATCGCCAAAGGCCTGATGCCAGAAAATCGTGTCCATCCAAGTTGCTGCTTGGAGCAGGATGCGAAGAACTTGTTTTTGTGAGTCGCTGAGCATGGGCACCACAGTGCTTGTCAGTGGCACGCGCACGTATTGCTGCATGCGCTTTTTTAGATCAACGCCCTGTCGCACTTGTAGGTGATCTTGTCGCTGGTCTGAGCGCTGACAGCTCATCAATAATCCCACAAGAAAAAGTAGCCACAACCAGTGTGGTATACTGCGATGGGGCCTACATGTTCGAATTGTCTTCATGATCGGATGGTTGTTATGCGTGCAGCGAATTTCGTTAAAATTTCCAAATGTGAGAGGTGTGCGGAGGTCGAACCACGTGGAATGAACAAAAAAATTTGTTCTTGCGTAATATGTATGAATAAAATCGTGCGAGATGATACATCAAGGACCGGGATTTCCGTCTATAGAGCGTGCGTGGGTCTATGCTGCTACACGCGAATTGACGGATGAAGAAATAGCTGAAATCCGCCGCCAGATGGATGACTTTTTGCGCAGCTGGGAAGACCACGGCGTGCCCTTACGCGCAAGCGGCGATGTACTGCATCGCAGGTTTGTCGTCCTTTTCGCCAAAAATCCCAACGGCCGGGTGGATGGTTGTGCAATCGACAAGAGTGTGCTGTGGATGAAAAACCTCGGTGCGCAGCTCAAGGTAGACTTTTTCGATCGCATGAAATTGTTCTACTTCAAGGACAACCACGTCCACATGGTCGACAAGGACGAGCTCAATAAGCTCTACCAGTGTGGGGAGATCGATGATAACACCTTGTTCTTCAATACGGTGGTGCAAACCCGTGAGGAATTCGACCATCAGTGGTTGCTGCCGTTTAAAGACCATTGGGCGCGCCGTTTTATCGGAGTAGGTCAAGCTATTTGAGATCGCACAAAACGGCGTATATTTGCACTTCCGAAAGGCCCGCCGCAGTGGTGGAACTGGTAGACACGCACGTTTCAGGGGCGTGTGCCCGAGAGGGCGTGAGGGTTCGAATCCCTCCTGCGGCACTTAGGCAGTGAATCCCCGTCCTCCCTCGTCCCATGAAATTTCATCTATGGCTTATAGGTAAAACCCAAAATCCGCATCTCGATGCGTTAGTTGAAATGTATCTCCAGCGCATCGCGCGGTTTCACCCCCTACAAGTGCGCACGTTTAAAGGAGTAAAGGGCTTGAGTGAGCCCCATGCGCAGCGCATTATCGAACGGGAAGAACGTCAAATTTTACCCGAAATACACGGGAGCGATTATCTCATCTTACTCGACGAGCGAGGAAAGCAATACAGCTCTGTGGAGTTTGCCGGCCGATTGCAGTACTGGATGAGGTCTTCGTCGAAGAGGTGTATTTTCCTCATCGGCGGGGCTTACGGTGTGGGGCCGAAGATTAGAGGGCGTGCCGATGAACAGCTCAGCCTCTCGCGCATGACCTTCTCACACGAATTAGCTCGTCTGGTATTTGCCGAGCAGCTTTACAGGGCATTTGCTATCTTGCATCATCATCCGTATCACAACGTATAGACCATGACGGCTACGGAAATACTTGTGGGTGGCATTGTACTGTTGAGCATTGCGGGATTTTATAGCTCAGGCCTTATCGGGAGGATGAAGCACTATCCCTATCGCGAATGGAAGTACGGTGAATGGTATCGCCTGTTGACAGCGGGCTTTTTCCACGTCGATTGGATCCATTTGCTCATCAACGCCTGGGTCTTGTGGGAATTTGGCCGTGTCATCGAAGCGCAATTTGTACATCAGGAGGGTCCTCTCGGGCAATGGCTCTTTCTCGGAGTGTTTATTCTCACGGTTATTATAGCCAATATTCCTACGGCGATCATGTACCGACGACGTCCCTTGTATTCGGCAGTGGGTGCCTCAGGAGGAGTATCGGGAATCATTGCCCTCTATGCACTGTTTTATCCATGGCGGAAGATTTACCTGTACGGCATCATCGGCATACATTCGGT
>WFXH01000028.1 GCA_015490715.1 Saprospiraceae bacterium | reverse complement strand
CGCAAAACCCTTAATGGAGTGGCATTTTAGCATAGCCTTGGTTTGACGATTGGGTTAGAGATTGGAATCCCTCGCGTACGATAGCAGCCATACGACGGCGACGTTCTTCCAAAAACGATGGGTAATCCATAGCATACCAACGCTCCGGCAGTGCATGGTAGCGATACATCTCCGCGATGGTGTCGGGTGTGAAACGGCTCTCGTATTGCGGAGCATAGTCGGAAGGAGCCCTGTCGCTGATATACGCATTGTCGTGCCATTCCACTAAAGCATAGTTGGCCACCTGGTTGATATACCGATTAGCAAATCCCTCGCGTATCAGATACTTTCGGGGGAACAGATGATGACGTTCAAGGGCAGATTTCCTGGCTCGAATATCTGGCGTCAATAGTTCCCGCACCTTCATGGTGGAATACAGCACCGGTGCATCTAAAATACTCAAGGCAGCATAATAGGCAAATTGTCCCGTATTGCGCGACGAGGCGGAGGTTAAGATATTGGGCAAGGTGATGCTCCAAAAATCGGCTGTGAGCACCGCCGCCATTTCCCGTTCCAACACCTCTACAAACTCTGCTGCACTTGATTTGTCGCGCAACAATCCCAGATCTTGATCCATCCGCGTCTCTGGCGAGCGCGTATACCGTCCGACCAGAGTACTCATAAAATACCAGCGCGCCATGAGATCGCGCAAACGGTGCTTGTCCAAACAAAAATCGCGTAGGCCGATAAGCCATAAGACGTAAGTGTACATCAAGGTCGCCCCCGAAGAAATCATCGACGGATGGAGATACCCCGCCCGCTTGAGCACCTGCAGGAAATCGTGCCAGTTTTGTAAGTGTAATACCTCCTCTTGTGCACGGTGCAACTTTGCAAATTGCTCTTCCCTACGTTCGGCAGAAAACTCGCCCGTGCGCAAGTCTTTCCCTCGCAAGATGGAGTACACCACCTCCAATCGTGCACGGCGAAAGGCTACGGCAATTGCCACGCGCAAAAGTTGATCCGGTTGCGGATGAATGTAGGGATTGTACGGCGACGGGCTCTTGTCGACCGACGGTCGCGTGGTACGACGACAAAAGTCCTCCAGCGCTTTGCGGCCTTCGTCCCAAAATACGGACATCAAGGTGAGGATAAAATCCGCTTGTCGTAGCGAGCGCCCCTTGCTATTGATGCGGACAAAGACATCGGCCACCTGTTCTTCCGAAGCGTTGGAGGAGATTTCCAAGGCCGTCACGGGATAGTTTTCGAGATGGATCAACTGTTGAATGGCCTTGTTTACCCGCTTGCGCAGCTCCTGGACTGGTAGTCCCTTGTGATCAGCAAGACGGTCGCAATACTCTTCAACAAAGGTGTACGGGTCAAAGTCTGACGCCCACAGTACACCGATATCGTCGATCCACTCGGGGCTCTGCCGGACCGCGCTGTTGGCGACTTCAAATTTTTCTTCGAGCGGGTGAAAAGCGATGTACAGCCGTTGGTGGCAGTACTTATTATCGACGATGGGCTCGCCTTTCATCACGGCATACAGGGCGGTCAGGCGCTGCTGGCCGTCGACGATGAGGAGGCGCGGTACTTTCTGCTTGCTCTCAATGCCGATGGTGCGCACCCCATCCGGTAGGGCGTTTTCCCAAAAGAGCAACGTGCCGATGGGATAGCCGCGATACATCGAGTCGATGAGGTCGCGCACCTGCGCGGCGTTCCACACAAAGGGGCGCTGCAGCTCGGGCAGACCGATCTCCCCCATGGCGACATCTTCAAGGAGCTTGCCCACGGTGTAGTCGACCTTCTTAAAGAGGAGATTGCGCATCGACGTCTCTTTACCCAAATTTAGCAATAAAATCCCTTGGCAGGCGCCGCCGGGCCGTCATCAGGTCATGCAGCAGCGACTTGAATAGGTCTATTAACCCCTCCTTGCGCGCCTCCTCGGCCTTGATTTTACGGTCTACCGTTTGCAGGATACGGGCGATTTCGCGTTGTTCGTCGAGGGGTGGGAGGGGGATGGATTCCTTTTGGAGAAAATCGTCCAACTTGAAGTTACGAATCCCTGTGGTTCTTTTCTCATAAATTCTCGTTCCACCTTGCTCGTATCTGAATTGCCAAAATATCCGGAAGTAAAGAGGGGTAACTATTTCTTCATTAACTCGAATCCGTTTTACAAAGTTTGAGAAGACAATAGACTTTTCTCTTCCTGTGACTCTTTCCGTTATTAGCATGATGCGCCCAGTGGGCTGTTTTTTGCTACCTCCCGACATCTCAACTAAAAGATCGCCTTTGCGGCAAACTCTTTTTTCCACGCTTCTTTCCCTTAAGTATCGAACAGGGACACCATTGAGAACACCCTGCTCTGCTAGCGGAAAATCTGTCCCGCGAATCACATAGCACTCCACAGCATCCTCCTCTTGCAAAGGCTTCCCCCAATCTCCAGATTGGATATCTTCAACCACCTCCCTCAACCTCACCACCCGCCACTCCTCGGGCAGGGGGCCGAGTTCGGTCATGCGGTAGTGCAACTCCATCCACCGACCGCTATTGTTCCCCATTTTCTGCTGCTGCCTTTGTACCGTGTGTGATTCCAACATTTGTCTTCGATTAAAATCTTCAGTTTTTATAGAGCTATCCTCTATAGAACACTTTTGCACACCTTTTCTATGCACACGTCACACTGCAATATACCCATTTTACCCATTTTGCTCAGCTCCACAATACCACACCACAGGCAGTGCACCGCCTTTTTATAGAGGGATATTATTGCAAAATGCATCACGCTAAAATGCATCTGTTCGATTTTTGGTTGATGCATTTTTCGCTGAGGCTGTAACATTTTTTATGGGCAGGTACAAGGGGATGGGATTCAGGCATTTTGCTCTCTGTCCACATCGTTTTGCCCCTTTGGTGCCCCTTTTGCCCCTTTCATGCCCCTTTTTAGTACGTAAAAGGTACCCTTTCCCGTCGTACCTTTCTTGACAAGAATGCCTCGCTCTTCCAGGTTCTTTAGATCGTTGCTTGCCTGCCGCTTCCGCACACCTGTAATTTCCTGGTATTTCGTATTGGTGATCTTCCCGTGCTCCTTCACATAAAGCACGGCTTTGATCTGCCGTTCGTTCAGGCCCAGTTTGCGTAGCCGCTCCGGCGTGTAGGGGTCTTGCAGGAAGGTCACCCGGAAGCCGCCCTGCCAGTTGGCGAAATCGGGTTCTGGCAGCCCCTGCTCACGGCAGAGGCGGATGATGCGCGTGGTGCCCGTGCCCCAGCGCTCGATAACGCCAGCAAAGTAGAAGGCTTGCGCGATGAGCGGGTTGCAAAGCACCGACGAGTGCGGGCCGTAAAGCGCCTCCGGCGTCAGAGGTGGGGGCAGTTCGCCCGGACTCCAGACCTCCAGGCGGTCTTCTTCCAGGCGAATCTGGATGTCCGCCGGATAGGTGTAGTCCCGGTGGATAAGGGCGTTCACCACCGCCTCCCGCAGGGCCTCCAGCGGATACTCCCATATCTCCTTCCGCTGAAGCCCCTCTAAGGAGGGTTCTTCCACCTGAATGTCGAAGCGTACCTTGAGGACCCGGCGAAAGTGCGCCATGGCGCCGTCCAGCTGGTCCCACAAGGTGCCCGTGAAATCGTGGCTGTCCAGAATCTCCGTGCCCCGAAAGATGCCAATGCGGACCTGGGCCTGGGGGAAGAGGCGCTGGGGCCGCTTTCCGAAAAGCAAGACACCCGCGTTTTTCAGCCGCTCGCCCTCCAGGAGATTGAGGTTCCGCAGGCCTTGCTCGGGATTGGAGGGGTCGAAATAAGGAAGTCTAGCCCGGGCCAGGTGGGCAAACCGCCTCAGAGCCTCCAGGTCAACCTCCTCTAAGGTCCACTCGCTGGGCAGGCTGTCCCAACTCCTTCCGGAGCGGGTGAGGATGTGCCGGGCCAGTTCATCGGGCGAAAAATCGCGGTTCGTCGAACCGACGCGGCGGAGATACCGCCCCCGGTAGGGAACCAGTCCCGGAGCCGGGTCAACTCGAATTTCCACCACCGGAAGCCCGTGTAGATCGATGACCTGAATCGTCGGGGTGATGCCCAGATGGGAAGCGATGTGGTTGGTAATCCGCTGGATCTCCCGGTCGTCGATTTTGGCGCCTACGATTTCACCATCGTCCCGAATGCCCAAAAGGAGGGTACCGCCGTCCGTGTTGGCGAAGGCTGCCAGATCCTCGAGGGCCCGGTCGGTCCACTGCCTTTTGAATTCCAGGGTTTGGCCTTCTCTGACGTCAATCCTTTGCATCCTTGAAATGCAATTGCTCCAAAATATCCCGGAACACTCGATCCGCTTCCGCCCTTTCCTCCTCCGCTTCTCGCCACAACACGAGCGCCTCTTCAACGGGCAGTGCTTCTTCACCGTCGTTTTGGGTCACGTAACGGCTGGGGGAAAGATTGTAGTCGTTGGCAGCAGCATCCTCCGCGATGATGATGGTGGAAAGCCCCTCTTCGGCTTTCCACTCATGGTAGAGCTCAGCAATTTTTTCGATGTGTTCGTCGGTCAGATAGTTTTTGGGCCTACCCTTGGCGAAAAGCTTGGAGGCGTTGATGAGCGAGATCTCTTTAGGGTGTCGCTTCCGACGGTTAATAACCATGATGATACCAGGTGCTGTGGTATTGTAAAAGAGGTTCTCGGGCAACAGGATCACGCTCTCGATGAGGTCGTGCTCCACAAAGGCCTTTCGGATATCGCGCTCTCGGTTCGAGCCCTGGGTTCCACTACCTCGTGAGACGGCGCCGGTATCGAGCACCACCGCCATACGCCCTTCATCCTTGAGCGAAGCCAACATGTGCTGTAACCAACCCCAATCGGCCGTGGAAGAATATGGGATTCCGAAGGTGAAACGGTCGTAGGGATCGTTTTCATACACCTCTTTGGGAAAACTTTGATTCCACATAGGATTGGCCACGACGATATCAAAGCGTCTCAACCTTCCCTCTTCATCTTTATAGGCAGGATGGCGCATGGTGTCGCCCAAATGGATTTTGGCTTCCATATCGTGAATGGCGGCATTCATAGAAGCCATCGCATAGGTGGAATGGTTGATTTCTTGGCCGTACAAGCGTAGAGGTGCACATCCATCGGGTAGCACCCTTCGACCATTGTTCAACACACCATGGCTTTGAAGAAGGCGCAAATGGCACTTGATGAGCAATCCTCCCGAACCACAGGCCGGATCGTAGACCTCCATATCGGGCTGAGGATCGAGCAAGCGCGACATTAGTAAGGCCACCTCCCTGGGTGTGTAAAATTCTCCGGCACTCTGACCTTGATCTTCCGCAAATTTCTTAAGTAAATACTCATAGGCCCGACCGAGGATATCGGGCTCCACATCGCGAAAACCGAGTCTGTACTTTGACAACACATCGATGAGCCGCGCCAGATAATCGTCCGGCACGATGCGCTGCCCCGCCGCAGTGGCATTGAAATCTACAATATCGATCACTCCCGATAGACGAGGATTTTCACGCGCCACCGCCCGAACCACATCCGTCAAATACTGCCCCAATCTTACGCTCTGCTTCCGTATTACATCCCACCTCGCTTCATCGGGCACATAAAACCGTACCACACCCCTCCCCAGAGCAATGACACCGCTTTGACGCTCTCCTTCGATGATTTGTAAGGCATACTCTCGTCCTCCATACTCCTGTGCCAGGCGATCGATTTCATCTTCAAAGACATCCGAAAGCCGCTTGAGGAAAATCAACGGCAAAATGTAATCCCTGTACTTGGGAGCATCTACCGGACCACGCAGCGCACAGGCTGCTTCCCAAAGCCAATTTTCCAGTGTTTTTACATCCATCGCACCATTTTATACAATAACAACGCAATTGCTGCAATTCCATCCAAGCACAGCAAAATTACACTTTTCCAATAGCTCGAAACCTCGCCCTCCTGCCCTATTGTCCCACCCCAAAGCCCCGTTTGTGAAGGATTGCGTATTTTTTGTCCTAAAACAGTCGGCCGATGAAGCGCCTACGGTTGTCCTACACCTTAAGCCTCGCAGCTCTGTTGCTCTCATGCGCCAATCCCTCGACAACGGGAGACTCTGGAACGCCCGACGTCGAAAAGCGCCTCGCCGAGCTCGGCATCACCTTGCCCGAACTCGCCCCGCCCTTAGCCAACTATGTACCCACCGTCCAGGTCGGTAAGATGATTTACCTTGCGGGCAAAGGCCCTCGCAAGCCCGACGGCAGCTATATCGTCGGCAAGGTCGGCAAAGATCTCACCGTCGACGAGGCCTACCAGGCCGCCCGCCTCACCGCCATCAACCAGCTGGCCGCCCTCAAAGCCCAAATCGGCGACCTCAACCGCGTCAAGCGCATCGTCCGCGTGACGGGATACGTCCACTGCACCGACGATTTCACCCAGCAACCCCAGGTGATCAACGGCTTTTCGGATCTCCTGGTCGAAGTCTTCGGCGACAGAGGGCGCCACGCGCGCAGCGCCATCGGCACCAATGCCCTCCCTCTGGGCATCCCCGTCGAAATCGAAATGATCGTTGAGCTGAAATAACCCTTCACCCCTGCCCGCACATCACCGCTTCATTGGGCCATTTTGCTTATTTTTGATTGTATAAAATGGTTGACGCGTCATGGACTTGAAAAACAAAAAGTGCATACCCTGCAAGGGAGGCGTACCACCCCTTACACCTGAGCAAATCGCAGAATACACCCCGCACATCGCTCCCGATTGGACGGTAGTCGAACACCACCATCTTCAGCGCAGCTTCCGCTTTAAAAATTTTGTGGAGACGATGGGATTCGTCAACATGATGGCCGCCCTCGCTGAGGCGGAAGACCACCATCCCGACTTCTGTGTGTCCTACGGCCGCGTAGATGTCCGCATCTGGACGCACGCCGTCGACGGCCTCACGGAGAGCGATTTTATACTCGCCGCAAAGATCGACGCACTCGTCGATAAGTGAATTGCTCTTATCTCCTACGGCCATAAAATGCGCCGCACCTCCGTGCGACTCTCGAGACGGCACAGTAACACGTACACTCCCGAAGGCATACCGTGCAAGGGCAAGGACACAGGAGCACGCACTCCACGACGCGCCCACAGCATCCTACCCATCGAATCATAAAGGTAAATATCCGCTTTGCCCAACCACGATAGCTGTACTCCTTCGCCTTCACCTTCGGTCGTCATCTTCAGCACCTTCTCCTTACCTTCAACCACCACATTGCGCGTGACACCACACGGGGCTCGCCGCAAGATCTGCCGAACCGTTCGACAGCCCTTCCCCGAGATAAAATCTACCCATGTGCGAAAGTACATTGGATCCCTCGCAAAGTTGAACACATGTGTCACCACCCCCACCACTTCATAACCATTGGAAAAAGCCGTGTCTTCATACATCGCTATGACTGCATCCACCTTATTCCTATCGTCGATGAAATAGTAGTCGATCTGGCAGGTGGTATACGGCCCCCAAGTTTTTCCCTCCGCGCGGTACGGCCCATGAGTGACCACATAGGGATTGGAAAAAGCGCGTCGCACATCGTAGCGCGATCCATCGGTGCGGTACGGCACAAATGGATATAAGTCAACTTCGGGATGCTGATCGCTCGATCCCCAGGTGAGCAACAGCGAATCGCCCGCCACCCGATCTAAGCGCGCATAAAAGCTGTCCAACGTCCCCCTATACACCCCTCGCGCACAGCGCGCAGGCACCAGCGACGTATCTCCGCGCACCTTCCAAATAGTGTCGATGGGGTAGTTGGTCAAACTGTCCCAAAAGCAGTGATAGATGCCGTGGTGATGCGCCCCAATTTCATGACCGAGAGCCTGCCACTGCCGCACAGCATTGAGCTTTCTCGGATCGTCGAGAATGGCGTCGACCCATTGCGGTGAGAGCTCTAAGGTCAAGGGAACGCCCTTGTCCGTGGCATAGTCCACCATCTGACGCAACTTCGGAAACAAATGCGCATACCCAGGATCGCAGTGTACGACAAAAAACGACTGCGACGGTTGTGCATGCACCCACCCCACACTGCCCAGTACGCACGCTATGGGAAATACCAACCATTTCATACCCCAAAATTTTTCACACAGGGGAAGTCCACCGACAGGAGATCCCTTTATTTTGATCTATCGCCGGGTGAAAGGTTTAATTCGATGGCGTATGAAATCGAAGGGCAACGACCTCATGGGCATGCTCTTCCATCCTCCAGACGGCCAACGATTTTATACCCAATCAAAAAAAACTTCGAGGCACTTGCGCAACGCCGTGTTGTACACATCTGCGGCGTTGAGGTAGGGAAAATGCCCAGCGCCATGAAAGGTAGTGACGTGAGCTTCGGGATAATTCGCCTTGAGCGCATCGCGCAACGCCGCTGGCACTAAGGGATCGTTGTCGGATTCGAAAATGCACTTGGGGATGGAGCGATATCGCTCGGGGTCGAGAGCAAAGGGCTCGACAATGATGCGATACCGATTGAGGAAGCCCCTCTTCGAAAAGGGCTTCGACAAGAGAAAACACCGCACTAAGGGATCATCTCCCGCCGCCGGAAATACCCTCGTGCGGTACACATGCCATCCGTAGTATTTGATGGCCACCGCAGGCAACAAGCGGAGCATCCCCGCCAACAGCCGATGGCGCTTGCGAATGAACGCATTGGGTGGAAAGGTGTGGCCCATCACCACACCGCGAAGACGATGCGGCATCCGCATCATGAGGTATTGCGCGATGTACCCGCCCATCGACGTACCTACCACCACCAGTTGGTCGACCCGTTCCCTATCGAGCAAGGCCTGCACGCCGCGCTCCACCTCGGCCAAGGTCGAAACCTCCGCAGGTAGCGTAAAGGCGATGACCCGATGGGTCTTCTCAAAATGCTGCAGCTGCTGCCACCAAATGTCGTACGTGCCACCCATGCCGTGAATAAAAAGTACCGTTGTTTTCCCCCCGATCCTCCTACGTAGTACGTCCATGTGTTGCCGTCAACACGTATAGTACGTATGGGCATGGAGTAAAATGCCCGAAGCGATTCCGCAACGCGTGAGTCGCCTTTAAAACAGCGAAAAAAATCCACTGGCCGCGGCTGAAATACATACACCATGGCCCATCCGAATACCACCAACAGCACAACGTAGAGCCCTATTTCCACTCCTATACCATTGCAAAAATCTCAAAGGAAGACAAGAGGCAGTATCAAAAATAGTGACTTTCAATGTTTTCGATTAGAAAAATCAGCCCTACATCTGACAAATATCATTGGATAAGGCAATAGTCGTCCAATACCTTTGATGATGCAAACAAAACCAAGCGCTATGTTGACAAAGAGACAAGCCAAGACGTTTTTCATTGGAGGAACAGTGCTTTTTGCCGCCATTTTTTTAGGGCTCACCATCGACACGCTCAGCAATGGCTTGCCGCGCAACACGCATCCCGAAAAGATGGACGATCAAGTCAAGCTTGGACGCTACCTCTGGGACAAGAACAACTGCATGGGGTGCCACACCATTATGGGTGAGGGGGCATATTACGCTCCAGAGCTCACGCGCGTGTATTCCCGCAAAGGTCCTGCTTACATCCGCACCGTGTTGACCGCTCCCGAAGGCTGGCAGCCACGAGGGAGAAATATGGTCAAGTACGACTTCACCGACGAAGAAGTCGAAGCCCTGATCGCCTTCTTCAAATGGATGGACGAAGCCTACCTCAACGGCTTCCCTCCCAAACCATGGCTACAACCCTCCGAATAGGCCATCCCAAAGCCACAATCGACGGAAGCAAACCCACACAACCGTGCGGGTAAATCTCTGGATGGACAAACCACTTTAAAATCGCTGAACTATGAAATACAAATCTCAAAAGGTTGCGTATTACTTCTTTGCTTTCAGCATGATCTTGCTGCTTCTCCAAGTGACCTACGGTTTTATCATGGCTTTTGCCCACATGGGCTACGATGGGCTACACGAATGGATTCCCTTCAATGCTGCCACAGCCACCCATAAAAACCTATTAGTGGTGTGGATCATTTCGGGATTTATGGGTGCAGCGTATTTCATCATCCCCGATGAGGCGGAGACCGAGCTGTGGTCGGAAGCTCTGGCCAAACTCCAATTTTGGAGCTGGGCCATTGTAGGAGTGATTGCTGTAGCGGGATTTCACTTTGGCTGGTTTGAAGGCCGTAAATTCCTCGAGATCCCACGCCCACTCGACTATCTGGTCGCCCTCAACGTCGTACTCTTCCTGGTCATCATCCTGATGACTTTGCTCAAGGGCAAGCGTCAGACCACCACCGCCTGGGTGCTCACCATGGGACTGGTCTTCGCAGCCTTGCTCTACTTGCCAGGTATGGTGTACTTCGAAAACTTAGCGGTGGATTCCTTTTTCCGCTGGTGGGTCGTACATCTCTGGGTAGAAGGCGTGTGGGAGCTCATCATGGGCGGCATCCTCGCCTATTTGCTCATACGCCTTACCGGCGTCGATAGAGAGGTCATCGAAAAGTGGCTCTACGTCATCGTAGGTCTTACCTTCCTCTCGGGCATCTTAGGCACCGGCCACCACTACTACTACACGGGTGGTCCCAAGTACTGGTTGCTCATCGGCGGCATCTTTTCCGCCATGGAGCCCCTGGCCTTTCTCGGCATGACGGCCTTTGCCGTGCAGATGTACCGCAAGGGCAATAAGCGACATCCCAACAAACTGGCGCTCTACTGGACCCTCAACACCGCTATACTGTCGTTTTTGGGTGCCGGCCTATTGGGCCTTGCTCATACACTGCCACAAGTCAACCTCTACACCCACGGCACTCTGGTCACCGCCATGCATGGCCATCTGGCTTTCTGGGGTGCCTACGGCTCCCTGGTCTTTGCAGTGATCGCCTACGCCATGCCCCTCATGACGGGACGCAAAATTTACGACAACTTCATCGGCAACCTCGCCTTCTGGACAGCCAACATAGGCATGCTCGGCATGACAGCCGCCTTTGCAGCCGCAGGAGTAGCGCAAGTATCCCTCGAGCGACTTGCCGGTTATGAATTCATGGAAGTGGCCAAAGTCATCGAACCCCACTTCTTCGTGCTCATCATCGCCGCTACAGTCTTTACGACAGGCATCCTGCTCTTCATGTGGAACTTCCTCCTCTACGGTGCACCGAGCGACGAAGCTATCCAACCCGAAGGCGAACCCGTCTTCCAAGTAACTACCTAATCGTCCAACCATGTTGATCGTCAACCAACCCTACTATCGGGCCATCGGTCGTGAAGTCGAAGTCTTCGAACACGCCTACCACAACCAGCTGCCCATGCTGCTCAAAGGGCCGACGGGGTCGGGCAAGTCGCGATTCGTCGAATATATGGCCTACCGACTCCAAAAAGACCTCATCACTGTGGCTTGCCACGAGGAAACCTCCTCCACCGACCTCGTCGGCCGATTTATCATCAAAGGCTCCGAAACCGTCTGGCAAGACGGCCCCCTCACACGCGCCGTCAAAGAAGGTGCCATCATCTACCTGGATGAAATAGCCGAAGCCCGGCCCGATGTCATCGTCGCCATCCACCCACTGACCGATTTCCGCCGCGTGCTCTATATCGACAAACTCGGCATCGAAGTCAAAGCACATCCCAACTTCATGCTCGTAGCCTCATATAATCCCGGCTACCAAAAGGGATTCAAAGAACTCAAACCCTCCACCCGACAGCGTTTCGTCTCCCTGAGCTTCAACTACCCCGATCCCAATAAAGAAGCCGAAATCATCGCCAACGAAAGCCACATCGACCCGCAAACCGCTCGTCGATTGG
>WFXH01000027.1 GCA_015490715.1 Saprospiraceae bacterium | reverse complement strand
GCTGCAAGGCAGCTCCTTCGTGAAGGGGCTAAAGGGCTCATCCTCGATCTACGACACAACGGCGGCGGCCTACTACTCGAAGCCGTCAATGTCGTCAACACCTTTATCGACAAGGGCGAGCTCGTCGTCTACACAAAAGGAAAGCTGCCCAACTCCTATCGCGAGTACAAGACGCGTAAAGCACCCATCGACACAGCTATTCCCTTGGCCATCCTCGTCGATCAGGCGACTGCTTCGGCTTCCGAAATCGTCAGCGGCGTAGTGCAAGACTTAGATCGCGGCATCGTCATCGGTACGCGGACCTACGGCAAGGGGCTCGTCCAAAACACCTTCGACGTAGGCTACAACTCAAAGATCAAAATTACGACGGCCAAGTATTACATTCCCAGTGGGCGATGTATTCAGAGTGCATGGTACGAACACGGCACTCGACATGAAAACCCCGATTCGCTCAAGCAGGTGTACACGACCCGTGGCGGTAGGAAAGTCCTAGGGGGTGGGGGCATCTACCCCGATATCGTGTTGCACAAACCGAAGTACTCCGCTGTGCTTCGCGATCTCTTGGACCGCCATTGGATCTTCCGATTTGTCACCGAAGAGTGGGAGGCGGTACATCCGCTTTGCGACTCACTCTCTTGCGATACGGCATTGTATAGGCATTTTATAAAGTACCTACGCGAGCATTACTATCAATTTGCAGGCAGGAGTATGGCCTTTTTGGACTCGGCGCAATACTACCTCAAGCGCGAAGGTTGGATCAATGGAAAGGAAGACCCACTACAGCGCTGGCGTTCGACGGTGGTAGATGCGCAATGGGGGCAACTGGAGCGCGCGCGCGATACCCTGGTTTTTTTGATCGGGCGTGAAATCGTACGGCGAAAGTGGCATCAGTCGGGCGAGAAGCGCTACAACCTCCACTTCGACCCTTGGATCGACACCGCAGTTCACATTGTGCGAAACAAGGCCCTGCTGCGACACCAATTGACCTCGGATATTTTGCCAAGGGCACATCGATGAACCCTCCCTTCCTCCTCTGTATTGATACGGCGACGGATGTGTGCAGTGTAGCACTGGGACGCGGAGCTCAGCTGCTGGAATACAGGGACTTGCATGAAGCGAGGGTACATGCACGGTATCTGCCCCGGCTGATTCAAGAGGTACTCAATAGTCAGCACCTCTCCATAAATCAACTCGGGGCAGTGTGTGTGGCAGGGGGGCCGGGCAGTTATACCGGCTTGCGCGTAGGTGTGGCCATGGCTAAGGGGCTCTGTCACGTGGCTGGGATTCCCTTGCTTGAGGTCAGCACACTCCTTGCTCTGGCCGATGCTGCTCGTTCCGCTGTTGAGTCCGATTATTACCTGCCCATGCTGGATGCGCGTCGCATGGAAGTCTACAGCTGCCTAGTCGATCGCGAAGGCAGGATGGTGCGCTCTTTTCGGGCGGAGGAGCTTCATGCGGATAGCTATCGAGCGCTGACAGAGGGGGGAGCGACCATTGCCGTCGTCGGTACGGGTGCGGAAAAATTTCGGAAGCATCTGGGGGACCACACCGCTTTTGTCTTTCCGGATATCGAAGTGTCGGCGCGCCATATGTTGGCGAGGGCGCATGACCGATTTCAGGCCGCGCATTTTGAGGACTTACCCCGATTTGAGCCGCGCTATTTGAAGCCGCCGAACATTACCCGTCCAAAAAAGTTTATCCTTTAATAGAATGCAAATCAAAGCCTTATACATTAGGAAAAGGCATAAGTGAAAAAAATTTCGCCTCAGTCCTCCCCGAAACCCCAATCTGGTATGCTTTTGGATTAAAAAGGGATGTACTTCGGGAATTCAAATGACTGGCATATGAAAAGAAAAAAGAACGAGACCGTATTCTTGAAAAGGGGGGGACAGACATTGCCATTAGACTATCAAAAGCTACGCAAAGCAGCTCTGGTATTGCGCGCACTCAATCATAAGCTTCGTCGTCGTATCATCGAGC
Source organism: Saprospiraceae bacterium (assembly GCA_015490715.1). GTDB lineage: Bacteria > Bacteroidota > Bacteroidia > Chitinophagales > Saprospiraceae > S141-43. The sequence goes on along the minus strand of WFXH01000027.1, from coordinate 35,950 downwards.
TCCTCGAAAGCGAAGGACCTTTAACGGTGACCGATATTTACATCAAGCTGCGATTGGAACAGTCCGTCGCCTCCCAACATCTCGCCATTATTCGACGGGTCAAAGTCGTCAATACCAAACGCCAGGGCAAGTACATCTACTATTCCCTCAATCGCGAGCGCATCGAGCAAATCGCCGATCTGGTAGCTCGATTGGCCGGGGAAGACGAGGAAGAATGAGCTCGGGAAAGTGCAATTATTTGTTAACGAATTTAAACTATTCGCTGATAAACCATAGGACGACTGTGCAATTTTACCCGTTTTTCCTCCTCACATTATAAAAATATCGAATACATCATTTGGTCGCACTCTGGAAGTCCGCGTATCTTTGCAACCGAGGTCGCGGTTTTAGAACGGGTTCTCAAAATAAGAAAACTGTATGAGCACGAAGACTACGGTTGCACAGAGGCTGGCAAAGCTCGAATATGCGGAGGCATTGATGCGGGCATTGGCACATCGGTTGCGGATCCAAATTCTCGAATTCATTCATAAAGAGGGTCAAACACACGTTCAAAAGATATACCGAACACTCGATCTCGAACAATCCATTACCTCACAGCATCTCGCCATCATGCGAAAAGTCGGCCTTTTACATTGCAGAAAGGAGGGCAAGTTTAAATACTATTCGGTCAATTACGATTTGATCGAGCGCGCTGTCCTCGCCGTCGACGAGTTTGTCGAACGCGAGGAAAAGTGGATGAAAAGCCAGCAATTCTCACAGGAAGATTTATAACCGCCGAATCCAGGTATCTCCCTTCCTCTCAGGCGAACACCCTGAGGTGGCGTATTCGCATAGAGCTCGTCGATGCAATCGAGCGAAATGGGATATCTTTGGCCAAAGCAGCGGGAAAATCACAAGGGCATGAGCAACAGAAAGCAAGGGGGATGGAATCCCGATCGAAACGAAGATGAAATGCGCTTGCTCATCTCCCAGCGCAATCGCCTTGCTGAGCAGATCGAACAGGGCGGAGGCTCTAAGCGCATTGCTAAGCTCCACGAGGCGGGCAAGATGACGGCTCGGGAGCGCATCGATTATCTCCTTGATGCCGATGCGCCGCAATTGGAGTTGGGGACCTTTGCTGGGTATGAAATGTATGAGGAGTATGGGGGCTGCCCTGCGGGAGGAGTTGTCGTCAAACTCGGCTATATCGCCGGCAGGCTGGTGATCGTCGTAGCCAATGATGCGACGGTCAAGGCGGGAGCGTGGTTTCCCATCACGGCCAAAAAAAACCTGCGCGCTCAGGAGATCGCCATGGAAAACCACATTCCCATCATCTACCTCGTCGACAGTGCCGGGGTCTTTCTCCCCCTGCAAGATGAAGTGTTTCCCGACAAGGAGCATTTCGGACGCATCTTTCGCAACAATGCCGTGATGTCGGCCCGGGGCATACCCCAGATTGCAGCCATCATGGGCAGTTGTGTGGCCGGGGGAGCCTACCTTCCCATCATGTCCGACGAATCCCTCATCGTCGAAGGTACGGGGTCAATCTTTCTCGCCGGTCCCCATCTGGTGCGCGCCGCCATAGGCGAAGTGGTCGACAAAGAGACGCTCGGCGGAGCGTATACCCAAACGGCCATTTCAGGCATTGTAGACTACCGCGTGAAGAGCGATAGGGAGGCACTCGACCTGATCAAAAAACTCGTGTCGCAGTTGGGACATCCCACGCTGGCGGGCATCGATCGTATCGAGCCCAGGCCACCGCGTGTGGGGGCAGATGAAATCTTGCGCCGCTTCCCGGTCAGTCGCATCATACCCTATTCGATGGCAGAGGTGCTGGAGTGCATCGTCGACGACTCGGAATGGATACCCTACAAGGCGGATTACGGCAAGACGATACTATGTGCTTTTGCGCGAATCGATGGCTGGGCAGTGGGCATTGTGGCCAACGATCGCCGCGTGGTCAAAACGGCCAAGGGCAAGCTCCAAGTGGGCGGCGTGATCTATTCCGATTCGGCCGATAAGGCGGCGCGCTTCGTCCTGTTGTGCAACCAAAAGCGCATCCCCTTGGTCTTTTTCCACGACGTGACGGGTTTTATGGTGGGCAAGGATTCCGAACACGGCGGCATCATCAAGGACGGCGCCAAGCTCGTCAATGCCGTGGCCAATTCCACCGTGCCAAAGATCAGCATCGTGGTAGGCAGCTCGTACGGTGCGGGCAACTACGCCATGTGTGGACGCGCCTACGACCCACGGCTCATGCTGGCCTGGCCTACCGCTCGCATTGCAGTCATGGGCGGAGAACAAGCCGCTAAAGTGCTCACCCAAATTCAAATTCAAAACCTCCAAAAACAGGGCATCCAGCCCGACGAACGCCAACAACAGCAAATCTTCGAAGATATTGCCCAGCGTTACGAAAAACAAACCTCACCCTATTACGCCGCCGCCCGACTGTGGGTCGACGAAATCATCGATCCGCGCCTGACACGCCAGTGCATCTCCATGGCTATTGAAATGGCCAACCACCGCCCCATCGAACGATTTTCAACGGGGGTTCTGCAAACTTGATAGCGATTTTTTCTCAATTTTGACCATCAACTTCAAAGATTTCATCAAAAACTGTATCTTTGCTGTAATATGGTGAGCGAAGACAAATTGAATGAGGAAGATATGACTGAGCGAAGACAGAGGAAAGTGGTGTTTACTGTGCGCGTGCATGCGGGACCGAAGCGGACCTATTTTATCGATATCGTAGAATCCCAAACGGGAGAGTACTACGTGAGCATCAATGAGTCCTCACAGCGCTTGGCGCGCAGTGGGCGGCGACATCGCATCAATATCTATAAGGAGGATATCTCCCGCTTTATCAAAGGGCTTCAAAGGGCTTATGACAAGCTCAAAGACGATCTCATGCCCGACTACGACTTTGAGCGCTTCGACCGAATCGAAGAGGAGCGTCGGCTCCGACGCCTCAAAGCGATTGAAGAAGGACCGTTCGATGTGACCGATTACACCAAGCCCTTAGACCTTGACCTGGAAGACTCCCCTGCCGACGAAGCGTCCGCCGAGGAGGAGGCATCTTCCGAACAGGGGAACGAGTCGGATGAACAAACCACCGAACACAGCGAGGAGGAAGAAGAGGATATGACCTGGTAACGCGGTGTGCGAATAGCACCTTTTCAACGATTTTATACATCTAAGTGCTATTATCCTTTGTATGAAATGGTCGATGCTTGCCTGCAGCGACAGGATCTTTAGTGGTGTGACTCATTCAGCACAGCTCATGCCCTCCGTCATCCCATAGGGAAAGGGATACCCATAGCTGGTGCTCCGTATATCAGGACCACAGCTTTTCTGGATAGACGCCAGCGTCGATGAGGGCGCGTATGCGCTGGAGCACATGTGGTTTGTCTTCGCGGTAGGTCACGCCAAACCATTCGGCTTGTGGGGAGCGCAATACATCGACTACGGCCCCTCTTTCGCGGATGAGGCGCATGATCACGTCGGGGATGTAGATTTCGGCTTTGGCGTCGTCGGCGTGTCGGCGCAGGAAATCCACCAGATACTCCCTCAAGGGCGGAAAGATCGAAGGGCTCAATCCCCAGAAGTTCATGGAGGTATAAGTGTCTTCGTCAATTTCGATGGTGTGCTTGCCGTCGACGATGCCGCGTATGGTACCGTCGGGCTGTCGCTCGATATTTTTGCACTCGGTCACGCTGAGCAGCTGGTCTTGGGCATTGATTTGGCAGATTCCCCTGTTGACGGTACCGTGGGATGAGAGGGTGTGTTGGAGGGGATAAACCACGGTACCGTAGCGGTATTGGTCGATGGGCAGGTGTGTCAGATAGTCGTACATCAACACGAAGGCTTCCCTGCCGTAGTAATCGTCGGCGTTGATGACGGCGAAGGGTTCGTGTACCACGTGGCGCACGCTCCACACTGCATGGGCGGTCCCCCACGGCTTTTGTCGGTCGGGTGGGGGGATAAAACCATCGGGGAGGTCGTCGAGGCGTTGGTCGACGTAATGAGTGACGATGTGTCTGGAGAGTTTGCCGTCGAAGTGCTCCTGAAAGGCCGCGTGAAAATCCTCGCGGATGATGAAGACGATTTTTTTAAATCCGGCCTGTAGCGCATCGTAGAGGGCGTAATCGATGAGGGTTTCGCCGTTGGGGCCGATATCGTCCATTTGTTTGAGTCCCTTATAGCGCGAGCCCATGCCGGCGGCGAGTACGACGAGAGAAGGGTCCTGCATGTTCCATCCAATTTGCTGCAAAATTAGTCCATTGCACCGTACTTGGAGCGACAGAAGGCTACCTTTGTGACAACTGTAGCGGACTGATTATCGCACTCTGTGCATATTGGTCTATCTTCGCGTGCGGAAAACCACCATTGATGGAGGCAAAGCACATTGTTCTACCGACGGCGCACATCCTCATGGTCAAGCCTGCGCGCTTTGGCATCAATGCCGATACACTTGAAGACAATGCCTTCATTCACTCCGCTATGGATCAGACGGAGGCGGTGCACGAGCGCGCAGCAGACGAATTTTATCGGATGGTGCGGACGTTGAGGGAGCGCGGTATACATGTCGAAGTGTTTGAAGATGTCGATGGTGCCGGTTCGCCCGATGCGGTGTTCCCCAACAATTGGGTGAGCTTTCATGCCGATGGTACCGTAGTACTGTATCCGATGATGTCGCCCATCCGTCGTCGGGAGCGCCGTGCAGATATCCTTCAACGGTTAAAGGAGCGCTACGACATTCGGCGTACGATCCACTTAGAGCACTTTGAGCGGGCGGAAAAGTACCTCGAGGGTACGGGCAGCATGGTCTTAGATCGGACCAATAAAATCGCCTTTGCCTCCCTCAGCAGGCGCACGCATCCCGATGTGTTGCGGTACTTTGCCGAAATCATGGGCTATGAAGTGCAGCTCTTTCGAGTACAAGATCGGCAAGGTCGACCGATCTATCACACCAATGTCTTGATGGCCGTAGGGTCGGACTTCGTCGTGGTTTGTAGCCAGTGCATTGTTGATCGTCAAGAGCGCAAGCGCATCCTGACCCGTATCGAACAGACGGGCAGAGAGATCGTCGATATCGATTTTGACCAGCTTGAGCACTTTGTGGGTAATGTCATTGAGTTGCGATCGAGCGATGGAACGCACTATTTGGTGTTGTCTCAGACGGCACTGCGACATTTAAAACCCGCCCAGCGGGAGGTGTTCGAGCGCGGTGGACGACAGCTCTTACCCGTCGACATTGGCACGATTGAGGCTTTAGGTGGTGGCAGTGCACGCTGCATGATCGCGGAAATCTTCTGCCCGCCAACGATTTAATACCCAATTTCGGTAAGCCCAAAAAAAATGCCCACACCTGCAAAGCAGGTGTGGGCACAATAGTTATGTTGTCCTAAACAAAAAAATAGAAAATAGCTCCCGTTAACTCTTAGAAGTCTACTCGTACGAAGGCATTCCAGGTCAATCCGTTGTGGTTGATGACGCCGTAGGGATCGGTTTGGACGATGACGGTTTGCTTGTTTTCGACGTTGTAGACGTTGAGTCGGAAGGTGATGGGATATTGGCCGAACTGCATTTTGTAACCCAGGCCGGCATCGATCATGTAGTAGGGATCGAGTACGCCGAGGTCTTCGCGGATGATGATGTCTCGGCTGGATGCGCCGTCTCTGCGGTAGATTTTGGCGTAGTAGTTGAAGTCGAGGTCGAACATGAGGTTTTGGATGGGCTCGATGCGGATGGAGCTACCGAATTGTTGTTGTGGTGCATTGGGCACGTGGACGTTGGTCAGGTCGGCGCCTTCGTCTTCGGCGATGACTTCACCGGTGTCGTCGTTGTAGGCGGTCACTTTGCGGATTTTGAGATAGCGCCAATCGCCGATAGAGGTGTAGGCTCTCCACGTCAGCATATCGGTCTTGAGAGCGATGTCGAATTCGACGCCTTTGTGGTGTTGGCCGATGCCCGTTTCGACGTTGCGTTGGGTAAAGTCGTCGGACTCGTCGTCGGGCGTGCCGTTGTCGTTGGTGAAGATGCGGATGTAGGTGCGGTTGCCCCATCGGGTGGAGTAGAAGTTGAGGTTGGCACGGAGGAACGAGCCCATGCGGAACTTATACCCTGCTTCGAAGCCAAGGATTTCTTCGTTGGCCACAGTGGGCAGGTGCTCGTTGGAATAGCGCACGTCTTTGTAGATATTGTCCGAAAACGGCTGGCGTGAGTAGTATCCCGTGTTGAAGAACACAGTGTGGTTGTCCATCACGGTGTACGAGGCGCCGGTTTTGATGTTGAAGCCGGGGCGGTTGACCTTTTTGGACTTTTCGTTAGAGGTCCAGCGGCCCTGGCGTTGATAGGTTTGATTGGACAGTGCGCCCTGGACGAAGGTGGTAAAGGGGCCTTGGACGTATTCTACTTGACCGAAGACGCCCTGGTAATTGATGGTCTCGGAGTAGTCGTAGGCGATGCGTTCTTCGGGTTTGGCGTATTTGAAGACGGTGGTCCAGGGGTTGGGATCGAAGGTTGCTGTGACGACGTAGTCGGAGGGACGGCTGTGATGGCGGTAGGCGTCGTTCCAGCCTTGTAATCCGAGGAGGTTGACGAGCTGACGGAAGTGGTCGCCGGTATACCAGCGGAAATCCCAGCCGAGGCTCAAGCTGATGTTGTCGTTAAGTTGACGTTCGTAGTTGGTGACGTTGCCGTACCACTGGTGGTTGTTCATAGAGGCGCGCAGGGCGTAGTTTTCGCGGTACTTGCCTATGCCGTCGCTATCCTGTTCGTTGTTTTTGCGGATTGCGGCAAAGTCGACCTGTCCATCTGCGGTGCGGACGCGCTTTCTTCCGTAGGGGCCTGTACCGCCACCGCGGCCGAAGGATGCATAGAGTACGGAAGAGAGCTTGGAAATTTCGTCGATGTCCCAATCCCAGCTCAGGTTGATGATGGGTTTGTGGTAGAAGTTGAGGCGCTCAGTCATGAGTATGGAGTCGCCGTCGACATAGTCGTAGCCCCAGTGTTGGTTAAAGCGCGGGTTTTCGCGGATGGTGGATTCCTTTTGGGACCATCGCTGCCCGTGGTACTGTGGAGCGCCGGTGATGAGGAAGTTGACGGAGTGATTGGCGGCGGGTTTATAGCCGACGCTGAAGAAGTAATTTTGTCCGCTACCCCAGGTGCCATCGGGCCATTTGCGGTCGCCTTGCCAGTGGTCTAAGAGGAAAGACACGGCCCATTTGTTGTTAATCAGTCCTGTGTTGTAGGCCACGGTTCCCTTGATGTAGTTGTCGTTGCCGAGCATGAAGCGGACGAAGCCGCCTTTTTTGTTTTCGATGGTCTTGGTGACGATGTTGACGGTACCGCCTACGGAGGAGATGGCGAGTTTGGAGCTTCCGAGGCCGCGTTGCACTTGGACGAGCGTGGCGATATCGGACATTCCTGCCCAGTTCGACCAGTACATCTTGCCGTCTTCCATGCCGTTGATGGGTTGGCCGTTGAGCAGGAAGGCCGTATTGACCTGGTCAAAGCCGCGCAGGTACATGCGCGAATCGCCAAAGCCCGTCTGGTGGGATACGTATACCGAAGGCGTGTTTTTCATCACTTCGGGAAATTCGACATTGCCCACGCTCTTTAATTGGATTTCTTGAGCGGTGATGGTCGATACGGCCACAGGGGTACGTCGATCTCGTACGATGTCCATCACGCCGGTGACGACGACTTCTTTGAGGCCTACACCGCCTTCTTCCAGCTCGATGGTGCCGAGGTCGACCATTCCACTCGACGGCACATCGACTTGAATGGTCCGCGTCTGGTATCCGAGGTAGGAAATTTCAAGGGTTTGCGTTCCGCTCGGGACGTCTTTTAAGCTAAACATGCCGTCTACGTCGGTCACTGTACCCTTATTGGTGCCGGCCAATAAGACCGAAGCACCGATCAGAGGTTCGTCGGAGGTAGCACTCACTACTTTACCCTTGAGGGTAGCTTGGCCCATGAGGAGCCCTGTGCTGCAGACCAGTGCGATAAACGCTGTCGTTAGTCTCTTCATAATTTGGATATTTTGGTTAGTTGGTTCGTCTAAGACCCTGAGTTATCGGGGGCAAAATAACGTAGTTTTTCATATATGTAGAAATATTTTATATAAAAAATTTCTCATGTCTGCGGAGCCCATGCTCATAGATGCCCCTGTGAATAAGGTTACCGAGCAGTGTAGATGGCTATTGTGTGTGAAATGGTAGGCAGGGTAAACGGGTATATCGCCTACAATAGAGGATGTTCTGATGGTCTATGAGGATACATATTTCCCGGCGAGGGATAACGCATTAAAGGAAGAAGAGTGTCCACACGTAGGGGGGAAATAAAAAATGCGGTGGTCCTTAAAATGGCAATACGGCATGCAGGCCATCGACGTGTACTGAAAAATCACTTGGGCATCCCACGCCGCGGTTGCATGCAGAGAGGAGAACAATGACCACTGCAAGCATGGCTATACGCATCCACATTCGCTTTTTCATAGGTCAATTGATTTAATATTTCAACGATATGTCGGCATATTGCTGTATACAAAGTTCGTACTTTCTGGATTATTGGCCAAATTTGTGCTCATATTTTTTGCCCATGGGTTTGAAAAAAGTGGAATGGTTTTGGGTGTACGGCTTTCCCTTGGCCGTAGTGCGGTTGCTCCTATTTTATGGGTGGATTGCCGTGATCTTTTATCCGACGTATCTATGGCATCAGCTGCGCCCACTGTCGATACGTCAGCGCATACGAATGCGGAGGTTATGTCTGCGCTATGGGATGTGGATTTTGGGCTTTCGGGTGCGTCGGAGCGGCATGTCGGTGGCTCAGGCCAATAGCTTGGAGGGGGCCTTGTTTGTGTGCAATCACCGCAGCTGGTCGGATCCGATGATTGCGTTAATTTACCTGAATGCCATCCCGGTGAGCAAGGCGGAGGTGCGGGACTATCCGGTCATCGGCAAGGGCATGGAGTTTGCGGGCATTCTCTACTTGCGTCGGCGAGTGGTGGCCTCACTCAAGGAGGTGCGCCATTCGATTTACGAGTATCTGCGGAAAGGTGGAAGCATCTTGCTCTTCCCTGAAGGGACGACGTATACCGGGGAGTTGACGCGTACATTTAAAAAAGGTGCATTTGAAGAGGCAGCTCGAGCGGGGGGAAAGGTCTGTCCAATGGTGATCGAATACCGCGATCGCCATGCCAATTACTGGGACGTACGTCCCCTGTGGAAGCAGTTTGTCTTACAGTGTGGCAAGTGGCGTAACCCCTGTGCTATGTGGATCGGCGAGCCCCTTGAAAGCGAGGATGCGCAGCTGTTGCGTACAAGTGCCAAGCGCATCATCGATCAAAAAATACGCGAAATGCATCACGATCCCGATCGATATTTTCCCTCTTAGAGGTATAAAAGGGTTGGTGCCCAGGCTGGGATGCCCCAATCGCTGAAATCATTTTTGGGATACGAACTGAAGACATCGCGCCTGGTTGCGCAATACGTCGACGTAGCGAATGTCGTATTCTTCGTATCCCGTTTCCCAGAACAGCCCGATTTTGTCGATACCGTGTTGGCGCAGGGCATTGAGCGCGTTGTCTTTTACTTGGAGGTCGATTTGGTATTGTGCCGATGACCCCAGGGTCGAAGGTGGGTAGTTGCGCACTACGGGCAGGTAGATTTTATCGCCATTGAGGAGGATGATGCGCACGAGGTAATCCGTCATAATGCGGCCGTAGTAGGTCTGCGCCTGGGGCACGGAAAAAGAGAATCGCAGCTGCAGATAGGTCTTTGCTTGGTGTAGGTAGAGACGTGCCGAGATGGTGAGTAGTGGTGTGGCACGCATCCAAGGTTGGAGCTCCGCAGGACGGTATTTTAGAAGGGTATCGAAGGCGAGGGCGTGTTCGATGGTGGGCAGGTCGTTGGTCCACCGACAGGGTGGGGCAAAGGGTGTGGGGAAAGTAGGCGTTTGGGCGCCGAGGTGTGGGGCGATAGAGAGGATTGCTATGAGGAGTGTAAAATGTTTCATGTGCAATGATTGGATTTCGATGTTCGCCAGAGGGGCAGCGTCATGCAATGTGGGCCACCGCGTGCGCGCGACAGTTCGCTGGAGGGTAGGCTGATGACGGTATTGCGAAGAGAAGCTGGATTGAGCTCGCCCATGGCGGTGCGCTGAAGAAATTGCTCGGCGCCCAAGAGCTGGAATCCGTTTTCTTCGAAGAGTTGGAGGGTATGAGGATTGCGGTCGTAGGCGAGGATGACGCCGGGGGCAAGGGCGAAGACATTGGCGGCATCAGTCCACTGCTCGCGTTCTTGGAAGGGCGAGATGCCGCGTCCCACGCGCAGGATTTCGATCTGTGGGTCGATTTCGCCGTGGAGAAACTCCTTGAAGGAACCGTAGTTGCGCTGGGTGCCTTTTTTGCCGTAGACGACGATATTGGAGCCGAGGCCTTCGATGACGATGGGTTTGTAGCCGACAAAGCGCTTTTCGTCAATCTGGGTGAGGGTAGTGTCGAAATGCATGTAGCTGCGCTGCGGGGGTATGGCTACTTTGACGACGTATTCGACGAGCTGGCGGTCGAACACTTCTCGCTTGAGGGTTTCGAATCCGTGGAGGTTGGTGCGTTCGCTGATGCCGACGATGAGGTAATCTTCGTACAAGATCATGATATCGCCTCCTTCGAGGGCGACGGGCTGGCCGGTGCGGGAGGGTGGGTATTTTTCGATGTTGTTGAAGTTGACCATGTGGTCTTCGCGAATCATGTCTTGAAACGATGGGTGATAGCGGAAGAAGAATCGCGTCAGGAGATTTTCGCGTTGGCGCACAGCGCGGCTGGCCTTGGTGATGAAGACATGGTCTTTGACGACGACAGCTATGTCGCGCGTAAAGACGAAATTGGGTATGGGACTGAAGAGATAGCGGTCTTCGGTGGCGAGGTATCCGCTGAGGAGCGTGCGGACGAGTTCGCGATGGGAGAGCGGCCGCAGTTTTTCGATCCACGAAGCGGGGAGTTCTTCAAATTGCAGGATGAGCTGAAGGATTTCCTCTTTGCCTTCATCGGTGGCGTCGAAGGTTTCGACGAGGAGTTGTTCGACTTCGATGACGCCATCGTCGGTGGTAAATTGCCGCATCACGTCGGCGAAAACTTCGTGTTCGCGTTGCATTTGCGGCAGGTAGACGATATCGTCGAAGAGGAGTTTTTCGCTATCCTGTGGAGAGATGCGTTCGATGCCCTGCTCAGGTCGGTGGATAATGACTTTGCGCAGGGGGTTGATTTCTGAATCGACGTAAATCATGATGGGATGGTTTTACGATTTTATACATTAAACAAAAAGTGGATGATATCGCCGTCTTGGACGACGTAATCACGGCCTTCGGAACGCAGTTTGCCGGCCTGACGCACGGCGTGTTCGGATCCGTAAGATATAAAATCGCTGTAGGAAATGACTTCGGCCCGGATGAAACCGCGTTGGAAGTCGGAGTGGATGACGCCGGCGGCATCGTAGGCGGTGGCGCCACGTGGGACGGTCCATGCGCGCACTTCTTTTTCGCCTGCGGTGAAGAAGGTCAACAGGTCGAGCAGGTGGTAGGCTTTACGGATGAGCTGGTAGACACCGGGTTCGGAGAGGCCCATTTCTTCGAGGAAGGCGCGTTTGTCGTCGGCATTGTCGAGGGCGGCGAGTTCGGCTTCGATCTCGCCAGCTAAGATGACCATTTCGGCATCTTGGGATTGGATGTATGCTTGCAGTGCGCGGGTGTAGGCGTTGCCCGTGGTGACGGAATTTTCGTCGACGTTGCAGACGTAGAGCACCTTTTTGTCGGTGAGGAGGGACATTTCTTTTAGGAGAATAGTGGCGAGCTCTGTGGTGCGCGGGAAGCTGTACGCTTTGTTGCCGCGGTTGAGGTGTTCGAGGAGTTGCTGAGCGATTTGGAGCTTTTGTTTTTCGGTTTTGTCGCCGCTTTTGGCGGATTTGCGGAGTTTTTCGATGCGTCGACTGACGGTCTCGATGTCTTTCATGAGGAGTTCGAAGTCGATGATTTCGACATCGCGGACGGGGTCGACGCTTCCTTCGACGTGGGTGATGTTGGGATCGTCGAAGCAGCGGACGACGTGGAGGATGGCGTCGACTTCGCGGATGTGAGAGAGGAATTGATTGCCGAGGCCTTCGCCTTTTGAGGCACCTTTGATGAGTCCGGCGATGTCGACGATGTGCACAGAGGTGGGTACGACCTTTTGGGGTTGGACGAGTCGAGCCAGCTCGTCGAGGCGTGGGTCGGGTACAGCGATGACGCCCACGTTGGGGTCTTTAGTGGCAAAGGGGTAATTGGCCATCAGGGCCCCGGCGTTGGTCAGTGCGTTGAAGAGGGTCGATTTACCCACATTGGGGAGGCCGACGATTCCACATTTTAAAGGCATAAGAGGTGTACGATTTTAAAACGGCGCAAAAATAATAGAAGATTTTAGTCGGCAGATTTGTTCTAAATTCAGGCTTTGAAAAGCTCTCGGTCATGAAGGTACTCAATGCGGAGCAGATACGGGCAGCCGATCGCTACACGATCGAGCACGAGCCCATCTCTTCCTTAGACCTGATGGAGCGTGCGGCTACGCGCTGGGCGCGTCGGTTTATGGAGCGGTATAGCGAGCCAAAGCGGACGTACATCCTATGCGGCCCAGGCAATAATGGGGGCGATGGGTTGGTGATTGCGCGCATCCTGGCCAATAGAGGGTATGAGGTGGAGCTATGGCTGCCGCAGTGGGGTGCGCGCACTACCGAGGAGTTCGAACACAATTTGCAGCGATTGCCGCAGCGTCAGGGTATTGTAATTCGGCGATTTTCTGAGGGGGAGGACTTTCCGCCGTTACGAGGGGAGCACTATTTCATCGATGCGCTCTTTGGAGCGGGGTTGAAACGCGGCATAACGGGCTGGCTTGCTGAGCTGGTGGAATACGTCAATACGCATGCCGAGATACGCGTTGCAGTGGATATGCCGTCGGGATTGCCTGCCGATCGGATGCCCGAAGGGGCTGTGTTGCGCTGTGAGCGTACGTTGACCTTCCAAGTGCCGAAGTTGAGTTTGTTGATGGATGAAATGGTCCAGTATGTCGGCATGTGGGAGTGTATTGACATCGGCTTGGACCGCGCGTTTATCGATCGGTTGGAAAGCCCTTACTCTTATCTTACGGAAGCGGAAGCCGCTGCGATGTTGAAGGGTCGGCCTGTGGAGGGGCATAAGGGGCATTTTGGTCATGCGCTGCTCGTGGCGGGGAGTTATGGCAAGGTTGGGGCGGCGGCATTAGCGGCGCTAGCTTGTTTGCGTTCTGGAGTGGGCTTGCTGACCGTACGCGTGCCTACTTGTGGAGTGACTCCCTTGCATGCGTGGGTGCCTGAGGCTATGGTCGATGCCGATGGTCAGGCGACGCACTGGTCGGCACCGGTCGATACGCGGCGATACCGTGCGGTGGGCATTGGGCCAGGTATAGGCACGCATGAAGAGACGAAGCGGGCATTGTTGGCGACCCTTCGCAATATGCAGATCCATCGAGGGAATGGGCGAGGGGTCGTCTTAGATGCCGATGCCATTAATATAGTGGCTGAGGAGGAACGCATTGAACGCGAATGGCTTCGGGAAGTGGTGTGTACCCCCCATCCGGGCGAATTTCGACGGTGGGCGGGCTGGGAAGAAGATCCCTTTGCGCGATTGGAGCTACAGCGACGCCTCAGTGCAACTTTGGGGTGTTACATTCTCTACAAGGGGCATTATTCGCGCGTGAGTACGCCCCAAGGGGAGGTGTATTTCAACAGTACGGGCAATGAGGGCATGGCGACTGCGGGGAGTGGCGATGTGCTGACGGGAATCATCGTCGGCCTTCTTGCCCAGGGATATTCTCCGCACGAGGCCAGTGTGTTGGGGATGTTCGTGCACGGCCTTGCAGGCGATTTAGCGGCTCGAGAGAGAGGGGCGCATGCGCTCATTGCACGGGATATTGCAGAGCATTTGGGACAGGCATTTTTACATTTACAGCGGAAGGGGGCGAGAGAGTAAGAGTGCATTGCGGTGAACGATGCGCATTTGTCCGCGGGGGAACACGTCTTTAAATATTTCATTGAAGAAGCGCTTTGTGTGCTGTTGTGATGCTTCATCTCGGTAGAGCGTATTGAAGACGAGCAATCCGTGGGGTTGGAGGATGCGGCGGAGCTGGAGGAGGTATTCCTTGCGCAGAAATTTATCGGGGATACGGTCGTCTACGAAGATGTCCATACAGATGAGGCCGTAGCGCTGCTCGGTGGCACGTATCCAGTGGTAGGCATCGGCGTGGATGATGTCGATGGGGGACTGTAGGTGAGGCAAGACCCAGCGTGAAGCCAGATCGATAACAGCTTGATCGTACTCGATAGCTGTGTAGCGGAGTTGTCGGCCGTGGCGCTTTTCGAGCAGGATGGGGATGCTGCAGAGTCCCATGCCGAGGATGAGGGCGTGTTGAAGGTGGAGTTTTTCCCACTGAAAGAGTTCGAAGAGTTGGGCAAAGTTTCGGTAGCGCAGGCCGTAGGAGTAGATGGCGTTGGGTGTGGAGAGTTGCAATTGGCCCCGGTGTATGTCCAGAAAGAGGGGCATGCCGTACTGGCCGCGCAGGGCTTCCAATCGGAGGGGGGTAAGGTAGCTGAGGATATACTTCCACCATTTCATACCCAAGCACTTGAGGCCTCAGTCGTCGTTGCGATAAGCTGCGCTGAGTTGGAAGACCTTTTGCAAGATTTGAACGTCGGCGGTAGAGAGGGATTGGTTGCGGCGTTGCATGACGATGGATGCGGTGTGGAGGGCTTTGTCGAGCTTGTAGGTGCGCAATCCCTGGGGGCCGCCCCAGCTGAAAGAGGGAATGAAAGTGCGGGGGTAGCCGGTGCCGTAGATGTTGCAGCTGACGCCCACGGTCGTGCCGGTGTTGAACATGACGTTGATACCGCTTTTGGAATGATCGCCCATGATGAGTCCGCAAAAGATGGTACCCGAGGGGACGAACCTGCGCTCTGCATAGCTCCAGATGCGCACTTCGCTGTAGTTGTTTTTGAGGTTGGACGTATTGGTGTCGGCACCGATATTGCACCAGCTGCCGAGGACGGAGTTGCCGAGGTAGCCGTCGTGGGCCTTATTGGAGTATCCGATGACGACGGAGTTGTTGACTTCGCCGCCTATTTTGCAGTAGGGCCCGAAGGAAGTAGGGCCGTAGATGCGGGCACCCATTTTGATGATGGTGCGTGGACCAATGTAGATCGGCCCTTTGAGCATGGCCCCGGGCATGATCACTGCGCCATGGTCGATAACCACGGGTTGGGTGGCGTCGATGATGGCGCCCTTAATATCGGCCTGTCCCAGCAGGTAGAGTTGGTCGCCGAAAATGCGGTTGTCGCGGTGGATATGGGATGGAATTTCCGAAGAGACCAGCGAGGAGCAATCGTACTCAAAGGCCTGTGCATTGAGGCGAAAGAGGTCGACAGGATTGCGGAGGAGGATGGGGAGTTGGTGGGATTGTTGTGTTGCGCTTGGAGAGAGGGCTGCGAGGAGTTCTGTCGAGTTTTGGTGCTTCTGATAGGCGGCGAAAAAGTGCGAGGCCTTGGTGCGGAGGGCGAGGAGTTGTGTGTCGGTGATGAGCAGGGCGGTGTTGGGAGGGAGTTGTTGGAGGAGTTGGACGGTTGAGAGGTTGGGCCACAGGGTGGAGCGAATGAAGAGGGCATCGCCGGGAGGAGGTGGGAGGGGATAGTATGCACGTAAATAAGGGATACTCAGGCGGTGAATTTTGGGAAGGCCCATGGCATGTGCCCATCTTTGGTGGAGGGGCATACATCCCATGAGCATGTCGGCGATGGAGCGAGTATAGCTTAGGGGCAAAAAGCGCATCCAATCTTCGCGGAGATCGAAGAGGAAGGTTGGAATCATGGTAGAGGTACTGGTTGGAGGGCAATATACGAAAAAGGCGGTAGAGAGGAGTAGTGGAGCTGCGGGGAGTCGAACCCCGGTCCAGGGCAAGCGTGCGTTAGCTTTCTACATGCTTAGTTGCCGTTCGGTGTGAGTCGCATTTCCCGCGGCACGGCAACGGCGTTGGGAAATGCCGAGCCTCTTGTATCTCACCGGAAAGTCGAGGCAGCTTTCCGGCCAGCCCGAACGAGACCGATGCGCGTCAGGTATGTATCGGGCGTCAACCTGATCGCGCACTGGCGCCTTAGTCTACTGGATTAGGCAGCCAGAGCAACGTTCGTGTTGCCACTTATCGCGTCGGTAGCGTTTGATAACGCAGTGTGCTACCATACTGCGGCATGCTTACTAACACACCGACTTCCCTGTCGAAGCCAGTCAGCCCCATCTTTTCAAAGATCGCATAATGTACAACACTTGAGGGGTGCATTTGGTTGCGGCCGTGGGGCAAAATTTGCGCTGGGGACATTTACTGTTTTATGGGCACGAGTTTGAATTCGACGCGTCGATTGAGGGCTCTTCCTTCAGGGGTATCGTTGTCGGCGATGGGCCGTGTTTCGCCATAGCCGGCGTAGCGCATGCGGGACGGTGGGATGCCGCGGCTGATGAGGTATTCGTAGCACGCTTTGGCGCGGCGTTCGGACAGCCGCTGGTTCATCACGGCGCTACCGGTGGCGTCGGTGTGGCCGAGGATGATGAGTCGATAGTTGGGGTATTTTTTCATGATTTCGGCGATCTGGTCGAGTATGGGGAAGGAGGAGGGCAAGAGGGTAGCTTTTCCGACCTTGAATTGGACGGCGCGCATGGCGCGGTCGAGCAAGGCCTGGTCTTCGCGTTTGATTTCGGGGCATCCGCGATTGGAGGCTACGCCGGCCTGTCTAGGGCAGTAGTCTTCGTTGTCGGGTACGCCGTCGCCGTCGGTATCGGGGCATCCGCCGAAGCGGGCCAAGCCGGCTTGGTCGGGGCACTTATCCTGCGCATCGACGATGCCGTCGCCGTCGCGATCGCTTGCTGCAGGTTTAGGAGGCTGCGGGCAGCCCTTGTTGGATGCTGGGCCTTTTTGCTCGGGACAGTCGTCGTCGGCATCGACGATGCCGTCGCCATCGCTGTCGGGACACCCTTGCGTAGTCTGGGGGCCTTTTTGATGCGGACACTTGTCCTTGGAGTCGACGATGCCGTCGCCATCGGTATCGAGCTCGGGGCATCCCTGACGCTCGGGATCGCCTTTGAGGTTGGGACACTTGTCGTCGATATCGCGCACGCCATCGCCATCGCTATCGGGACATCCCTTGTGGATGGATGGGCCCGGCAGTTCTGGGCAGTCGTCTTTGTGGTCGGGTATGCCATCCATATCGGTGTCGGGACAGCCGGCGTGTTCTTTTTCGCCTTTTTGGTTGGGACAGAGATCAACGGCATCGGGGATGCCGTCGCCGTCGCTGTCTTTTGAGCTGTCTTCGGGCTTTTGGAGGATTTGTTGCAGCCGGGCTAAGGAGAAGGTCAATCCCAGGGAGTACTGAAGACTGCTGTGATACGTACCGTAGCGCAGTGTAGCGCGACCATTGAAATACGCTCCCGGATAGAGTCGGATATAGAGACCCACACCGACGGGTATGCTCAAGTTGTTGTACGGATTTCTGCCCAGTTGAAAGCCAAGACCGGCAGTAGCGTAAGGCAGTATCACCTGGGTGGCGGGCACAAACAAGTATTGGGCCATCACATCGAGCCCTACAAAAGAGGTGTTGACTAAGAGCGCACTGTCGATAGGGGCCACGCCTAAGCGAAAAGCCCCATGGAGGCCAAATCGCGCATGAAGCGGATGCACATAGCCGGCCTCCCAGCCCGCGCGATAATCCTTGTGCCGAAAGAGCCCCTGTCCCTGTAACGCATAGTAATCGTCAAAGGTGCGGGAGACAAAGATGCTCTTTTGTATGGGATTGTATTGCGCAAGTAGCGATGCAAAAAATAAAGGAAAGATGAAAAAAAGCCACACCAGCGCTAACACTTGTTGGCCGGAGGCGTTTTTCTTAAGTGATGGATTGCTCAGCAGCCGTGTCATGATAATTATACGTATTTTGGGGCAAATTTAATACGCATTTCACATTTTTTCTATGTTTAAGCGATTTATAAAAGCAAACTAACGTATGAAGCCAAATTGTAATATAAATGGATGAGCTGCTCCACCGTTGATGATACCAATACATAGAGGATGGGAAATGAAAAAAGACATAGCGGGAGTGGTACAGATAAGAGGTCACGCAAGGTTCACCTCATTACTCTTGGGTGTGCCAAAAATCAGGTGGATTCGGAGTGGCTAGTGACGCAGCTGGGCAAGGCGGGCTATGAGTTGGAAGTGGGGGACGGTACGGAAGAGGCGCATGCGGCTATCATCAACACCTGTGGGTTTATTGATCGGGCCAAGGAGGAGTCGATCGAGGTGATTCTGGAGGCGGTGGAGGATAAGCGAGCGGGCAAGTACGAGGAGATTTATGTCACCGGGTGTTTGGTCAACCGCTATCGGGATCAATTGCGGGAGGAAATACCCGAAGTGGATGGATTCTATGATTCGAAGGGGGAGTTGTTGGAGCGCTTTGGCGTTGATCCGAAGGTCGAATTGATTGGCGAGCGCCATTTACTCAATCCGCGGCATTATGCCTATGTGAAGATTGCCGAGGGCTGCAGTCGCAGCTGTGCCTTTTGTGCCATTCCCCAGATACGCGGCAGGCACGTATCGCGTCCGATGGAAGCGATTTGTGCAGAAGTCGAAGCGCTCGTCGCTTCGGGTACGCGAGAGGTCATCCTTATTTCACAGGAGTTGACCTATTACGGCGTGGATTTGTACCGACGCCGAGCGTTGAAGGAACTCCTGGAGCAGCTGGTGGCGATCGACGGGCTGGAGTGGATACGCATGCACTATCTGTATCCATCGCGTTTTCCGATGGAGATATTAGACTTAATGGCACAGGAGCCGAAATTGTGTGCTTATTTAGACATACCGTTTCAGCATGCCGACGATGGGATGTTGCGTCGGATGCAGCGTCGTACGACGAGGGCGGAGATGGAGCGGATTTTGCAACGGGCGCGGGAATTGATGCCTCACATTGCCTTGCGCAGTGGATTTATCGTGGGATTTCCCGGCGAGACCGACCAACAATTTCATACCCTGTTGGAATTCGTCCGACAGTGGCGATTTGATGCGCTCGGCATTTTTACCTATTCGCATGAGGAGGGGACAGCGGCGTACGACTACGAGGACGATGTGCCCCCCGAGGTCAAGGTGGAGCGTTACAACGCCCTGCATGCCCTACAGGCGGAAATTTCGCACGAAAACTGCATACAGCGTATTGGGCAGCGCATGCGGGTACTCATCGACGGCGTGGAGGGGGATGTCTATTACGGTCATCACGAGGGTGCGTCTCCTGAAATCGATGTCGTAGTCTACGTCCATGCAGACGAGCCCCTCAACGTTGGCCAATTTTACGAGGTCGAAATAGTAAGTGCCGATTATTTCGCGTTAGATGCTGTGTTGGCACGTCCAAAAAGTGAAGCGCTGTGAGTGAGATGCATGCATTTAGAGATGCCTGGTCGTGGGTTGCCCTGTGTGTGTTATTGAGCTTAGGGATTGCCTCGTGTCAGCAGCGGAGGGTAGAGCATGCTACGTATGAAATGGTGCAAACTATGGATAGGGATCACACGAAAAAGGATGTGCTGGAGTTTCCCGATACGGTAGAGCCGATCCAGAAGAGTGAAGAAGAATGGAAGGAGCTGTTGGGGGAATTTCGGTACTATGTGATGCGTCGGAAGGGGACGGAGCGCGCGTTTACGGGGCAGTATTGGAATCATCACGCAGACGGTTGGTACGTCTGTGCCGCTTGCGGATTGCCGCTCTTCAGCTCCGTAGACAAGTTTGATTCGGGTACGGGCTGGCCGAGTTTTACGCGTCCAGTGCGGGAAGATTACGTGGGTACGGAGCGGGATACTTCCTATGGGATGGTGCGAACGGAAATACACTGTGCGCGTTGTGGAGGGCATTTAGGACATGTGTTTGAAGACGGGCCTCCGCCGACGGGCTTGCGCTATTGCGTCAACTCCATCTCGCTGCGGTTTGTACCCAGGGAAAGACGGCAAAAGAAACAAGGACCATGAGGGATAAAATGGTGGAAACTCGATTAGAGGAACCGCAGGATCTCAACGCGGTGCGCGCGTTTCATCGGCTCTTTCGCATGCCGGTGTTGGAACAGCCGACGATACCCTCTTCGGAGCGCTGTGCGCTACGGGTGGCGCTGTTGGAAGAGGAGCTTGAAGAACTCAAACGCGCCATCGAAGCGCGGGATCTGGTGGGCATTGCCGATGCGCTATGCGATTTGCAATACGTGTTGAGCGGAGCGGTGCTGGAATTTGGTTTAGGCGGGCTGTTTAAGAAGCTCTTCGACGAAGTACAGCATTCGAATATGAGCAAGGCCTGTAGCACCCTCGAAGAGGCACAAGCTACCGTGGAGCACTATCGCAAGGAGCGCGGAGTAGAGGCCATCATCCGCGAGGTGGACGGGCAGTTTCTCGTCTATCGAAAGAGCGACCACAAGGTGTTGAAATCGGTCAATTACCGCCCAGCGAATCTGGCACGTATTCTCCAAGGGGCAGGTCGGGATAAATCTCAATAGTCTTTTCGAAGGTAAAGGGGAAGGAGTCAATCTGGTCGGAGCCGTCCCAGATGACCAGCCCTACGCCTTTGCCGCGCAGGTGGAAGGTGTCGTTGTACTTTCGGTTGAGGAGGAGGTTGCGTACGCGCACGTCTTTGAAAAAGTGCCGCGTATTGAGGAAGGCGACGTAGGGCACTTCAAATTTTTTGTACGGGCCGAAGGTGGTGGTAAATTTATAGCCCATGTTGACGTTAGTGATGGAGTCGTCGTTGACGTAGAGGATCATGTCGTGGCCGATGTGCTTGCCGGACTTGTTGCTGGCATTGGCGTACCAGATGAGCCCTTCGATGATGATGTTGTCGGGATCGACCTTGACGACCTGGGAGTCGGATTCGCCCATGACGTAAAAGCCGCGATTGTCGCGACAGCTCCACATCATGGCGGTGCCGGCCATCCACAAGAGGAAGATGCGTTGTGCAAGCATATTACACTCGGGATTGTCGAAGCGGTGGGCAAAGATACAAAAAACCCCGTCGCAGAGGCGACGGGGTCTGTGGGATTAATACTTCTTGGTCAGTGGCACGTTGGGTGCATGTACCGTAAAGCTGCGTTGAAACTTGCGCTTGAGCATGGTCTTAGCGATTTTTTGGTTGATGATCATGGCACCAGTTTTTTTAAGTCCTCCCCATTAACGCAATACGGTTGCGGTTGTTTGAAATTCGGCCCAAATTTTTTGTAAATTATTTCACAATCGCCCTTGATATCTGAAGGATTCAGAAAAAAATAGGGAGTTTTTGATTGTTTTTTCTGCGTTTGCTCGAATGAGCAGTACAATTTGATACAAAACGCAACTTTTTTAGGGTTTTACACATATATGCTCATTTTTAAAATGTGTAATAAAATGAAAATGAATTGTATATGGATCATATTAAGAAAAAATTTAATTCATAAATTGGTAGCAGTAGCAAGCGGAGGCAGGTAGCTGGGCGTTGGGATTTATACGCCTTGCTGTCGGCGTTCGATGATCATGGTGGTGAGGCGGGCGATGGCGATGGAGCGGTCGTCGTGGTCGCGGATTTCGATGTGCCAGTGGTGGAGGCGGCGGCCGAGGCGCAGGGGCGTAGCGCGGCCCACGACCCAGCCGGCACGGACGGAGCGCAGGTGGCTGATGTTGAGCTCGATGCCTACGGGTTGCTGGCGAGTCATGTCGTCGACGCACAGTACCGAGGCCACGCTGCCGATGGTTTCGGCGAGGGCTGCCGAAGCGCCGCCGTGCAAGATGCCCGCCGGCTGACGCGTGCGATGATCAACCGGCATGCGTGCCTCCAGATAATCGTCGCCCACTTCGGTAAAGACAATGCCCAGTGCTTCGACGAGGGTGCCGTGCCCCAACTGATTGAGGATTTCGATATCGACGGGAGTTTTCCAAATACCCATACGCGCACTGTTTTACGAAGCGTTACACTCAAAGTGAAGAGCGTTACTGTTGAGAGATAGATATTTTCTACGAAGGTTGGTCATTGGATTTCTGGTCAATAAATCTACGGTTTTATGCGCGTAAAAATATACCACAATCCGCGATGTGCGACGAGTCGCAAGGTGTTAAAGGCCTTGCAAGAGCACGGTATGGAGCTCGAAGTTGTGGAATATCTGAAGCATCCGCCGACGCCGGAGGAGTTGCGCGAGATCATGCGCAAGGGCAATCTTAGGGTTCAAGACCTATTGCGCAAGCGCGACAAGGTGTACAAGGAGAAGTTTGCCGAGGCAGAGCTTTCGGACGAGGAGTGGTTGGAAGCGATTCAGCAGTATCCGTCGATCTTGGAGCGCCCGATATGTGTCAGCGAGACGCATGCGGCTGTGTGCAGGCCACCGGATCGCTATCGGGAATTTATCGATTAAAATCGTGGGCCATCGTCCGATGGACGTGCTCGATGTAGGAGAAGATGCGGCAGTGGTGTTGTGGATGGAAGACGCTCCAGTGGTTTTGGCGGAAAAACCAGGTCCATTGGCGTTTGGCGTAGCGTCGCGTTTGTTTTTTGATCTGTTCGACTGTCGTGGGCCAATCGATGCTTCCTTCGAGGTAGTGGAAGAGCTCTCTGTATCCCACGGTTTGGAGGGCAGGTAGGTGGCGATAAGGGTAGAGGGAGCGAGCTTCTTCTAGCCATCCGTGGTCGAGCATGTCGTCGACGCGGGCGTTGATGCGACGGTAGAGTTCGTCTCTGGGGCGCATGAGCAAGATGTAGAGGGTGTGGAACGGGCGTGGAGAGGCGTGGCCTTGTCGAAAGGCGGAAAAGGGCATACCCGTCTGTCGGATTACTTCAAGGGCACGGCTGATGCGACGGGGATTGTGTTTGTCGACATGGTGGTAGTATTCGGGATCTTTTGCTTTCAGTTCTTCCAGCAGGTAAGTGATCCCGTATTGTGCAAGGTCGTTTAAGACACTCTGGCGCACCTCTGCAGACACTGGGGGCATGGGGTCGAGGCCGTGGCAGAGGGCGTCGATGTACAGGCCCGTGCCGCCGACCAGGAGCGCGAGGTTTCGCTCTTCGAAGATGCGATGGAGGACGTCCTGGGCTTCACGAGCAAACTCACCGGCGCTGTACGGCGTGTCGATATCGATATGATTGATAAAATAGTGCGGCACTTCGCGGAGCATGTAGGCAGGGGGTTTGGCCGTGCCGATATCCATCTGGCGATAGATTTGGCGGCTGTCGGCTGAGAGAATGGGCGCGTCATAGCGCTTTGCCAGCTGATAGGCGAGGTCGGTCTTACCCACAGCGGTGGGGCCTGCCAGGACGATGAGCAATCGATCGGGGGTAGGTTTGGCCATGGGCGGCGACAACTATTATTTAACGATAAAACGCTTGAC
The DNA here is from genome assembly GCA_015490715.1 of Saprospiraceae bacterium. GTDB lineage: Bacteria > Bacteroidota > Bacteroidia > Chitinophagales > Saprospiraceae > S141-43. The sequence goes on along the minus strand of WFXH01000027.1, from coordinate 12,505 downwards.
GTGTCGCTGACCATCTAATCCATAACCCACTAAGAAGTACACGCCAGAGGGAAGCTGTCGGATATCTATTGTGTGGATGGGATGCATTGGCGCTTGGGTGAAATAAACCGTTTTCCCGTATAGATTGACCAATTGCAAAGAGCGTAGGGCTGTGCTTTGTCGGGTCTGGACGATGATGGATTCCGCCGTTTGAATGGAACTGAGGAGGGAAGTTCGCGATGTGGGTTCTTGTGTGGTGGTAGTGGTTCGATAGATACGGAGTCCAAACCACGGTGTGTGGATGGTGCGTTGATCGATGAGGAGGTAGAAACCTTCTCCGTCTTCGGGATAGAAGGTAAAGCTGTCGAGGTGGAATCCGTGAGTGTCGAGGGGAAACACCACTACCGAATCGGCTTGGATGCGGAGTCGTAGGAGGACTTGTGCGGGGCGGTTGAGGGTGGGGGGCATCCCCCAGTGGGTGTGTACGGTGTGGCTTCCGTCCCATTGCATGTCGGTGTTTTGGGTGTGGGTGGTGATGCACAGTAATGCGTGGTGGGTAGTGCTTAGGGGTTGGTCGTCTTTGGAGAGGAGGGAGAGTAGTGCAAAATCGTCGAGGGAGACAATTTCCAGTACTGCGCTGTCTGGGGGCGAGTGCCATGGCTGGTCGCCGGCAAAGGCTTCAAATCTTTTGGTGACGATGGCAAAGTGTCCGCCGGTGGGGTCCCAGTGGATGTGTTGGGAGTGGTCCCAAAAGGCGCCCTTGCGGACGGTGTGCGAGGGGATGGAGGTGCTATCGGCATCAAAGCGCTCGATGACGACGGGCTGTCGACTGCCGTGGCGTCGGTCGTAGGGCAAGTAGAGCTCCCACGAAGGAGCATCGTCGAGTAGCGGGAGCCGATAGATGAAGGCGCTGTCGTAGCGGATGCGCAGTTTTTGAGGATGTTCGGCGATGAGGCCATTGCGGTAGACATAGGCGAAGAGGGGCATTTGCGCCATCACTGCGGTATTGCGGTGTAGTGAAAACCAATTATCGACGAAGTCGGTAGACCAGTCGGGAGGGTCGCCCCCGATGTAGTCGAACCACATGATGCCGTCGACGCCGTGGAGGGAGCTGTATGCAGTGAGGAGGGGCAGCATTTCGGCTTGATAGACGTTGGGAGTACAGTGGTTGTACTCGCTGATAGTGTAGGGCTTGTCGGCCATGGCCAGTCCGCTGAAGACGTATTGCAGTGTGCCGTAGCTGTTATCGCGGTACATGGGCTGATTGTCGATGCGCCAGTCCCAGGGATCCCAGGGTGTATTGGGAAATTCGGGGTGGTCCCAGTAGGCGTGGTCGTCGATGTAGTCGAGATCCTGCTGGCTCCACGTTTCAAACAGGCCATGGAGGCCGTTGGTGCCCGTGATGGGGGCCTGTACTTTGAGGCTGTCTTTGAGGTAGTGGTACATTGTCTGATAATACTGCCGTTGGAGCTGTAGGTAGAAGGCTCCCATGTCGATGGTGCGTGCCTCGGTGTAGGCATGGCGTTCGTCGTAGCGGATACGTCGGATGTTTTGCTCCACAAGGCTTTCGTCGTCGTGCAGGGCCGTTTGGGTGCGTGCGCGGATGCTCACGGAGTCAATCCATATTGTGCCGTGGGCATTGCCAAAGCTAAAGGTGATACGTGCGCCGCCCTGATTGTCTTCATAGGGCCGCACTTGAAAGGTATAGTGTCGCCACTGTGAGCTGAGTTGGACGACGCGGCCGCCGTACCAGTCGTAGGGAGGGTGGTTTTGCATGAGGGCCACTTCGATGGTCTGATCTCGGTCGGAGCGCGCATAAAATTGTACGACGTAGGTCGAATCGCGGGACACGCTGAGCTCGTATTGGACCCATTGGAGGTGCCAGGCTTCGGTGGAGCTTTGGTCGATCTGGAGTTGGACGGCGTAGTTGCCTTCGTAAGCGGCGTGGGTGGGGGAGGGCGTAGCGCGGGCGCCGTTGTGTTGTTCGAGCTCCCAGCCGTTGAGGGGGGTAGCGGCTTCGAAGCGGCCGTTGGTGAGGAGTTCGCGTCCCCAGCGGGGACCCTGTCCCTGCCAAGCTGCACGCAGAGCGGCATCGGTGCCGTATTTGGAGAGGAGATAGGCGTTCCACAAGCTGTCGAGCATGCGGCTGTGGTAGCGCGTCAAAAATCCACCTTCGCTCATCGGGCGCAGAGCGTTGTAGCGCCAGTATTGGTAGATGGAGTTTTCGTTGGTGATTTCGACCATGGCTACGGAGGGATCGGATGCGAGGGAATAACCGGTGTAGGGATTGATGGCGGTCAGCAGTTTGCGGGCGTATTCCTTTTGGAGGAAGATGGCCCGCGGGTCAAACATGGTATAGCACTTCGGCCCCGGCAGCGAATCGGCGTACGGCATGCCGTCGGCGGGGCGAAACTCGCGCGACACGTGTAGGTTGACGTCGACATAAATGCCCCTGCGCTTGAGCTGGGCGATAAAATAGTGCAGCCGGTCGACCATTTGGGGATTGAGCTGGCGGGTGTTGTGCGTGCGGTCCAGGAAGATGTTGCCTTGGCTGGAGGTCCAATTGTTGTCCATATGGTGGAGGCGTACGAGGTTGATGCCCATCTTTTGCAGGCGCGCGGCGATGGCGGGGGCGAGCTGTTTAGGTGGGAAATTGGCCCCCGTCGTCAGGTTGACACCCCAAAATCGAAAGGGCTGACCCTCACGCAGAAAATGGGGCCCTTCGGCCGTAATAGGCCGATCTGCCGCTTCAGCAGTAAACACGGGCAGCCATGGGGATATAACCGAATCGTATGGCGGTAGTACAAAGGAGTATCCGTCGGAAAAGGATTGCGCAGCGGACGGTAAGTGTCCTATAAAAAGGGCAAGCCATACTGCTGTATGGGCGTAGTACCATTTCATACCTATAATCATTTTGGATGAGAAATCGATACAGAGCCGATTGTTCTGAAATCAAACAAATATACGCATAAAGTAAAAACACTCTACTTTTGCAGTTAAATCGTCGGGGATGAACTTCATCATTGAGGTAGAGCTGGTGGGTGTAGAGCCGTTGCGGATATGGCGAAAGCTCTCCGTTTCGACGGAGTTGAGTTTTGAAGAGCTGCACTTAGTCTTACAGGCGGCTTTTGGCTGGGAAAATCGGCACCTGTACGCCTTTTGTGAGCGCAGCTTGGAGGATCTCATTACCATCAACTCGCCCAACGACGAAGATGCCCCGGTGACGGCCGATTGGGTGCCGATCGACAAGCTGTTTATTAATTTGTACAATAAGCGTGAATTTCTCCAGCGCGAGGCGGTGTTGCGCTACATCTACGATTACGGCGACCACTGGGAGCACCTCATTACCGTGCAGGATGTGGAGTACCGTCCGTCTTCGATGTTGGAATTGCTCGATGGGGAGGGCGACTGTCCGCCCGAAGAGATCGGTGGGGTGGAGGGCTATATGAAATGGCTGCAACATCGCAGCGGTGGGGGAGAGTCGGCAAACGACTTTCAGCCCGTAGTGTTCGATCGAGCGCGCATACAGGAGCGACTTCGGCAATTGGAAAGGGATTTTATAGCGCATTGGCAGTAAAGTGATGATCATGCAGGTAGAGGAATTGCGAATGATTGAGCAGGCAGCCGCGGATTTTGCGCGTACAGCCATTGCTCCGCACGTGCGCGATTGGGACGAGCGACAGCATTTTCCGAGAGAACTCTTTGAAGCGCTCGGTGAGATCGGCTTTATGGGTGTGCTCGTACCCGAGGAGTACGGAGGGGCTGGCCTCGGTTATCAGGAGTATGTCAGCATCATCGATGTGCTTTCGCGTACGGATCCTTCCATAGGGCTTTCCGTTGCCGCGCACAACTCACTGTGTACCAACCACATTTTCGAATTTGGCAGCGAAGACCAAAAGCGGCGCTATCTGCCGGGCCTGGCTTCGGGCAAGTGGATCGGCGCTTGGGCACTTACCGAACCCGGCACGGGCAGTGATGCTATGCGCATGCGGTGTGTGGCGGTGCGCGAGGGCGATTATTACCGCATCGACGGGGTGAAAAATTTTATCACGCACGGCATTTCGGCCGATGTCTACGTAGTTGTGGCCCGTACCGGAGAGCTGCTCGACAAGCACGGCATCAGCGCCTTCATCGTCGAGAAGGGCACGCCTGGGCTCATCCCCGGCAAAAAAGAGGACAAACTCGGCATGCGCGCAAGCGAAACGGCTCAAGTGCTCTTCGAAGGCTGTAAGGTGCCCGTCGAAAACCGCATCGGCGAAGAGGGGATGGGTTTTATTCAGGCGATGAAGGTGCTCGACGGCGGCCGTATCTCCATTGCGGCTCTAGCCCTCGGCATCGCCAAAGGGGCCTACGAGGCCTCGGTGCAGTACGCCCAGGAACGCGAACAATTTGGCCAGCCCATCATCGACTTTCAGGCAGTGTCCTTCAAGCTGGCGCGCATGGCCACCCTCATCGAAGCAGCCGAAGGCCTCATACGCAAGGCAGCCCATCTCAAAAACACTGGCCAACGCGTGACCCTCCACTCGGCAATGGCCAAGTACTTCGCCTCCGAAATGGCCGTGCGCATCGCCGAAGACGCCGTCCAAATCCACGGCGGCTATGGCTATACCCGCGAATACCCCGTCGAAAAATTCTACCGCGACGCCAAGCTGTGCACCATTGGCGAAGGCACTTCCGAAATACAAAAACTCGTCATCTCCAGACAAATCCAGCGATAACCTGCCACTGCGATGCTGCGCACGCGTGGATGAACATATCTCCGCATCAGGCGTATACTCTTTCGTGTATGAAATCGTCCAACTACAGAAAACACGATCATGGCGACCAACAGTGAATGGATGCGACGCAGGACCTTTGGCATCGTCAGCCATCCCGATGCGGGCAAGACGACGCTGACCGAAAAGCTCCTCCTCTTTGGTGGAGCAATCCAAATAGCGGGAGCGGTGAAGTCCAATAAGATTAAGCGCCACGTCACCTCCGATTTTATGGAGATCGAACGCCAGAGGGGCATTTCCGTATCGACGTCGGTGATGGCCTTCGAATACCGCAATTTGAAGATCAACATCCTCGACACGCCTGGCCATAAGGATTTTGCCGAAGACACATACCGGACGCTCTCTGCTGTCGACAGCGCCATCGTCGTCATCGATGTGGCCAAGGGCGTGGAAGAGCAGACCGAAAAGCTCGTCGAAGTGTGCCGCATGCGGTCTACTCCGATGATGGTGTTTATCAACAAGCTCGATCGCGAGGGGAAGGATCCCTTCGACTTGCTCGACGAAATCGAGCAAAAACTCCAACTCAAGGTCGTACCCTTGTCGTGGCCCATCGGTATGGGACAGCGCTTCCAGGGGGTGTACGATTTGTACAAAGAGCGCCTCTTGCTCTTTGAGCCCCACGGTGGGAAAAACACCGACAAGGTGATCGAAATACGCAGTCTCGACCGGGAAGCACTCTTGCCCCACATCGGTGGGGAAGCGACCGACGAGCTCCTCGAAGAGCTCCAGATGGTGCGTGGGGTGTACGACCCCTTCGATCGGGAGCGGTATCGCCGGGCGGAGCTCTTTCCCGTGTTTTTTGGCAGTGCGCTCAACAATTTTGGCGTGCGCGAACTGCTCGAATGCTACGTCGACAACGCTCCGCCGCCGCGGCCGCGACCGGCCATCGAGCGCATCGTCTACCCCGACGAAGAAAAGTTTACGGGCTTTGTGTTTAAGATCCACGCCAACATCGACCCCAAACACCGCGACCGCATCGCCTTTGTGCGCGTCGTCTCCGGCACCTTTCGCCGCAACACCTATTACTACCACGTGCAGCGCGATCGCAAGCTCAAATTTGCCAACCCCACCATGTTTATGGCCGCCAAAAAGTCGGTCATCGATGAGGCCTATCCCGGCGATATCGTGGGACTTTACGACACGGGCAATTTCAAAATTGGCGACAGCCTGACCGAAGGGGAGGTGCTCCATTTTACGGGCATACCGAGGTTTTCTCCCGAGGTCTTCCGCTTTATCAATAACGATAACCCCATGAAGTTTAAGCAGTTCGAAAAGGGCCTGCGTCAGCTCATGGAAGAGGGCTTGGCCCAGCTGTTTGAGCTCAAAGACGGCGGTCGCAAGCTGATCGGTACTGTGGGTACCTTGCAGTTTGACGTCATCAAGTATCGCCTCGAGCACGAATACGGAGCGCAGTGCTCTTACGAGCCCTTCAAGGCCTATAAGGCGCTGTGGATCGAAGCCGACGACGAGGAAGCGCTCCGGGAGTTTGTCGAACGTCGATCTCGACACATTGCATACGACATGGAGGGCAAGCCGGTCTTTTTGGCCGAAAGCCCGTGGATGCTGAAAGTCGTACGGGAAAAGCACCCTAAGGTGCAGCTGAAGACGGTCAACGAAGACGTCACTTCGCTTTCTCAAGCCTACGGTGCTTAGCTTCACAGGGACGGCTGCGGAGGTATCGGTAAGCGTGAATCAATCCGCCGATGACGGCGTATTGCTCGATGCGGTGAGGCGGGGCAACGCGTGGCGAGAAAAAGTCTGCATAGCCGCCGGTGAGGAGCATTTGCGGAGCTGTGCCGAGCTCAGCACTCGCTTGTTGGTAGTGATAGTGCACACTTCCGATGATGCCTCCAATCACCCCGTTGATGATGGCCTCCTGAGTGTGGCGCCCAAAGCGGTGAGTCGTTTCCTCCAGTGTTACCTTGGGCAATAGGGCCGTTTGGTTGGCCAGAATGTCGAGCGAAAGGATGGCGCCCGGCGCAATGTTGACCCCGCGGATGGCTCCTGTGGCATCCAGAAGGGTAAAGGTCAACGCCGTGCCCATGCCGACGATGAGCCAATGCGTCTTTTCTAATTCATAGGCATAGAGCGCCGATGCCACTAAATCAGCACCGATCTCCTCCGGGTTGAGCACATCGATGGGCAAACAGGGGTAGGTGCGCCTATCGAGCAGGAAGATTTGCACGTCGTGCCGATACATTTGCGATAAGAGTACGTCAAGTGCCCTGGGGTGTACCGAGCTGATGATGACATCGCCCTTCATTGCGGTCCGGTCGCCCAACACGCTGCGTACCATCTTCTCCCAGGTGGCCTTGCCCGCTAGGATATCGGAAGTGGCAAAGTGCACAATGTTGCGCTGCCCGACGGCGTCAAAGCTCGCCAGCACGCACGTACTGTTGCCTAAGTCGACAGCTATGTGCACAGACATCGCTTTCGTTTTGCTGCGATAAAGATACAGATAGCTGAAGACAGTGCTTCTATCTCCGACACCTCTGTAATGGCCGTTTGCATAAAATTTGTAGGGCTTTTAGCTTGTGTCGATAAAAACATTTTCGTATATTTGTCATTTGGAGTAAATGGGTATAAAATCGTGCTTTTCGTGATGAAATGGTGCAGGGAAGGAGGTCGCAATAAATCTGGGCAGGTATGACCTTGCCGGTGGAGACGACTTCACGCGTGTATTCGGAGGAGGATCACCGCCTGATCGAATCGGTTTGGCGGCGGCTCAAGCGCGCCATTCGCTATCACGAGCTCAATGAGGAGGATCGTCAGATGATCAAGCGGGCGTACAAGCTCGCCTACCATGCGCACGCCCACCAGCGGCGCAAAAGTGGTGAACCGTATGTCACCCATCCCCTCGAAGTGGCCATCATCTGCAAACGCGAGATCGGCTTAGGACCCACCGCCATCACGGCAGCCATCCTCCACGACATCGTCGAAGATACCGAAGTGACTTCGGAAGAAGTGCATCAGCTCTTTGGCCCGCGCGTAGGTAAAATCGTCGACGGCTTGACCAAACTCGACGGCCTGTACAACGTCGAAAGCCCCCAGGCCGAAAACTACAAGAAGGTGCTCAGCACCTTGCTCGACGACGTGCGCGTCGTGCTCATCAAAATAGCCGACCGACTGCACAACCTGCGCACTATTGATGTAATGCCCCAGCACAAAAAACTCAAGATTGCCGCTGAGACCAATTTCATCTACGCCCCGTTGGCCCATCGGCTCGGCCTGTACAACATCCGCACCGAACTGCAAGACATCTGCCTCAAAATCACCGAACCCGACAACTACGAGCTCATCAAGCGCAAGCTGCGCGAGACCAAAGCCGAGCGCGAAAACTACATTCGGCGCTTCATACGTCCGATTAAGAAGCGGCTCAAGGAGACGGGACTGAAGTTTGAAATCTTCGGCCGCGCCAAGTCTATCTCCTCCATACTCAATAAGATCAAGACCAAGAAGGTCAGCTTTGAGGAAATCTACGATCTCTTTGCCATACGCATCATCGTCGACGTGCCCCGAGAGCGCGAAAAGTCCGCCTGCTGGGAGGTGTATTCCATCGTCACCGATGTATATCGCCCCATTCCCGAGCGGCTGAAGGATTGGATTACCACGCCTAAGTCCAACGGCTACGAATCGCTCCACACCACGGTCATCGGCCCGGAGGGCAAATACGTGGAGGTGCAGATACGCACCACGCGCATGAACGAAATTGCAGAGAAGGGCTTTGCTGCACACTGGAAGTACAAGGGGGTCAGCGGCGACAGCGTATTCGACAAGTGGTTTGACTCCATACGTGAGCTGCTCGAAAACACCAATTCCAATGCCCTGGAGTTTATCACCGACTTCAAGACGAGCTTGTTCCGCGAGGAGGTATACGTCTACACACCGCGCGGCGACATGATCGTACTGCCCAAGGGCGCTACGGCGCTCGACTTTGCCTTTGCCATCCACTCCGAAGTGGGCTACCACGCCCACTCCATCAAGGTCAACAACCGCATCGTGCCCATGGGCTATCGCCTCAAGAGTGGTGACCAGGTGGAAGTCATCACCTCTCGCAACCAAAAGCCGAGCGAATCATGGCTCAACATGGTCATCACGGGCAAGGCGCGCTCCAAAATACGCGCCGCCATGAAGGAAGAGCGCAAAAAGCTCGGCGAAAGCGGCAAGGAAAAACTCCTCCGGAAGTTTCGCAAGCTCAAACTCGACTTCGAGGAAAACGTCGACGTCCTGGTCAAGCATCTCAAGCTGAGCTCCAGAGCTGATCTATACTACCTACTGGCACAGGAAAAGGTCGACCTCAATGAGGTACTCAAGGACTTCGATATCGAACACGGCAGCCTCAAGTACAGGGAGCCGAGCGGTCCTGCCAGCGAGAAGAAAGATGCCAGGCGCGTTACACTGAGTTCGAATGGCGAGGCCCTCATGCCGCAGACGCTGTACATCGATGGCGAGCCCGCTTCGAAGTACAAGTACACCTTAGCCAGCTGTTGTAATCCCGTGCCGGGCGACAATGTCTTTGCCTACGTGACGAAAAACAAGGAGTTTAAGATCCACCGCTATACCTGTCCCAATGCTACCAACATGCTCGCCAAGTTTGGCTATCGCGCCCTGAAGGCCGAGTGGCACGTCGTCCTCGATCGCGAGTTTGTCGTCGACCTCCAGCTCAACGGCATCGACGACGGCCCGGGCGTCATCCAGCGCATCACCAACACGATATCCAACGAGCTGGGGCTCAACATACGCTCGCTCAACATCGAAGGGCGCGAGGGCTACTTCACTGGCAAGCTCAGCGTAGTGGTCAAAAACAAAGACCAACTCGAAGTCGTCATGCGCAAGCTCTCCCAAGTCAAGGGCGTGACCAACGTGACGCGCATTTAAACCCTCGTCCATGCCCGACGAATCCACGCTGCAGCAGGCTCTCCGGCGCTTCGAAGCCTTTCTCAAGGCCCAAAAGCTCAAGAAGACGCCCGAGCGCATGGCAGTACTTGAAGCCATCTATGCCCACAACGGCCACATCGAAGCGGCCAAGCTTCACGAGGTGCTCCAGGAGCGGCATCCCGGACTCAGCCTCGCCACCGTCTACAACACTTTAGAACTCCTCAGCCGTGCGGGTCTGGTGTTGGCGCACCGATTCGACACGGGCAAGACCGTCTACGAAAAGGCTCTCGGCCGATACCAACACGACCATATGCTTTGCCAAGACTGCGGGCGCATCGTCGAATTTTGCGATCCCGCCCTGCAGGAGATCTTCAGCCACATCGAAGAGGCCTATGACTTCGAGGTGCACCACCACGCCCTACTCATCTACGTGCGTTGCCGAAAGTCCCACTGTCCACACCGCCCATCCGTCCAATCGACGCAGGCGTCGTAACTTTGCCCCTCCATCGAAAAACCGCATTCGACCATGAAAGAATCCGCGCCTGCTTGGCTGTATGAAATGGTGCACCGTGCCGTCGAACAACGATTTCATACAGATCCGAACAAAATAAAACTCCGCATAACCCTCAATCACGAGGCCGACAAGGGCGATTTTACCGTCTACGTGTTCCCTCTGGCGGGTGTGCTTCGACAGTCGCCAGAGGACATAGGCCGTGCGCTGGGCGAGTACCTCAGCAGCCATTTCGAAGAGATCGAAAGGCACGAGGCCGTCAAGGGCTTTCTCAACATTTACCTCAGTCCTGCAGCATGGCGCGCACAATTTTATACCATTGCTCAAACGCCGCAGTACGGCCATCGGCCCGAAAGCGGCAAACTCGCCCTGGTGGAATACGCCAGTCCCAACACCAACAAGCCCCTTCATTTAGGACATATACGCAATATCGTGCTGGGTGTGGCCATCAGCCGCATCTTGCAATCGCAAGGGTGGCGCGTGCGCACTACCCAGGTCGTCAACGATCGCGGTATTGCCATCTGCAAGAGTATGCTCTCGTGGCAGCGGTGGGGACAGGGCAAGGGCCCCAACGACTATCGTCCTCCCATCAAGGGCGATAAGCTGGTGGGCGACTTCTACGTGCTGTTTTCGCAAAAGTTTGAGGAAGAGTATGAGCAATGGCAGCAGAGCGAGGAGGCGCAACGTATCTATCGGCAACATGGTGAGGGCAAGGATCCAAAGGCGTTTTTCCGAAGCTATAAAAACACCTACTTCCAACAACACAGCCCTTTAGCGCGCCAGGCGATGGAGATGCTCCGCGCCTGGGAGGCCGGCGATCTGGGAGTGCGCGCCCTGTGGCAGAAGCTCAACGCATGGGTCCTCGAAGGGATCGAGCAGACCTTTCAACGCCTCGACGCCCACTTCGACAGGGTGTACTACGAGTCGGAAGTGTACCAACTCGGCAAGGCCTACGTATTGCAGGGGTTGAAGGAGGGCCTCTTCGAGCGGCAAGACGACGGCGCCGTGGTGGTCGACCTCAGCGCCCAGGGATTGGATAGGCGCGTCTTGTTGCGCAAGGACGGCACCTCGTTGTACGTGACGCAAGACATCGGCATCGCGTATCTGCGGCAGGAGGAGTTTCAGCCCGATGCGATGATTTACGTGGTGGCCGATGAGCAGGAATACCACTTTCAGGCGCTCTTTGCCATACTGAAGTTGCTGGGCTTTCCTTCGGCAGAGGGGCTGTATCACCTCTCGTACGGCATGGTCGAATTGCCCCATGGGCGGATGAAATCGCGCGAAGGCACTGTGGTCGATGCCGACGACCTGATGGACGAGGTCGTGCACCTTGCACGTCAGGAGTCGGAAGGACGTGGCGAGCTCAAAGGGCTGCCCGAAGAGGAAAAGGAGCACATCTACGAAGCGATTGGCATGGCTGCGCTCAAGTACGCCATCCTGCGCGTGGGCGCCAAAAAGAAGATGATCTTCAACCCCGAAGAGTCCATCGACCTGCAGGGACAGACGGGGCCCTATATCCAGAATGCCTATGTGCGTATCTGCGGGGTGGCGAGAAAGCTGGGCGTATCCTTAGACGAAGACATGGGGAACGACAGCACCTACGAGCCCGTCGAGGTGGAGATTGCCCTGATCAAGCAGCTGCTCGAATACCCCAGAGCACTCCAACAGAGCGCCGAAGAGTACAATCCCGCAGTGCTGGCCAATTACCTGTACCAGCTTGCCCGCAGCTTTCATCGATTTTATCACGAACAGCCCATTGTCCAAGCTGAGACGGAAGAGGCGCGCCACTTCCGATGGCAGCTCTGCCGCACCACAGCGCGGATCATCAAAGACGGCATGTACTTGCTCGGCATGGAAGTACCCGAGCGTATGTAGGAGAAATTGTCTGTCGAGTTAAAAATAAAATGCGTATACTTGCCGTTGGTTGGAAAAGTAACCTTGGTCACAAAAATTTGCTACCTATGAAAAAATGGATTCTCCTCACGGCTGGCTTGATCTTCGGCGCCGCGATGACCATGGCGCAGGTCGACGCGCAAAAGCAGATGAAAGAAGACAAAGACGTCCAGGCAGTCAACGCAGTGGATGAGCTGACGCCGCAACAAAAGGCTGCTGCCGAAGATCCCAATATCGTCGTCAAGCGCTGCGCCGAAACGGGCAATTTCAGCTACTACCGTCAAAATGGCGACGGCACGCTCACGCCACTCAACTACGATGTCGAGCGCAAGAAGTTCGTGCCCGTCCTCGACAAGGAGGGCAAAGAAGTGCGCATCACCATCGATGCCAAGGGCACGGCGAAGAAAGTCTGCAAGGGCGGAGGTAAAAAGGCCTGCTGTGCCAAGAAGAAGAAGAGCTGTAGCTCCGC
>WFXH01000026.1 GCA_015490715.1 Saprospiraceae bacterium | reverse complement strand
TCCACCAATTACAAGCGCGACGCGATGAGCTAGATCGCCAGTTAAAACTACACCGCCAACGCGTACGTCGGATCAACGATCTCATCGTACGCACCATCACCGAACAACTCAACGCCCATACCTCCGTAGAGGATCAGCCATTCCGATCAGGGGAAGCGCTTAGCTTTGGTGAGGGTCAAATGTCGTGGCCGGTTGAGGGCGTGATTGTCTCTCGATATGGCCGACAGCCACATCCCACTTTGAAGGGCATCTATACGGTCAACAACGGCATTGATCTACGCACTACACCAGGTGCCGTCGTGCGCAGCGTGAGCGACGGGGTTGTCACGCGTGTGGTCAATATGCCCAATTACGGCTACATCGTACTCGTACGGTCGGGCAGGTATCATGCGGTCTACGGCAAGCTGGCTGAATACTTCGTCGAGGAGGGCACACCCATCACTCGCGGCCAATCGATTGGACGGTTACACGCTGAGGGCAAACACAGCGGAATACTACACTTCGAATGGTGGAGAGGTAAGACCCGGCTCAATCCCGAAAAGTGGTTGGCTCCTCAATAAAATAAAAAAGGAGGAGTGGCAAAACCCACCGCCACTCCTCCACCTATTGAACGATGCTTGGTGGATACTTGATAAACGTGCGCTTAATGGTCTTTAGTATCTTTTTGTCCTTCTTTTGCGCGTTTTTGTAATTTTTTCTGCAGCTCTGCGGTAATCGGCGTGCCACCCAGACCGCCGTCGTCATGGCCAATGGCGTGCATAAATTCGACGGCGAGGTCGTAGTTTTCGCCGATGACCTGTCCTTTGTACTTCTTGGTCTCTGCGATGATGGGTACACCTCCTTTGTTGACTTCCTTGTGGCAGGTGGCACAGGTGATGGGACCGTGCTTGCCATCGGGATTGAGTGATGCTGCTTGTTTATAAGTCGTCACATCGACATCGGGGGTGACGGGATACAGGCCGTGGATGGACTGATGGCAGGCCTGACAGGCCAACCCCGCGTGTCCTTTCGAGTATCGCATGAGGGAGTATTTGCCGGGTTGATTGATGGGGAATGCCACGCCTCCCTGGCTTTCGACAAAGGGCGGTCGGTGACAGTCGGCGCAGTGGGGCTCGCCCGGGCTCAGCCAGTAATCGCGCCCATGGGTCGCCGCCTCGTAGGGTGCAGCAAATCCTCCCTGATCCTTAAACTTTTCTGCTTCGTTGGGGTTGGGACTGAGCAGCTTGACGTTGATATCGCCATCGGCATCCTTTTCGACGACGGGCTGGCCGTCTTTAGTAGCGACGACAGCAATGGGTGCGGTCTGGCGCCCATCCGCTGCCGAAAGCCACGCATGCAGCGTTGCACCGGTGTCGTGCCCTTTATCGTTGAGTTTGACCTTTGGATCGAGCTCTTCCTTGAGCCTTTCGACTGTCCAACCGATGGCTTTGGCGATATCTTCAAACGAATCGTCGCGCACGGTACTCTCTGCCGGCGGATCAAAGGCCTTTTGGGGCGGTAGATTGTCGAGCTTATACAGCTCGCGCGACACCTGATTGTGGCAATTCGTGCACCACAGCCCTTTAAACTCGCCGTTTTCCATGGCTACGTTTTCCAACAACCACTTGCCGATGGCATTGAGGCCGTCGACGCGGCTGCGCAGATCTTTGTCCTTATGCGGGTTGGAGTGCACATCTCTGCCGACATAGCAGCCTCCGGCAGCGTCGCGGTTGTCGGCATCGGCATACGCGTTCTTCCCGTCGGGTGTGATGGGATATCCCTCCATGTTTCGATCGAAGCGATGGGCGGGATGGCATCCCTGACAGGCACCTGTTCTGCCCTTGCTGTCGGGCATCGGACGCACGCGCTGATGCGCCAGGTGGATGGCTTCTGTCAGTGGCGGGATGAGCGTACCGTCTTCTGGTGTGTTGGGATTGGTGGGATCCAACACATCAATGGGCTTACCATCGGGAAGACCTAAATCGATGCGATGGGCATCGTGTACTTCTACTCGACCGTCGACATGTCGTACAACGGCACTGGCCAACACGCCAATGACGTTGTCGGCGTGGCACTTCTGACAGAGTACCGACCCTCGACCCAAGCGGTTAGACGAAGCCTCGGGATTGTAGTTCGCCGTAAAGGTCGTCCCGTGTTTTTTGTCGTGGAGGAACAACATGCTCAGTGCAGTGCCTTTGAGTTGGGCATACCAGTCGGACGCCCCGACATCTTTCCAGTAGGCAATTTCCTTTTGCACTTTTTCCCAGATCTCGGGGTGATTTTCGTGGGCATTTTGTGTGCCGTGGCAGTTGTAACAGTTGGGCACATCAATGGGCTCGGTACCCGTATAGCTCACCGGTGTGCCGTCGGGATTGAGAATGGGTTCATCCGTATCGGCATCGACCAGTGTGACGCGGGCGATTTGGAAGGGCTGAATGTCCTTTTCGGTCAGCTTTTTCATATCGCGACCACCCACATCGCTGTCGTGGAAGGGCGTGAGCGGCAAGCCCAGGGCTTCCCAAATGCCCGGATTGGTCAGCACAATGGGTACGTTGTCGAGTACGGGCGATTTCGTAAAGACGACCGTGCCGGTGTGCCCTGCGCTTTTCAGATATCCCGACATCTTTTGTCCGCTCGGGCCGGCATCCTGAGGCACTTGAAGTTTAGGGCCACCCACGGCCAATTTTTTCGCGTCCTCAGAGGTCTTCTCGGGATTGCTCCCCTCCAAATCCTTGTAGACGAAGAGGTGATTCCAGTAGGCATTAGCGACGTTTTCGCCGGGCTCATCTGCATTGCCATCGCGGTCGATGTCGTAATCGGCATTCCAGTACACGAGCTTGTTGCCTTCGGAGTACGAGTTGTCGTCAAAGGAGTACTTCAATCGGTAGCGCTTGCCCGTCTCCTTGTCGATCAGTACGGTGGGGTCTTCTGGATCGTACGCATCCATCAACTGGGGCTTCTTTCCGTCTTTCCCAACTTTGACTACTTGGGCCTGAATGCTGTTGTACGGGGGAAGCACACAGCAGTACTCAAAGTCGAATCCCGTGCAGTGCATGCCGAGCTCGTAATTGATGAAGATGCGAAACTCATCCATCTGCGCTACTCGCTCCGCCTTCTTGCACTGGGAAAGGCCAAGGACCAGTGTGCTCATGCCGAGGAACATGGTCAGCTGTTTCATATCTCATAAAAGTTTGGTGAATCCGTACGCCTTCAGCGCGCAATATATGAAAATATTTTTATGCGACAAGCCATCTATGTCGATTTTTTTTACCCTTGGCGAATTCCCCCCCACACACAACCAAACATTTTATACGCCAACAACTCCTCGATCGAGACGCCGTTCTCCTAATCAACACACTCGAATAGGGGTATAAAACAGCAGGTGCACCATTTTATACCAGAACAAACGACAAGACCAGAACAAACAACAGGTGATGGACGACGGTAAAATCGCTGGTTTAGAGGGCAAGGAGGTGTCGCAGGGTATCGGCCTTTTGCATCACTGCATCATAGCCCGCCGCAAAGCGCGCTTCCATCTCTTGAAAGCTAAACTTGTTAAATCGCGCAAACTCCTCGCTTTCGATGACCAGATCGGCCTCGTAGTAGTCTACGGCGATATTGTTGATTACGGCGATGTCGAAAACGCGCGCCGCTACCGACCACAAATTGGAATATGGGCGTTCGCTCTGCACCAGGGGCATTAGGTTGACGGCGATGACCTTGTCGACAAGCGGACGCAGCGGCCGTACGGGGAGGTTCATCCGCAAGCCTCCGTCGACGTAATCGTACTCCCCTATGCGCACCACTTTAAACAACATGGGTATACTCGAAGAGGCCACAACTGGCTCGTGCATGGGCCCTTCAGAAAAGACGCGCACGCGCCCCGTCTGAAGATTGACCGTGGTGACGTAAAATGGACGCGTGAGGTCTTCAAAGCGCTCCTTGGCGTATTTTTTCAATAGCTGTCGTAAGTAACTGTGTGTCAACAGGCCCACCCCCTTTAAAGACGGACGCACCACATCGAGCACCTTGCTCTCTTTGACGATGTCGAAGATTTCGTCCGGGCTCCATCCCGACAAGTACAGGGCTCCTGCAATCGACCCCGCACTGGTCCCAGATACCGCGTCAAAATGGATACCCAACTCCTCAAATGCCTTGAGAGCACCCAGATGAATAACACCACGAGCTGCCCCTCCTCCTAATGCCAGACCTACTTTCATTGCGCGTATCTATTGACGCCATATCAACGTTGTATCCCGTAGGCGCGTATATCGTTTGACCTGCATTTTGTAGCTTTGTCGACCTTTAAAGCATTGCCTATGCTTGAGGCGCGTATCGATGCACTCGTTACCCTCGGCCAATGGATCGCTCAAAATCCTCCCGAACTGGAAGAGAGCGTTCGGCGCGCCTCTCAAAAGAATCCATGGTTTACCCCCCGTGAAATACGGCGTGCGCTTACACATATTCGTCAATACTATCTCCACCCCGACAAATTGCATCAGTGGCTGCAGCGCTATCCCAACCTCGGAAGCACCGACCACACGCTCGGGCTCGTCTTGGCGGGCAACATTCCCATGGTGGGGTTCCACGATTGGCTGTGTGGGTTTGTGGCAGGCTACACCATGCAGGTCAAGCTCTCTTCAAAAGACGATGTACTCATCCCCACCTTAGTCCATGCACTATATGCTCTGTCTCCACGTGCTCCCCTGCCCAAAACCCATTGGGTGGAGCGTTTACGACATTTTGATGCCATTATCGCTACGGGCAGTGCTTCTTCCCATGTGTACTTTCGGTATTATTTCCGAGATTACCCGCACATTCTTCGTCACAATCGCAATAGCGTCGCTATCTTGAGCGGAAAGGAATCGGACGAAGAGATCACTGCCCTTGGTGAGGACATCTTCGCTTACTACGGCATGGGTTGTCGTAGCGTGTCGAAGGTGTATCTCCCCTCTAAGGTCGACTTAGAGCGTTATTTATCCCTCTGGGATGCGCATTATGGCTATGTGATGGATCATCCCGGCTATTTGCACAACTACCAATACAATGTCGCCCTGGCACAGCTGAGCGGTCGTGCTCATCTGCGGTCGGATACGTTGTTGGTCATCGAAGAATCTTCACTTGCTTCGCGCATTGCATCGCTGCACTATGAGCGCTACGAGCGGGCTGAGGACTTGCCAGCTATGCTCACCTCTCACCGCGACCACTTGCAGCTCGTCGTCCACGCCAACGACATAGACCTTAGCTCCTTACCAGGCCAGAAGGCCCAACCCGGCAAGGCCCAATATCCCGAACTGTGGGACTACGCCGATGGCGTCGACACCCTCCAACACCTTATTAAATGGTACGAATTGCCGCCTACATCAGAGCAAAAAGTGCAGCGAAGTGCATAGTCCTGCCCAACACGTGCTCATCGCCGACTGTGGGTCGACCCGTTGCGACTGGGCAGTAGTATCGCTTCCTTCTCAACAAGTGGACTTTTTCGCCACGGAAGGCATCAACCCGCTCATGGTCAGCGAAGCAGACTTCGACTTGTGGCTTAAACATTTTATTGACAAACACATCGCGCCTCGTGCACACCCCATTGAGCACGTGTACTTCTTTGGTGCCGGCTGTATCGAAGGCTCGGTCCAACGGGCCGTCCAATCCCATTTTGCAAGATATTTCCCCATCGCTCAAGTGCTGGTCGGTTCCGATATTTTGGCTACGCGCTTTGCCGTCGACCCGCCGGGGCCGGCAATCATCGGAATCCTCGGCACTGGCGCCAATGCCAGTTATTTCGATGGCATCAAGGTGCACATGCCCATTCCTGCCCTTGGCTATTTACTCGGCGACGAAGGCAGCGGAACAGACCTCGGAAGAGCACTCTTGCAGCGCATCTTGCGACAGACGCTACCCTCCGAGCTCCTCCAGGACTTTTTCAACAGCTATCCGAAGCGCCCAAGACAAATCCTTCGAGAGCTCTATAGCCATCCAAATCCCAATCGCTATTTGGCGCAGTATGCCCGTTTCATCCATCGCCATCGCGCACATCCAGCAGTCCGTCCCTGGCTCATCGAGCGATTTCAGCTCTACGTCCAGTATCACCTGACACCCATCAAAACGAGCTATGACCGACGCGATGTGTACCTCACAGGTGGCGTGGCGACTCTGTTTGTGGAGGAAATTGAAGAGGTATTAAATCGTGCGGGATTCGACTTGTGCGGCACTTGCGAGCGTCCCATCGAAGGATTGGCCCGATACGCATTGCAGCATGGAGAGCTGAGTTGGTAAAGAATTAGTGGGGGCTGTGGATTTCAGCACTTTTGCTTCAACACCTGTTCGATCAGCTTCAGATAGCTCCTCGCAATGCGCCGATGGGAAAAGTGCTCCTCGACGCGCTTGCGGCCGGCGATCCCAAAGGCGATGCGTTGGGTGTGCGACATGCGGATGACGTCCTCCATTGCCTTTTGCAGGGTAGCGCTATCGCGTGGAGGAACCAATAGGCCTGTTTGGCCATGTACAACGGCCTGACGGCATCCCGGCACGTCGGTGGCGAGCACCATGCGTCCCTTGGCCATGGCCTCTAACACCGTACGCGGCATGCCCTCCCTCCACGAGGGCGCCACTACCACATGGGCCTGCCGAATAAGCGGCTCCACATCGGACACAAAGCCCAGATAATGACATCGCGGATGGGCGTTCCATTCCTCTATGGCAACACTTGATACCGAACGCTCAGACTTCGGACGATCCCCCGCCAGGTAGAATTCCACATCTCGATACTCAGCGACGATCCGCCGCGAAGCCTCTAAGAATTCCTCCACACCCTTTTCCTTCAACAATCTCGACAACAATAGAAAACGCAAGGGCGGCACGGAGGTGAGAGGCTCATGGTGCCATGCGTCGACATCGATTCCCGATCCTGGAATGACGTGGGTCTTTTCGGCTTCGACTATGGCGTTTTTCACAAAATACATCTCGTCATCGGGGTTGTGAAAGACGGCAGCGGCTGTGTAGCGTAAAGCCCTGCGATAGAGCCCTGTAAAAAAGTATCGCCGAAGCCCTGCACGCAAAAACACGCTGCCAATGCCCGTCATGGTCGTAATGGTGGGAATGCCCATCCAATGCGCCACGATATTGCCAAAGATGTTGGCCTTGGCCGTATACAGCAACAACAGGGCTGGGCGCTCTCGCCGCAAGTTGCGATACAACTCACGAAGGAGCATACCATCGCGCAGGCCGTTCATTTGGGAGGGCACAAACCAACGCAGGGGAATAAATGGCACGCCGTCGGCCGTGATCTTCTCGGCGTAGTCGTCAGGGGACGCCATGGTGCACACCTCGTATCCTGCGCATTGTAGATCACGTGCCAGCTGTAGCCGGAAATTGTACACATTCCACGCTGTATTGGTGATGATGGCGATTTTGGGGGGACTATACATGAGATGCGTTCCTACTGGCTAGCCCTCGTCCGATGGTCCTGCAATTTCATGCGCTCAAATTTCCGATGACTTCATGCGCGATTCTCCATTTCGGACGAGACATCGACCTGTCTTTCGTATTGTACACATGTATTTTCCGTCTGTTGTATGATAAAAAACCCATCTTCGCCCTGTTTTTGGTACAAGGGCATGAGGATATAGCCACTTACCGGAGCTGTGACGGGTCCGTCCTTGTTGATGCCCAGTATTTCGCCTTTGACGACTCGGTGGAAGTTGAGGTAGCCGGGATACATGCGGAATCGATCCTCCTCGGTGATTCGGTAGACATAGGCCAGGCGGGTCATGCGCGGCAAGTTGCGCGAGTACTCCTTGAGCACGCGATCGTGAAGGCCTTCCACATCGTGGGGTTTGACGGCCCCAATAGCGCGCATCGTGGCAATAATGCCCGAAATGGCAATGTTGACCGCAAAGGGATCTTGATGCTGGCCCGCCTCAAGTGCAAATGAGGTGATATTCATGCCGTAGTGCTCCTTGTTGAAAAAGTGCAAAGTGGTCCCCTGAATGCCTTCAAGCATACCGCGTACAATGGGCACGTGCAGCGAGCATGCAATGCGTATAGCTTCTTCATCTTCGGGTACGATGGCAAAGATACCCCCCGATACCGTCGTCGTATGGATGTCCATAAAGACGATCTTTTCGGGGCGATATTTCGCCACAAGGCGGTTGATTTCCTGTAGTAAGGCGAGCATTTCGCGGTCTTCGACCGCGTACTCCGAACGACTTCCGCTCTTCAAGCGAAGGATGTTTTCGCGCTGAAATTGGCGGTTGAGATCTTTGTTGATAAAACGCGACTGCGCGGTGAGCGCAGCCATATTGCCGATCAATCCGACAAATTGCCCCGCGTAGCGAAAGGTCGGATTACCCAACGGCTCCACCTCCAACATCTTGAGCACCTCCCGAATGGCCAACACTCCCGCTGGCTCGTTGCCGTGCATGCCCCCTACACAGATAAACAACGGTCCTTTGCGCTTGCCCTCATAAATCCCAATGACCCGACTTTGTATTTCTCCTACGCGCAACTTCTTCATCCCGTCTACACTCTTGCGTTCGCCTCGTCGCGAAATAATTCGAGCAAAGATATTAAACTCATTGCACACGTTTTGCGTTTTGTAAAAAGGTCTTTTTTCCCTCGCCAATTCGTACATTACCGACATGCTACGATATTCCAGATTGCTCGCGCTACCCTTTATTCTCGTTCTCCTGTATTTGTTCTACTTGCTCTTCGTCCTCGAAAGAGACGAATACTCAATCTGGCTGATTCCCGTCGTCGTCATCTTAACCGCCATCTTTATCTTCGCTCCTCAAATTGAATGGTGGGCCAGCAAGCGATTTCCCATCCGTATCAGTCCCTTCCTCCAAAAGCTCTTCTTCCAATATTCAGATCACTATCGCAACATGAACAAAGAGGAGCGCGAGCGATTCGACAAGCGCCTCTGGCTCGCCATGCGCCACAACGATTGGATCGGCATGAAAACAGGCCCCGTTGGCGAAGACATCAAAGCCATCGTCATGGCTCCCTGGGTATTGATGACCTTTCATCAAGACGACTACCTGCCTTCCCATTACGAGCGCATCGTCTTGTACAAACACCCCTTCCCCTCTCCACGGTATAAGCAATGGCACAGCAGCGAAACGCACCACGAAGACGGCGTGCTGATCTTCTCCATCGAACAACTATTGCCGTCGTTTACCCAACCCTACAAATTCTACAACATCGCCCTCCACGAATGGGCAGGTGTGTATCTTCGCCAGCACAATACCGATCACTTACCCTCCTGGAATTGGGAAGAACTCAACCTGCTCTCTCCTTACGGCAAAAAAGAAATCGAAGCTTGGCTGGGATTGCCCGTAGAAGACCTCCGACAAGTGGCCATTCACCACTTTTTTACTTTCCCCACCAAAATGCGCCAATACTTCCCCGACCGCTACGAAGAGTTCCGTACTTTTTTCGGTATAAAATCGTAAAATCGTTATAAGACTTGATCAAACATGCATTCCAACACCTCTTTACCCGTCTGTCTTGCGTATACTCCAGAGATGGATGCCCACCTCGTCCATCATATCTATCTGAGAGCAGTGCAGTTTCCAGGGCCCATCATCTTTTACGAAGGCCACTCCGTCAACATACCGCAGGATAACGGCTTTTTCCGTTGGTCGGACTTCTTCTTCCATTGCCCTGCCATACGCAAGCAAATGGGACTGTTCGAAAAAAGGGATCTCCTCATCGTGCTCACCAGTGTTCCCAACGAGCACAACTGGCTGACCAGTCCCGATCCCAACGGACTACCCAACGCCTTCGTATACATCCCTCCAAACGATGACGAACAGCAAAGGCTACTCTTCGGCCTCCATCAGGTGGCGAAGGTCATCCTCCAATACCTGTTCCTGCAGCGGGGAGCGACGTTCGACACCTTGCCCATCCATTCACCTGCGGAGGGATGCATCTTCGATTTCATACCTAAACTGCAAAACGCCATCGACCACGTACCCACCCAAACGCTCTGTCCAAATTGCCACCAACAAACTCGAGCCTACGACATTGATTTCTATGCCCTCCAGCTCAACAAGATCTGGCGGTATGTCCACTCCGTCCGCCGTGAGGAATTGCTCATCAAGCGATACCAGTACGAACTGCCCTACCCCATTTCGGTGCGACTCAACAAATGGCGCAATTCCACCTCCTATCAGCGCGAAATGCTCTACTTGATCGACCTTTTCGATAGTATGGTGCGCACTTGGACCCTCATTGCCCTAAGTGTCTTTTTCGATGACGAACAGCGCAAGTGGATCCTTCAGCATTATTTTAACAACAACAAGCCCACCCTCGGCCGATGGGCCAAACTCTTCACAGAGCTGCTACACCTTCCCGCCCTCGAAGAGGGCAATCCCATCGCACAAATCCTCTCACAACGCATCAGTAAAGCGCGCCACACACTGTTTAAAAGGGATGCTCCCTCCGATAAAAAATGGAATGCCTACCTATGGGATTTCGTCCGATTTCGCAACCACTTTATCCACAACTACCAACACGCGCCCTTTTACGGCAAAGATGAGTACATGCCCGAGATCGAAATCCCCAATGGGTTGCCTTTTTACCGCTCTTATTTGCGCAAGCATTACCCCATCTTTTCTACCCTCTACGGCTTTGTAGAGTACACTTTAGACCAACTCTATCTGATGTGGATCGACACCATTGGCTTTAGCGAACACGGAGATGTGCAAATCGACACGCTCGTACTACACGGCGACAATCCCTACTACACGCGCAAGAGGATGAAGTACTCACCGCATAAGATATCCGGACTACTCCCCACTGTGTCGAAGAGCATTTACCTCTACTGCGCTGAAGGCGATCACTACTGGCACAGCGTGTCGGAGTTTTTCAGACTCCAATACTGCAGCGTATGTTTTCATCCGAGATTGTTGCTGTGGGCCTCTCCCCACGAATTTATCGACGCCGACGGACAGCTCGATCGTCATTCGATAATCGTAGACAACTAAACCGAAAACCAGTAGTTCACCTTGACCACAAAGCTTCGGCCCTCATTGTGGAGTTGGGCAAAGGGCATATCTACGGGTGTGAAATAGTTGTCGATGTAGATGAGGTACATATCCGACATGGGGGCAAAGCGCCACTGGAGTCGGCTGTTGATACCCATAAACTCTTGCTGCTGGACAAATTGGAAGAGTGTTGTCCAGTACAGCTGGGTCGAAAAACTGATTTCGATCCGCGCATTGACGGCCTGGATATCGCGACTGCCGTAGGGCTCCGGGAAGAGGAGATGGTAATATTCGTAGCTCAAGCCAAAAACTCCCCAGGGTTGGATTCTATAGCGACTGCCTATCTTTACGGAGTACTTTCGACCACTATAAAACTGCCCGGCAGATACCTCTCCCTCAAAGCCCCACAGGCGATAGGGCGATGTCTTAAACAGGCCATTGGTAAAAAAGAATCCGTAAGGCCCCGGCTTCAGGGGTTCGCCTCCCGTAAACGAATACGGATAGAGCAGATCCACCCATTGGTACACCAACTGAATTTCGCCTTCATCGCCTGAGCGCCACTGGGTTATAAAATTGAAGGAGTGGCGCCCCTCGTTTATGGTCCAATCGTAGAGCCACGCCCCACGCCACACGTACTCCAATTCGTAGGTGTTGACCCACTCTGACTGAGCATAGATGCGATATTGGATGAAGGTGAAATTTTGATTGTAGCCCACCCGGATGAAGGTGTCGCGTTCGGCATCGTAATGCAAGATCCTGCGACTAAACCCCATATCGGTAAAGTAGTTGACTCCCACTCTGGTCCATCCGTGGACAATGCGCCAGTGGCGCGATCGGTGAATAAATCCCCACTTGTAAAAGGAGTTGTGGTCGGTATAGCCGTATTTAAAGGAGCGGTGGTATTCCAGCCAGGCTGTCCACTTGCCGTCATCGCTCTTGTAAAAGAGCTCGCCACCGAGGTCCCTACCGTAATCGATGCTGTCGGGGCGGTAACCATTAAATCGCTGTCGATTGAGAAAGATGCCGCGCACGCCCGAGCGATTTCCAAGCGTCTGGCGAAAGGTCACAGCCGTGTAGTTTTGGTAGGTATCTTCATCGCTTTGTACATGCACATTCATCGCTCCCACGCGCAAACGCGGGTGGACACTACCCGTCACACGCGCACCAAAGACGATGGGTACCGCACGACCGTCTTCAATGCCGATGCGCCGCGAAAAAAACGGACGAATGGAAGGCGTCCCAAAAGAGCTGAACAGGTCGCTATTTTCCAAAAAGAACCCGCGCTTTTCTGGTAAGAAAATGCTAAAGCGCGTCAAATTGGTGACCAACTCATCGACTTCCACGTTGGAAAAATCGGGATTGACCGTCGCATCCAAATACAGTCCCTCCGTGAGCGCGAGCTTGACATCTCCCCCTGCAAGGCGCTTCCAGCTGCGATGACCCTCTTCGTCCTTCTCTAACCCAACTGAAGCATAGGGAATGAGCGCCATGTTCAATCCCGGCTCGGGCAAGGGCTCCTCCCACACCAATGCCCCCGTATATCCGAAGTCCAATCCCGTAAATTGCTCCGGCACCGGTGTCCAGGTGTGGTATTCGTTGCGGTGCATGTAATTCCGCTCGAAGTTGACGCCCCATATGCGCGCCTGCCGATTGTAGCGCAGGCTCTTAAAGGGAATAAACATCTCGACTTCCCACGTGGAATCGGTGCGATACACGGCCGAAAACCACTTGTTGTCCCAATTGTTGTCGACGGGATCAAATCCCCTCGAAGTGACAATGCCTTCCATCTGTGCACCGCCTGCGTTGACTCCAAAGGCAAAGCCATAGGTACGCGAATTGTTGGGATCGAGCAATACCACAAACCCATCGCTTTGCCAAAATTGACGATCCCTGCGCAATGTCTGAATGATGGGCCGCAACCGCTGATACATGCGGGCATGGATGAGCAGGCCTTCCGCATTGTACACCACGCGCACCTCCGTTGGTGGCTGCACATGCGGCTTCAGAACCGGATCGTGAAGAAAAAAGTCATCCATCACCGGTGCCCTCGACCAAAAGGGCTCCTCCATACGCCCATCGAGTACGTATGCCTCCGATATTTTAAGAGGTGTAAAACGGTACTTCTGCTGAACCTCCTCTGGCGACAATACGTAATCCTGCGCTCCTACAGCAATGATTCCCAAAAACCAGAAGAAGATCGTCCACTTCATCCGACCACATCTTAGCAGATCCAAGGCGCAAGTTACGGCAAAACTCGCTACGCGTTTTCATCGCATTTGGAAAAATCATTGCCCGCAATCAAGTACTGCCCGATGCGGCAATGGGCGCAGCGATGCGTTTCGCAATACGCCCTTCGTAGATATAGCCATGCCTGCGTATCTAAAGCACTCTGAGGGTCCAGACCACAACGCCTCCAACCGCGGATAATGGCATTGTCTTCAGGAGGAAGCGCTTCGAGGATTTCCATCGCGCGATCCCTCAAATCATCCCGAGCATGAACCTCGGCATAAAAAAACAAAAAGGGCACCACCGTATTGATCAATAAGAGGTGCACACTGCCCGGAGACAATCTCCCCGTGTGCGGCCGCCCGGTCTTACTGCCAAAGCGATAGTGCTCGCGCCAATACGGCGACACGCGTAGCTCAAAGAGCCGTTTATATGCCCTGTAATCCCCAGCCTCTACGACAGAGGCCACCAGATGATCGTGTCGCGTGATAAAATCGACAAATTGGGCAATGCGCATGGTGGGAAAGTTGTGCGGCCGAAGCCGAAAAAATCTCCACCGCTGTCGCGAAAGCGGTACCAGTGCGTACTTCTTGCGCCAATGCGCAAAGCGAAAGTGCAAATCCCGCATGTAGCTGTCCTGCTCATCGATTTCACCCAAAAAACCCGCCACACCAAAGTACATCGCCTCTACGTCGGTGCGATCTGTGCGATGCCGCTGTACAATGCGATAAGGCAACCGCATGGCCAGCTCTTCAAAGGCGTCGTTGTTGACCCCAAAACCAAAATTGCGCATCAACATCACGTACAACGCCTGCTCGAGATCTTTATCCAGGTGCTCCCACACCTCCTCAATGTGCTGGGCCTTTTCCTCCAATCGCTCTACCACCATGCGATCCGTCCATGCCCGCAACTGCAGGGACGGTACCTGCCCCACAAGGGCAGCACAGGGCACCCAGGCCGTCGAACGCATCAACTGACCATAGCGCTCCAACATGCGCACATCTACCCGATCCTTCAACTCCAGACATGGAATCCGTTCGCCTCCTCTTCGATAGATCGGCGCATCCTCCTCCCATACGACGTGTAAGACGACACTGTCGTAGAGCGGATCCGCACTATGGCCATGGCGCAACCAATCCGATGCCCGCAGATGAATCTCCACCGTGCCGGCCCATACCTGCTCATCGATGCGCAGCTTGGCATTGAAAAAGTCCGGCCCCGCATGCTCGTTGTGCCGCCCCGCATCGATGAGTTCCAACAACTGTCCATCGGTCGTACGCGCATCCCGTACATCCCAAAGCCCACGCATCCAGATAAAATGCAACACATCTTCGTCGATATGCAAGCGCTCTCGACCCATGATAACCGCTCGATGTTCCCTTCAGCGAAAATAGCAATTTTGTATAAAATCGTACGCCCCTATCCATCCATCACGCACTATTTTATACCTCCACCCTTCCTCTCCCCAATGTGTTACAAAAATTTTATTAGCTTTGTGCAATATTCACTTCTCCAACTTTATAGTTATGAAATCGTTATTAGCCCTTCTTCTCACTGCATCTTTCCTCCTTCCGTCGGTTCCAAGCCAGAGTCAAATCCTCCGCAACATCGCCCGGCGCGTGCAGGAAAAGGTAGCCGAACAGCTGGAGGAAAAGATCTCCGAGCGCATCGCCGAAGAGATCACCAAAGCCACTATGCGCCAGTTCGACAATTATCTCGACAGTGCACTCCACAGTGAATACGAAAGCCAACGCGATAGCGGCAATTTTTCAGGCACCTTCGAGGAGTTTGTCCTCAAATCCAATCTTTACGACAGCCTACCGCCCAGCTACGAATTTGACTACCAGCTCGACATCACCCTCGTCGGCTACAACGGCGACACCAACGAAGTCGTCATGCTCCTCTCCCAGGATCAACCCATCATGGGATATCTGCAAAAAGACCCCTCCAACGACCAAAAAGGCCTGATGGTCACCGATGGCAACAACCTCTGGGTCGCAGGGTACAACCTCCAGGACAAAGAAGTCTATGTCATGTCCCTGCGATGGGCTAAGGCCCTGCAAAACAACGTACCCGTCGTCGACGATACAAAGATTACAAAAACCGGTAAGACCAAGCGCATACTCGGCTACAAGACCTCCGAGTGGATGATCGAAGATTCCACCACCATCACCCGAGCCTTTATAGCAGAAGATTTCCCCGTCACATGGGAAGATATCTACGAGGCATTCTCTCGAGAGATCATGCCCGTCAGCCGCCGCGACAAGATGCCTAAAGGCATCGTCTTCGAATCCGTCACCCGATCGAAAGACTCCGACGAAGTGTCTTCCTACACGACAACAGCCGTCCGTAAAAAAATGTATGTCGTGCACAATAAGGAATACAGCCCCGTCACCACATTAGAGCGCGATTAGTAGATAACAACTATTTTATACCCCTATAAATACAGCCGATGCATTCTGAGGAGCAAAACACCGTGGCTCCATCCGCTGTTGCCGTTTTCAAATTAGTCAAAAACCCCTAATATCGCAGCGAAAAACGACGCGTTGACGATGTCTCGTGCGCTCTTTTTGGATCGCGATGGAGTGATCAATCGCCAGATCGAAGGGTATTACATCCGACGATGGGAGGAATGGGAATTCTTGCCCGGTGTGATGGAGGGGTTGGCTGCTCTACGGCCTTACTTCGACTATGTATTGGTGGTGACCAATCAGCAAGGCATGGCCAAAGGCCTGTTGCGCGCCGACGAGCTCCACCGATTGCACTACCGCATGCGCACCGCAATGGCATCGAAAGGCATTACTATCGACCGCATCTACTTTTGCCCACATACCGAAGAGAGCCAGCACCTGTGTAGAAAGCCCTGGCCCGGAATGGCCCTATGGGCTTTGGCGGAATACCCCGACATTCGGTTGGCGCAGAGCGTGATGATAGGAGATAAGAGGAGCGATATGGACTTTGCCCGCCAGCTGCAGATGCTCGCCATATGGTTTGGACCCAATGCGCCGAATGAGCTTCCCTCTCATGTGTTAGGCACACTGCCCCACTGGCAAGCGCCCCAACTACAGGCGCTCATAGACAAGATACGCGCACTTTGATCCTGTACTAAACGATTTCCTTCCGCAGGCGCGCCACGGGAATATTGAGCGACTCACGGTATTTGGCAATGGTGCGCCGCGCTATGTTGTACCCGCGCTTTTGCAGCTCTTCGCGCAATTTTTCATCCGAAAGGGGATTGCGCTTGTCCTCCTCGTCGATGAGCTTTTTCATGATCTGTTTGATCTCAAGGGTCGAAATCTCCTCCCCTTTTTGGTTGACGACCGACTCGGAGAAGAAATCTTTGAGCAATTTGGTGCCGTATTCCGTCTGCACGTACTTGCTATTGGCTACGCGTGAAATAGTAGATATATCGAGCCCCGTGAGCTCGGCGATGTCTTTGAGGATCATCGGCTTGATCTTGCTCTCATCGCCGGTGAGAAAGTAGTCTTTTTGGCTTTGCATGATGGCGTACATCGTCTTGTACAGCGTCTTTTGGCGCTGCTTTAACGCATCGATAAACCATTTGGCGCTGTCGATTTTCGACTTGACAAACATGATGGTTTCCTTGTCCTTCTTCGAGGCATTGCCGCGTTTTTTCTTGTCCTGATATTGTTCGAGGAGGCGTTTAAACTTTTCGTTGATGCGCAATTCGGGCATATTGCGCGTATTGAGACTGAGTTCGAGCTTGCCGTTGTTGTTGGTGACGATAAAATCGGGCACGATGTACATGGCGTAGTCCCTTGAAGAGGATTTAATAAAACCGCTGGCGGGCTTTGGGTTGAGCTTGAGTATCTCGTCGATGGCTTCCTTGAGTTGCGCTTCGTCGATATTCAATTGCTTGAGCAGGCGATTGTAGTGCTTTTTGGCAAAGGCATTGAAATAGCGGTCGATGATGGTGTGGGCCAGCTGCAGTGCAGGCGACGGGTTTTTCTGATTGCGCAACTTTTCTCGCAACTGAATGAGCAGACACTCCCGCAAATCGCGCGCACCTACCCCCACTGGATCAAACCGCTGGATGACCTTCAACATCTCCTCCACTTCCTCGGGCTCCACCTTGATTCCAAGTGAAAAGAGTATGTCGTCGGCAATGGCGTCGACATCCCTGCGCAAATACCCCGATTCGTCGATATTGCCTATGATGTGTTCGGCTATTATGCGCTTCTTCTCATCTTTGATGTCCTCCATGCCGAGTTGCTCCAACAAATACTCGTGAAAGGTCTTCTCCACCCGTATCGGTGGGGCCTTCGACTCCTCTTCATCTTCCCAATGCTCCGCATAATCGCGATAGGCCACGGGATCTTCTTCTACATAGGTCTGTATAAACTCATCATCGATGTCAAAACCCTCCTCAACATAATCGGCCTCTTCGTCCACCCCCTCTGCCTCGCGCTCCTCCTCTAAGGGAAAGACATCCATCACCGAGAGATCATCATCACTGTCTTCCGTACTTGCTTCCGATCCATCCGCTATCTCCAATGCCGGATTGCTCTCAATCTCCTCCTGTATTTTTTGATCCAATTGCGCTGTCGGCACCTGCAACAATTTGATGAGCTGTATCTGCTGCGGCGACAGCTTCTGCATCATCTTCTGGGTCAACTTCTGCTCTAACATAGACTACTGCACTTTTGCGTTTCGGTTTCCAGCGCAAAGATATGCGCTTTTTTATACATATTAAAAATTTTTTTAATGTTTATTTTCTGCATATTCAGCATCAAACAATCTATCGCGTGCAGGCGCAACCGCTCACCAGCAATGACGCTCCTCATTTTAATATAACATGGACACAAAATACAGTGTTCGACCTTGTACAGGCCGCTACTCCTCCTCATCGGTATACACGATCTGCGCAGGGCTGTCGTCTTTTCCCCACAGTATGGCTACTTGTCCAAAGGAACGAGCTATGCGGAGGGCATCGGCCAATGGGATCCCCACGATCAAAAAACTCTCCTCTTTCCATTCATCAGCTTGCCCAAGGGCGGGAAAATAACTATACCCTCTGCGATCGAGCAAGGCGGCGAGCGCCTCGTTGCGACGCTGATTTTCTTCGGCACTCAAGATGTTGGGAAGGGGATTGTGGGCCGTAATCAGTGCCCATCCTCGCGAGGCACCGGACAGTGTATTCATAAACCCATTCGGTGCATCCAATCGAATGCGATATACCCTGTCGTCCAGCCACACCGTGTAGGTTGTGCGTTCAAACACCCGATGGTACCGCTTTCTTGCCTTCATCGATGGGTATGGTTTGTCGTCGTGAAAGTACGATATTTGACACTTGAACGGTGGTCAGATGAAACGGCAAAAAGTCATCCTGTCGTGGAGCACGG
The DNA here is from genome assembly GCA_015490715.1 of Saprospiraceae bacterium. Taxonomy (GTDB): domain Bacteria; phylum Bacteroidota; class Bacteroidia; order Chitinophagales; family Saprospiraceae; genus S141-43. Next base: position 45,226 of record WFXH01000026.1, on the reverse strand, counting down.
GTAAAGACAGCGCCCTGTGTTTGTGTCGTCTGATGGAAGACCCCCGATGGGAACTCGTCGGCTTGTGGACGACATACAACGAGGCCATGGCGCGCACGGCCATCCATGGAGTACGCCTAAAAATCCTCGACCTACAGGCCAAACGTCTCGGTTTACCCTGTATACAGACGCCCCTACCTGATCCATGCACCAATGCCGAATACGAACGGCGCGTGGGCAATGCGCTCCATCAAATGCGCCTTCAGGGCATACGTCACATCGCCTTTGGCGATATCTTCCTCGAAGATGTGCGTGCCTACCGTGAGCGCCTCCTCCAGGTGCACCAGATGGAGGGAGTATACATGCTCTGGGGGGAGGATACACGTGCTCTCTCCAGCGAAGTACTCGCTCGAGGCATACGCGCCGTCGTCACCTGTGTAGATACAGCAGCTCTTGACGAACACTTTGTGGGTAGGGACTACGACGAGCGCTTTTTGTTAGAGCTTCCTGACGGAGTAGATCCCTGCGGAGAAAGGGGAGAATTTCATACCCTCGTCGTAGGACATCCCCATTTTCACTCCGAGATCAAGTATCGACGAGGGAGAATCCACCGAAGTGGGCGCTTTGTCTATCGAGATTTCATCCCCCAATAAAGGAGGCATAAAAAGAGCCGACCGTTCTGGTCGGCTCTTTGGTGGGCGATGAGAGATTCGAACTCCCGACCCCTTGGTTGTAAGCCAAGTGCTCTAAACCAACTGAGCTAATCGCCCAAAAGCGGATGCAAAATTACGATTTTCTTTGCACATATAGTAACGCAGGAGAAATTTTTTTTGTTTACCTCTCTGCGGATCAATTGGCATCCCAATTCGATGTAATTTTACGCACATGGAGCACAGTACGAGGGGAGTAGATAGGGAAATCTGGCGGCTGGCCTTACCTAATATTGCGAGCAATCTCTCTGTGCCCATACTCAGCTCGGTTGATACAGCCCTGATGGGCTACTTAAGCCCGCTGCACATTGCGGCGGTAGGCGCGGGCAGCATGGTATTGGGTTTTCTATACTGGAACTTCGGCTTTTTACGCATGAGCACCACAGGACTTACCGCCAGGGCCTATGGGGCTTCGGATGCCTTCGAAATCGGTGCAACGCTGTGGAGGGGTTTGCTCCTCGGCCTCACTATTGCCGTGCTCATTTTAATCTTTCGGCATACGCTTGCGCAATGGGCTTTTCGCTTCATGCATATCCAGGAGGACTTGCGCCCTCACATAGAGCAGTATTTTTACATACGTCTATGGGCTGCCCCTGCCACACTGAGTCTGTACGTGCTCTTCGGTTGGTTTTTTGGATTGCAAAACGCCATCTATCCCTTGCTACTCACCGTAGTGGGCAATCTCATCAACATCGTCGTCAGCGCCGTATTGGTATTGTGGTGGGATTTAGAGACGGCCGGCGTTGCCTGGGGGACGGTGGTGGCCCAGTATTGTTCGCTTGCCTTGGCAGCGCTATTGTCTTTGAGATACCGTCCATATTTCCCTCGTTTAAGTCATCGCGCGCTGTACACAGTACGCGCCCTGCACCATTTTATGCGCATTAATACCGACATCTTTTTGCGCACGGCTTTATTGACGTTTGTCTTTGCATGGGTCCACCGCTATGCTTCATTGATCAGTGCACTGTACCTTGCTGCTACGGTCGTCATCATGCAGTTTCTCAACTGGATGTCTTTTGCCTTAGATGGTTTGGCCTACGCGGCCGAAAGTCTCGTGGGCAAATACGCCGGGGCACGTCATCGACAGTTGCTTCGACGGACCATACAACGCGTGTTCTTCTGGTCGTTTGTGATGGCTACAGGGTTTAGCACCGTCTATGCGGGCTATTACGAGAGTTTGCTCCATCTCTTTACGAAGGATGCCGCTTTGATCGAGATGCTCGACGATTATCGCTATTGGGTGGCGGCCATGCCGCTGCTGGGGGTAGCTGCCTACGTGTGGGATGGGGTGTTTATCGGATTGACAGCTTCTCGCGGTATGCTGTATACCATGTTACTCGCTACTGTTGGATTTTTTCTCGCGCTTTATCTCTTCCAGGCACGTATGCCCCAGGCAGCACTGTGGCTCGCCCTTGGCGTCTTTCTCGGATTACGTGGGGCATTTCAGACAGCATACTTCTACCTCAAGCGGTTGGATAGGGTATAAAATTGTCGGTCTCTGTATAGGCTGCTAAAGTCTGTACTCAGGTGTGTTGATCTCGCTTTCAAACGCTTTGGGCACTTTTTGCCCTTTTTGTTGGACGTGCTTTTGATTTTTTCGCTGATTCGGATAGGCCGAGTGCGTAGCGCAAGACCTCTTCCATGCGGTCGACGTAGATAAATCGGAGTCCTTTGATGTATTGAGGTTCGATTTCGGCGACGTGTTTTTCGTTTTCCTTGCTGAGGATGATTTCCTTGATGCCTGCGCGCTTGGCGGCTAAGATTTTTTCTTTGATACCGCCGACGGGCAATACCTTGCCGCGGAGCGTGATTTCTCCAGTCATGGCCAAATAGGGTTTGACGGGCTTATTGATGGCCATAGAGGCCAAGGCTGTGAGCATAGTAATACCTGCCGAAGGGCCGTCTTTGGGAATGGCGCCTTCGGGCACGTGTAGGTGGATATCCTTGTCGTCGAAGAAGTCTTCGCTAAGGCCGAGCATGTGCACATGGGCTTTGAGGTAGCTCAAAGCGATCATAGCGGACTCTTTCATCACATCGCCGAGATTGCCCGTGATGGTGAGCTTGCCCTTTCCCTTGGAGTAGCTCGCTTCGATAAAGAGGATGTCGCCTCCGGTGCGCGTCCAGGCGAGCCCGATGGCCACACCCGGCACTTTCGTGCGATCGTATTCGCTGGGGCTAAAGACGGGAGCTCCGAGTATCTGACGCACGTCGTCAGGCGTAATGCTGACCTTATACTCTTCGTTGAGCGCCACCTGGCGAGCTCGGTAGCGCATAATGGCGGCAATTTTTCGCTCCAGCTCGCGCACACCCGACTCACGCGTATAGAAGGTGATGATGGTACGCAAGGCGCGCTTGCCAATGCGCACTTGCGATGCCGTCAGGCCGTGCTCCTTGAGCTGTTTTGGGATGAGGTGACGTCGGGCAATTTCGATTTTCTCCTCGGTGGTATAGCCGCTGATTTCGATGATTTCCATGCGGTCGAGGAGCGGCGCTTGGATGGTCGCTGTCGTATTGGCCGTGGCGATGAAGAGGACCCTCGACAGGTCGTATTCGATCTCGAGATAGTTGTCGTAAAAATGGGTGTTTTGCTCGGGATCGAGCACCTCCAACAGTGCCGAGGAGGGATCACCGCGAAAATCTTTGCCGATTTTGTCGATTTCGTCTAAGACAAATACGGGATTGGACGATCCTGCACGGCGTATGCCTTGGATGATGCGGCCGGGCATGGCTCCGATGTAGGTACGTCGGTGTCCGCGGATTTCGGCTTCGTCGTGCAATCCGCCAAGAGACATGCGGACAAATTTCCTGCCCAAAGCGCGCGCAATCGAGCGCCCCAACGAGGTCTTGCCCACTCCAGGAGGACCCACTAAGCACAAGATGGGGGCCTTCATGTCGCCCTTGAGTTTGAGCACGGCGAGGTGTTCGATGATGCGCTCTTTGACTTTTTCCAACCCGTAATGGTCTTCGTCCAGGATCTTGCGCACGCGCTCCAAGTCAAACTCATCGGGAGTGTATTCATTCCACGGCAGGCTGACCAGCAGCTCGAGGTAGTTGAGCAGTATAGAGTATTCCGCCACCTGCGGATTCATACGCTGCAGCTTGTTGAGCTCGCGTTCGAAGTGCTCCTGCACTTCTTTGCTCCACTTTTTCTTGCTGGCCTTTTCCTTGAGCTTGGCTATTTCCTCGTCAAGCGGTGTCTCGCCGAGCTCCTGTTGGATCTGCTTGAGCTGCTGCATCAAAAAATAGTGGCGCTGTTGCTTTTCGATATCTCCGCGCGTCTTGCGTTCGATTTGTTTTTTGATGCGCAGCAGCTGCAATTCCTTTTCCAGTACGGAGATGAGTTTTTCAGTGCGCTGTGTGAAATCGTCGATCTCGAGGATCTCCTGTTTGGTAGCTACATCGGTGACCAACTCGGAGACCACAAAGTTGAAGAGTGCTACGGGCCCTTCGAGATTTTGCATCACACCGGTGGCCTCCTTTGGAATGTGCGGTGCCTCTTGGATGTACTGCAAGGCCTTTTCCTCCACCAGCTGGAACATCGCCTTCAGGCGCATATCTTCGGCTGGGGGCACCGATCGCGGAAGTAGTTCGATCGATCCGAGTAGATAAGGGTCTTCCTTTTCGAGTGCTCTCAGCCGAAAGCGTCGCACACCCTGCACCATGGCAGCCTGATTGCCATCGGGCAAGTTGATGACCTTGAGGATCTGCGCAACCACTCCGACATCGTACAGATCCTCCCGTCTCGGATCTTCCACCTGCATATCCCGCTGCGTAATCACCCCTATCCACCGATCTGCCTTATACGATATCTCAATGGCCTTTTTCGACTTTTCCCTGCCTATGGTAATCGGCATGATGGCACCGGGGAATAACACCGTATTGCGCAATGCCACCAGCGGCAAGCGCGTGGGTACGGTACCATCTCGCTCCAGAGGGTTTTCTATGTGCAGTACTTCCGTCATTATTTCACTCTTGGACATCTCATGTGAATTTTTGGAGTACAATTTAATAAACACACAACAGACTCATAAAGTAGCGTCGTCGATTTGTACTTTTGGATAGCGGTCCAGCGGTGCTTTTTACGACATAGCATACATCGTTTCTCGGCAAGCATCGTACCACATGCGTTTTGTCTGCCACATTGATAGTGTAAAGATATTGGGCAAATCACGCCATTGACAAAATAAATTTTGGCAATAAGGCCTTTTTTACTGTTTTTTTTAGATTTAGGCGGGGTTGTCGTGAATATTTTATTCAGGTCACCTTGAAATACAGGCGAGGCGCGACTGCTAATCTGTCAGCTCTTCTCTGCCAAAATCGCATCTTCTACGGGCACTTCTGCCTCGTCGAGGAGGTCTTCATTGGTCTCAAAGCGCAGGTTGTCGATGATGAAATGCTGACGTTGCGGCGTATTCTTGCCCATAAAATAGTTCATGAGCTGTTCGACATTGGTCTTATCGGCCAAACGCACGGGCAAGAGGCGCATTTGTTCGCCAATGAATTGTTTGAACTCATCGGGCGAGATCTCACCCAGTCCCTTAAAGCGCGTGATCTCGGCTTTGCCCTTGAGCTTTTGGACGGCCAATCGCTTTTCGGCCTCGTCGTAACAGTAGAAGGTCTGCTGTTTGTCGCGTACGCGAAACAGCGGCGTCTGCAAGATGTAGAGGTGCCCTTCGGAGACCAGCTCGGGGAAAAAGCGCAGGAAAAACGTCAACATCAACAGACGTATGTGCATGCCATCGACATCGGCATCGGTGGCAATCACCACGCGATTGTAGCGCAGACCGTCCAGCCCATCTTCGATATTGAGGGCGTGTTGGAGGAGGTTGAACTCTTCGTTTTGGTAGACGATTTTTTTCGACAATCCGTGGCAGTTGAGGGGTTTGCCGCGAAGGCTAAAGACGGCTTGTGTCTGCACGTCGCGCGCTTTGGTGATCGAGCCACTTGCCGAATCGCCTTCTGTGATGAAGAGCGTGGTCTGCTTGCGCAGCTCTTCGGGAGCACGGGCGTCGTTGAGGTGGATGCGGCAATCGCGGAGCTTTTTGTTGTGCAGGCTGGCGCGCTTGGCCCGCTGGTTGGCCAGCTTCCGAATGCCGGCGATTTCCTTGCGCTCGCGTTCCGACTGCTGGATGCGCTTGAGGAGCGCTTCTGCAGTCTGCGGATTGCGGTGCAGGTAATTGTCGAGCTCCTCAACGATGAAATCCTGGATAAAACCCCGCAGCGATGGGCCGTTGGGGGCGATGGTCGTGGAGCCGAGCTTGGTCTTTGTCTGCGACTCAAAGACGGGCTCTTCGATGCGTATGCTGATGGCGCCGACGATGGCCGTGCGCACATCGCGCGGATCGAAGTTTTTGTTGTAGTACTTGCGCACCGCCTTGACGATGGCCTCCTTAAAGGCCTGCAAGTGCGTCCCCCCCTGCGTGGTGTGCTGGCCGTTGACAAACGAATAGTACTGCTCGCCATAGTGATTGGCATGGGTCATGGCCATCTCGATGTCCTCTCCGCGCAGGTGAATGATGGGATAGCGAATTTGTTCGGGGTCGGTGCGCTTTTCGAGCAAATCGTACAGCCCCCGCTTCGAAACGATGAGCTTGCCGTTGAGCTTGAGCTTCAAGCCGGCATTGAGATAGGCATAATTCCACAGCTGATTTTCGACGATGTCGAGATGAAAGCGGTAATTGGGAAAGATCTCCGGATCGGGTGCGAAGAACACCTCCGTGCCGTTGGGCTCATCGGTAGCCCTCAGGCGATGTTCGCGCACCAGCACGCCGCGACTAAATTCCGCCACCTTCTCCTTCCCCTCCCGTACCGATCGCACCACAAATCGCTCCGAAAGCGCATTGACCGCCTTGGTGCCAACGCCGTTGAGCCCCACCGACTTTTTAAAGGCGCGCGAATCGTACTTGCCCCCCGTATTGATCTTCGACACGCAGTCGATGACCTTTCCCAGCGGAATACCGCGACCGTAATCGCGCACGCGCACGCCCTCCTCTGAAATGTCCACTTCGATGAGCTTGCCGTAGCCCATGACGTACTCATCCACCGCGTTGTCGATCACTTCCTTGAGCAAAATATAGATGCCGTCGTCGGGATGACTGCCGTCGCCCAATTTGCCGATGTACATGCCCGGCCGCAGTCGCATGTGTTCCCTCCAATCCAGCGACCGTATGTGCTCTTCCGTATACTGCACCTCCCTTGTCATCGCCATATGCACCAACGATTTAATTACAAAGTGATGAAATGCAAATATAAATATATTGCAAAAAACGACAATGTAATACTGCCGCCACGCTTCTCCTTGCGCCTCCACTCGCGGATCGCCTACCTCACATTGCTGCATTTTATAGTATAACGCACCGCTGGAGTCTTTTGACCTCAAAGACGTACGATTTTATACCAAAAGTATTACAAAAGAATCTACGCGGAAGTGACCACCTATTGCATTCATTTTTATATCTTTGTAACTTGTACAGAGAATTTTTAATCCACCTTTCTTTTATGACAATTGTATTTGGTCTTCAGCGATTATCGACTATCCATGTCCGAAGAGTGACGCAGTTTTTCGATTTTATTTTCTTGGGGTGTATGAAATGGTGGGCCACTCTGAGCTTGATATTTGTATTCAATGGCCTACGTGCACAAAATTTAGACATCTCGGAGCGCTTTAGCGATACCCTCCACGTGTGCGACACGGTAAATATAATCTATATCTTTACCAACGGCTATTCGGAGGATTTGCACGACGTGCTCATCGAACTCCAGCTGCCTCCTGGTATCCACTACGTGCAAGGCAGTGTACGTGGTGCAGAAGAGCGCCCAATTGGGGGCGAGGTGAAATTTTTTAAATCGCGATTGCCGCAGGGGCGATTGGATTCCATGGTCCTGGCAGTAACAGCCGACTGTGAGGCAAAGGTCAAAGAAGGCCAAAAGTTTACCAACCGACTGACGGTGTCGCACGACTTTGGCAAAACTACATTTGAGAGCAACCCGCCGTATTCCATCCACACGGCCTTTTTGATCATCAGTGCCGTAGAGCCGACAGATACGATCATCACGGCCATGCACGAAGCTCGTCGACGCATCAGCATCACAAACACGCGCCTGGGAAGGGTGAAAAAATTTGTCCTCATCGACGAACACACACCCGCCGAAGTGCGCATACCGATCGGCACCGTCCTCGATCAGAGTCCCACCCGCCTGCGCGTCCTCATCGACAGCAATGTATTTAAGACAATCGGCAATAGGGATGCCTATTTCGACTACGACGAGACACTGGTCGTCGAAGAATTTCTCCGCCTGGATTCGTGCCGTACCGGGACGATCACCTCAGACATTCGCGTGCAGTGGGGCTGCAATGATGAAGTATGTCAGGAAGACCTCTTTACCAATGCCATTGTCGAGGTACGCGAATACATCGAACGCGCCCAGCTTCAACTATCGCTTGAAGAGAGCTATCCCCAATGCCCTTGCCAGCCTGCAGAACAGACCCTGACAATCTGCAATGAAGGGATATCGACAGCCACAGATGTAGAGCTGGTCTTAGAGGGATTTCCCTTTCTCGAAAATGGCGTACTCTCCCAATCGCTCTGGCTCGAATACGGTGGAGATAGCATCCCGCTCCCGGTCGACAAAGCGTTCAACCCGATCTGCAAAGACATCTACGAAGAAACACATACAGTCTTGCCCGATATTCCGGGCGGGGAATGCGTGGTCGTCCGCTTTTCATATGCCCAGTGCAGCATGTTTGACGGCGTCCGACTCCACGATCCCCAAGATCTATCGATTACCGCTCGAGTGCGATACACAACCCAGTGTTACGAAACCGCTCAAGACTCCACCTATGTGCAAGCGCGCACCGCACTCGATTTGCGCGCCGATATCGTGGTTTATCAGCCTTCTAAAGCAGTTGAAGACGGAGAGATTGCGTATCTCCAATTTGATCTGATGACACGTGGACTGACGCGTTACACTTCCGGGCAGTTGGGAATAGTCTACCACGTCCCCTGTGGTTTTGAGCCCTTGCCAGGGCAGTTTCTCCTTGGAGGACGCATACCCGATAGAATCGATGTCGAAGGGGGGCCTGGACACAAAAATGTCTTTGCCGTATATCGATTGCCCTTTGATAGCGATACGCTTCGCGGGTACCTCACCGTACAGCTCAACTGCGACACACCCTGCCTACAACGAGACTCGCTGACCGGTTTGTTACACATCAAGAGCTCCTGCCCGAGCGGTCCGCTCATTCATGAATTAGAAGTCGTCACCGAACACTGCTTTTTAATCTTCTTTTCCACATGTCCCATAGAGGACGAAGGTGACATCTGCGGATACACGCGCAGATCCTCTTCCATAGAGACGGAAATTGCATGCCATTCGGGCGATACTCTCGTACAATACGCACCGGGATACGTGGATTTTACGGCCGAGATCGAACGCCTTTCGCTCGGCTATGCCGATGAAGACAATGACCGATTGCCCGATACACCTCTCGTACGAGCCCATCCCAACAGCGTCAACCACCATCGCTATCTCGAATACGACACTTTACAACTGCACTTGAAAGGGCGTATCGTCAGCGATGATCCCACCCTCCAATACCAAAGGCTATTTGTACAAAGCGGATTACATCCAGACTTTTTCGTCCTGGATAAGGCATCCATCCGCATCGTGGATCGAAGCTCGGGTGCCGTCTATCGATGCAGCTCCGATAGTCTCGATTACATCGCTGGCGAGGGAGAGTTAAACATTTGCAATACGAGCGTAAGAAACGCCTCCTCCTCGACAGCAATATCGGTCGTCTTCCATCCCGATTATCTCAAGACAAGGGGATGCGGACTCCCCGATGATTTTTACTTCGAAGACGGCGACAGCATCGACATTACGCTGACCTTTGTCGTCTCCACCGTTTTGAGCTATTCCCATGGCCTGCTCTTCCAATTTAAATCGCGCTGCTATCTCTTTACCGATGCATACGATCACCAACCATTTTATTGCGGCGAATACATCGATACGATTCTCTTGGGTAAACTGACCTATACCGTAGAGCAGCTCGGGTCTCCTCCCGATATCACCCCATGTGGCCCCTCCAATGCGCACAACTACTACCTCCTCCGCATGAATCCTGGGATGGCAAATTTCTTCCCCTATGAGTTTCGACCGATAATGTATGTCGACGACATCTTCTATTCGATCGATCCAGCCATCAGCTTAGACAGTTTTGTCCTGCTGTTTTTTTACGACACATCTGACTACAAACCCTTCATCATCAAAAAGCAACGCATCCTTCCAGTCTATCCGACCAATACTCGGGATTGGAGCCTTCCACAATCCTACAGCCCTTTAGCACTCGATGAGGCCTACCATGTGCTCATCTTGCCCTACATCACCTTACGGGATTGCCACGACTTAGCTCGAGGATTTCAAGATTCGATACAGCGCATACGCATCATCACCAACAGCGTTCCTCCTTCGGTGTATTTTTATCGGTTTAACAGGCCGGAACTCGTCCGCCACCAGTGGAGCCACACCTATACCTTCGACGAAGAGCTGGACTACTTGCAGTTTAAAATGCAGATACCTCAGACAAAACTTCGAAGCACCAGCGCCCGGGCGTCTTGGAAAGGCATCATTACGACATTGGACAGTGCGCTGGGCGAAGTGCGATTTAAAATCCTCCATAAAAGCCCGCAATTAAAAAACGTGCGTATCGTCGACAACACGGGACGCGTCTTCCGCCAACGCGGCAACATCATAACTGTCCGCCCGCTGACAGACAGCATCCAAACGCTCACCATCGTGGCCGACAACCAAGGTTGTGACTGGCAATACCTCACCCTAATCAGCGCTTGGACCTGCGATACACCGGGGGACTTCTTCTCACGCGCTTGCGCCATCGACACCTTCCACCTCTCCGTGAAGAGTTTTCCCCCCGAACTGGAAATGGACGCTTGGGTGAGTTTCGGTGAAATGGACTTGTGCGATACCCTCCGCTATATCGAACTCCACCTATGGAACGCCAACAGGGGAGCTGCTTATGAGGTAGAGCTCGACTTGTTCTTGCCCAAGGGCTTTCGGCTATTGGAAGACCATTTGAGCTATGTTTTCGACAGCATAGGGGTCATCCAGCCACTCCCCTCGCCCCAGCAACTTGCCTCGGGCATCTATCGGTGGAATCTCACCGAGGTGATCGACAGCTTTCGCAAAGATGGCTGGCCAGGTGTCGGTGATCCCCTGTCGAAAATCACCATACGTCTGGTGGGATATTTGGATTGCGACTTTCAGCCCGGCACCTTTGCCTACTTCAAAGTGAAGGGTCGCAACAACTGCTTCGAACCCACCAACACCGTCCGTAGAAACTCACCTCCCATTCGCGTACGCCTTGCAGACCCACCAGATCAATGGGTGTCTTTCGACAGCAGTAGAGTTACCCCCGATACCCTCTGGTGCAAGGACCGCATCACCGTCCACGTTCAGCTCAATGCATCCGCCCCCTTTAGTGAGGGCGATAAGATTCAAGCCACCTTGCCCAGGGGCTTTTCTTACGTGCCGAAGTCTCTTCGTGCACTGCAAAATTTCACTCCACGCGAACCCAAGCAAATAGCCACGGGCAGCGGTACCCTCCTGGAGTGGAACGCCCGTGAAGTGACCATCGGTCATACCGACATCGCGTTTCAAATCACCCTATCGGTCGATATCGACTCCCTTTCATGTGAGCAGTACGACATTTTCCTTGCTACCACACACCGCAATAGCACCCTCTGTAAAGCCACGGGCGACACTTGTGCCATTGATGTAATCACTGGCTCCGCCACGCTTCCCATCGTCGTCGAAAAACTGCGCATCGAGCGCATCGTATGGGATTCGTTCATCCTCGATCGTGAGGAGGGACTCCAACTCTGCTTCCGCCTGCGCGGCATCAGCGGTCTGCGCAATATTCCGATCGATAAGATGCGCGTATTGCTCAAAGCCGATCTCACGGGCGACGGACCCTCCGACGACGACATCACACTGGGCGACTGGCCCATCTCCGTCGATGTAAGTGGCGATTCAGGTTACCTATGCTACGACTACTTCTTCTTACATGCCTTCCTGTACTGCTATCTGTATCTCGAACTACCGAGCGAGGGCAACTGCCTCTGCAATACGAGATACGCGCCTTTTGTATTAAACAAACAGCAACAACACTATCGCGACACGCTCTGCCCCGGCCAAACCCTCACCATAGGGATCGACAAAATACATGGAGACTACTTCGAATGGACAGGTCCCAATATCGACTGTCCCAATTGTCCCTCCATCGAGCTCGTCCACACCTTTGCAAACGACACCAGCATCACGCAACGCTACATCCTTACCGTCTACGACAGTGCCTACCTCATTGACAGCGTCCACTGCCAGTGGCAATACATATACGACATCACCTATCTTCCCCAATACGGCCTGCACCTCGATACGCATCAAATCTGTGTGGGAGATTCAATCGTGTTGGCGGTAGAAGATCCGCGTCTGCACAATGTGCGTTGGTACAGCCAGGGGTCCGACACCATCGCTCAACGACGCATCACCGTCCATCCCACGCGCAATGTCCGTTGGTATGTAGCCTATACCGACACCAACGGGTGTGAAGGGACAAGTCAGGTCGATATTGAGGTATTGCAAGTCGATAGCCAGGCCTTTGCCATAGCACCCGATACGACTATCTTCAAAGGCGGGAAGGCCCAGCTCTGGGTCCAAGGCGAAGGTACGTTCACCTGGTCTCCAGGGGAGTCCTTGAGCTGCACCAACTGCAAGGATCCCGAAGCTTCTCCCGATACTACGACGACCTATACCGTGACCATCGTCGACACCAACGGATGTACCACTGCTCTACAGGTGACGGTGTTTGTCCTTCCGCCGCCCTGCGATCCCACGTCGGTGTTTGTCCCCAATGCCTTTAGCCCCAACGGCGATGGTGTCAACGACTTGCTCTACGTGCGCGGCCAAAACATCGACGAAATCCACTTTGCTATTTACAACCGTTGGGGCGAAAAGGTGTTCGAAACCCACGACCTCCACAGCCCATGGGATGGCAGCTTCAAAGACAAACCCCTTCCCCCCGATGTCTACGCCTACTATCTGCACGTGCGCTGCATCGGTGGCGAAGAATTCGTCAAAAAGGGCAATGTGACCCTCCTCAAATGAGCATAACAACAGAGATTCTAAAGATTCTAAAATCCAATCATACGAGATGAATCGACATATTCCGCTCGTCTTCAAGCGATTGGACGAACCAGAGATGCTGAGGCGCGCGCGTGCCTTTTACGAGAGGATGCGTACGCGGCGATCGGTGCGTCACTTTTCCTCCGAGCCCGTCCCCCTTGAAGTCATCGAATACGCCATTCGGGTGGCTGCCACAGCCCCTTCGGGTGCCAACAAACAACCGTGGAGCTTCTGCATCGTGCGCGATCCAACTGTCAAACGCCAAATCCGCCAGGCCGCCGAACGCGAAGAGTACCTCAACTATCACCAGCGCATGAGCCCACAATGGCTTCAAGACCTCCAGCCCCTCGGCACCGACTGGCATAAACCCTTCCTTGAAACCGCTCCCTATCTCATCGTCGTCTTTAAGAGGGTGTATGAAATCGTAGACGGCGAAAAACGCCCCAACTACTACGTCAACGAATCCGTTGGCATCGCCTGTGGCATGCTACTGGCCGCCCTACACGAGTCGGGTTTAGCCACACTGACCCATACGCCCAGTCCCATGCGCTTTCTCGAAAAAATCCTCAAGCGCCCACCCAACGAACGTGCCTATTTGCTCATCCCCACAGGATACCCCGCCGACGACGCCCAGGTGCCCGACATCCACAAAAAGCCGTTCGATAAGGTCTGTACGATCTATTGATCTCAACCACCGATTAAAATCATGCTGCGATTGTGTTGGGCACTTTGGGTGTAAAAGCGCTCTTTGTCCCAGCCACCCCATTGCGCGTGCTTGGCCTGGACAGCCATGTGTATGAACGGACGTATATCCAGCCCCTTGCGATAGGGCGTGAGGATATCGATCTCCTCCCTTGCAAAGAGACAGTTCCGGATATGGCCATTGGCCGTTAGCCGCAGTCGGTTGCAATCACCGCAAAAGGGCTTCGTCACCGTAGCGATGATGCCAAAGCGACCGCGAAAGCCCTTAATCTTAAAATTCGTCGCCGTAGCGTGCGCTTCCTTGTCGAGTACTTCCACCCGATCGCGACCAAAGGCCTCAAGCACGCGCTCCAACACCTGGTAATACCCGACGACTTTCGAGCCATCCCATCCATTGCCCGCAAAGGGCATAAACTCAATAAAACGCACATCGATATCCCGATCCTCCGTCCATCGCACAAAATCCACTATTTCATCGTCGTTGACCCCCTTGATCAACACGACATTGATCTTCACCCGAAAAAATGGATCCGCCTCCACATGTGCAATATTGCGCATCACGCGCTCAAACTGATCCCGCAAAGTGGTCTTGTAAAACCGTTCGCGATGCAAATGATCCAGGCTGATGTTGAGATAGCGTATGCCGAGCTCTTTCAGTAGCTCCAAATAGCGGTCTAAGAGCACTCCGTTGGTCGTGAGCGAGAGCGTCACGGGTAGGGCAGCCAAGCCCCGTAGTATGCGTTCTAAATTTTTGCGTACCAGTGGCTCTCCTCCCGTCAGCCGTATCTTCTTGATGCCGAGCTCGGTAAAGATCTTGGCGATATCAACGATTTCATACCCTCTCATAATGCGCTCCTTGGGGCTCAAAACGACCCCTTCAGGCGGCATGCAATAGGTACAGCGCAAGTTGCATCGCTCTGTAAGCGAAATACGCAAGTAATCGTGCACGCGTCCAAAAGCGTCGACTAAAGGCGTCTGAACAGTATCCGTATGGCGCATCGCATCACTCATGAACCGCGCTTTTTGAGCTTGTCGGCCACGGTCAGCCAGTAGGGAAATAAGGCGTGCAAGGCCTCACGAACCCCACTCGACGAGCCCGGCAAGGCAATGACCAAAGTACCCGCATAAATACCACCCATCGCTCGCGAGACCGATGCCTTAGGTGTGCGCTCATAACCGTACTGACGAATGGCCTCGCCTATGCCCGGTATAACCACATCGAGCAAACGACTCAATACTTCGGGCGTCTTATCGCGCGTCGTCAACCCTGTTCCGCCACTGAGCAACACTAGATCACTATCTACACAATCTTCCACCGCCTGGCGAATGGCCTCCGCATCGTCGGGAATGGGCTCTTTAGCCCTCACTTTCAAACCGTATGCCTCGAAAAACTTCTCGACTGTCGGGCGTATCTTATCGGGTTTTTTCCCCTCCACAATGGCATCGGATACGACGATAAGGGCAATGTCTAAATCATCGGGCACTTGCGCAACGATATCCGATTTCCCCCCCGATTTGTGCACGAGGTGGATGCGGTGGATTTCCACCTCGGGATCAATGGGCTTGAGCATGTCGTACACCGTCACAGCTGCTACTGCGGCACCGTACATGGCCTCCACCTCCACCCCTGTGCGATAGATGCTCTTCACCTCTACCTCAATATATAGCGTGCGCTCTCCTGTCGTAATGTCTACGCGCGCGTATTCTACGGGCAGGGGATGGCAATCGGGGACGACGAGGGCCGTGTGTTTGATCCCGAGAAGTGCCGCAGCCCGTGCCATCGAAGGTACATCCCCCTTGGGTACTGTACGGTCGCGCACGCGTTGTATCGTCTCGCTCTGCGATACCCGTACTTCCGCCCGCGCTACGGCCCGACGCAATGTAGAAGTCTTGTGTGTAATCTCCCGCATAGCTCAAGATGTATGCACTTCGGATTTCTTCCAGCGATACCCCTCATCGACAAATATCTCACGACCGAATATGGGCACTTCCCGTTTTAACCGATCCATGATCCACGGCACGGCTTCCATGGTCGACTTTCGATGCGCAGCACAACAACACACCACTACACTCCATTGGCCCACCTCCACCTCACCAACACTGTGCAATATCCCCACTGCCTGTAAGCCAAACCTCGATCGCGCCTCCTCCATAAGGCGCTCCAAGACCCTGTCGGCCAGCTCGCGATAACAACTGTAGACGATGCTCCGCACCACCTTACCGTCCACCACATCGGCGCGCACCTGTCCCACAAAGAGCTGTGTAGCGCCCGTCGTGTCGCCACCCGATAGCTCATCGACCAGGCGTCGAACCTCCTGCCAACCTATTGCTCCTTCAATCCATCGATGCTTCATCAAACCATACATTTTCGCTTTCCAGTGCAAAATACCCCAACACCTCATATCCCGCCTCCACCAGCCATTGCGCAGCCCACTGAGCACGTAGGCCCTTCCGACAAAAAGGTACGATTTTTTTATCCTCTGGTATGAAATGGTGCTTGTGTGGAAGCTCGCCCAACGAAATGGCCATCACCCCGCTCCTTTCGACACGTGGTAGTTCATCGGGTTGACGCACATCCAATAAGAGCACACGCCCATCCGATAGGACCTCTTTAAGGCTTTGGCCCGTGAGCTGCTTTACGCGCTTCCCCTCTATTTGAATAGACTTTTCCACCGGGGGGACATTGCCAGTGATCGGTCTGTGGTTATAGCGGATCTGAGAAGGGCGATGCCTCCAAAGATCATAGATCCACAACACCCCCGCTAAGGGACTATTACCTGTGGCGAGCAGCCGAAGCACCTCTCCCGCCTGCACCGAAGCCACCAGGCCCGCCAGAGGACCGAGAATGCCCGTCTCCGCACAGGTGGGCACCTCTGCCGAACATACCTGTGTACCAAACACATCGACATACCGCGCTCCGCCTCGCAGGCCAAACACACTGCATTGCCCCTGCCACCGATATAGAGCACCATACACATGCGGAAGGTCGTACAAGCGACATGCATGATCAATGAGCAGACGAGCGTCAAAGCGATCCGTACAATCGACAACGACATCGACATCCCGAGCAAGCGCTTCAAAATTGGTCTCGTCAAAGTAGGCATCGACCACTTCAATAGTTATATGCGGATTGAGCCGGCAGAGCCGCTCACGAGCCACCTCCACTTTCGACTTTCCAACATCGGCATCTCCAAACAGAATCTGGCGATGCAAATTTTCCTCCTGCACTTCATCGCCATCGACCAGGCGCAGCGTTCCCACGCCTGCAGCAGCCAAGTACTGAGCCACGGGACAACCCAGACCTCCCAAGCCCACGATCAACACATGCCCCTGCATGAGCCGCTGCTGCCCTTCCCACCCGATTTCGGGCAACAACATCTGTCGGCGATATCGCATCAAATCGTTCATCATCTACTGAGCCAATCTCTGCTATCCACCAGAAAATGGTGGCATAAGCGCCACCTCTCGCACCCCATCGAGGGCATCGTCTTCCGAAGCAAAATCGCCATCTATCGCCACGCGATAAAGCGTATCCGATAGCGATGGATACCGATTGCCCACCCAATCGAGTAAGTCCCGCACTCTCCAATGGGTAGGTATCGTCACCGTCTCTGCATCTTTGCCCGCGATATCTTCGAGCATGCCCCAATACCGAAGGACCACCTCATGATCAACTCTCCTCTCCGACATAGGCATCCCATTTTTGCTGTGCAAAATGTCGGCAGGCCCCTTCGAGCTGCTCGTACCACCGAATGACCGCTCTGCCGTAAGGAGTAAGGCGCGTACCTCCTCCGTTTTTGCCTCCCGTCTTACGCTGTACGACGGGCTTCGGCGCATGGCGGTTGACATCCTCTATTTGGTGCCATGCTTTTTTGTATGAAATGCCGAGCTCTTTCGAGGCCCGATGGATGGAGCCATACCGATCGATAGCCTTGAGCAGTCGCACGCGCCCCTTGCCGAGCAATAGGCCATCTTCCGCTTCTATCCACAATTTTATACCCACGCGCATGTTTGCACCATTATATACGCAAAGATACAACGATGTGGAGTAATTTTGCAAAAATTGCTGTGCAATGACTACCGTTGTTGAAGCTACAGAGCTCGTATTGGGCACCGCCCGAACATATGGTGAGGAGTACGTCATCATGGAAGACTCGGTTGGCAGGGTACTTGCTGAAGCGATTGTCGCCACGCGCGACATGCCGCCGTTTAACCGCGTAGCCATGGACGGCATTGCCATCGACTATGCGGCCTATGCCGCAGGGCAGCGCCACTTCGAGATTGAAAAGCGCATCGCTGCCGGTGATCCTATCGGCACACTGTCGGACAGGCACAAAGCCGTGGAGATCATGACCGGTGCCGCATTACCTACAGGGGCGAATACGGTCATCCCCTACGAAGCTCTAACCATCGAGGGCAATATCGCTCACATCGTTGCCGATCGCGTCGTGCAAGGGCAAAATGTCCATACCCAAGGAGAGGATTTGCAGCAAGGGGCAACTGTACTTGACGCGGGTCACCTACTACGTCCTGCCGATCTTGCGCTTCTTGCCACCGAAGGAAAGACTCGGGTGCGCGTGCGCAGGCCTCCCAGCTTTGCTATCCTTTCCACCGGCGATGAGCTCGTACCCATCGACCAAGAGCCCCTTCCCCATCAGATACGACGATCCAATGTCTATGCCGTCCAAGCCCTTTTACGGCAGTATCATGTCCAGAGCACCTTGCTCCACCTCGCCGACGATCCCGAAGTTATGCACAACCAATTAAGCGCCCTGATGGGAAAAGTCGATGCATGGATATGCATCGGAGGTGTCTCCAAGGGGAAGAAGGACTTTTTGCCCCAGGTGTTGGAAGCACTGGGCGTACGCAAGTACTTTCATCGCGTAGCTCAGCGCCCCGGTAAGCCGTTTTGGTTTGGGGCCACTGATGAAATTGTGGTCTTCGCCCTGCCCGGCAATCCCGTCTCTTCGATTGTCGGAACGGTGCGCTACGTATTGCCCTGGGTGCGGAGCTGTCTTGGGCTATCGTGGGATTACTCCATGCCCGTACAGCTGGCCGAACCCTTTCGCTTTGACCCTCCACTGGTGCGCTTCGTCGAATCCGAGCTTCAGCACGACAGCAGTGGTGTCTGCCGCGCTACTCCGCGTCCTGGTCATGGCTCGGGCGATTTCACGCGTCTGGCATTCACGAAGGGTTTTGTCGAGCTACCAGCTGAGAAAACCCTTTTCCAGCCTGGAGAAGTCTATCCCTTCTGGCCATTTCCTACCTTTGTCGTATGAAATGGTTTCGACATCGATGGCCCCTCCTTGCAGTCCTCACTTTGTGGACACTCGTGTGGCTCTTCAGTTGTAAAGAGAGTAAAGAGACGAAAGATGTCTCCACACGCGAGCAGAAGCCCCCACCCGACTGGCTCAGCAAATCCTATCTGATGGGAAGGTTTGACCCCCATGCCCACCCCCTCTTTGACACTTTGCCCAGCTGGCTGAGCAGTAAGGAGGACCTCGTGTTGCGTAGGGAGGCCCTCGATGCCCTGCTCAAAATGATTAAAGACCTACAAAAGGAGGGATTGACGATTACTGTACACTCCGCTACTCGCAATTTCGACTATCAACGCCGCATCTGGGAGCGCAAATGGTATGAGCTCGTTCAGGAGCGCTTCCCTACCAAAAATTCCTTGAGCTTTGAAGACAGCATGACCATAGCCCGTACAATTCTGCGATGGAGCTCTATGCCCGGCACCTCACGACACCATTGGGGGACCGAAATCGATATCAACAGCTTCGACAACTCCTATTTCGAAACTGGGGAAGGGCAACGCCTTTACCAATGGTTACGTACCCACGCTCCATCTTACGGATTTTGTCAGCCCTATACCGCCAAGGACAGTACGCGCCCCTACGGCTACGAAGAAGAGCGTTGGCACTGGTCGTATATGCCCCTATCGCAACTGTGCACCCAATGGTATGCCGACAGTGTCTACGCCAGAGATATTCGCGGATTTGTCGGCGACAATATGGTCGATACCCTGCAGATCATTCGAAAGTACGTGCTCGGTATCGCTCCCAACTGTCGTGAAGACAAATAAAGTTTGCCCATGCTTACAATACAATCCCTCACTGCATCGTTGGCTATTTAAAGTAATCTCTTCACCTCAAAATTTGCGCATATGAAAAAGAAGAACAACTTCTGGAATCTCGGAGTCGCAGCTGCTTTAGTGCTCCTCTTCGGTATCGGAATGGGCATAAAAGGGCTGTGTCCATCCACGTGCAAAGCTACCGGTGACTTGACCGTAGCTGCAGCAAAAGTGGATTTCAACAAGTCGGATATCCAACACTTTGCCAAGTGTGGTGACGGCAAAAATACTCAAAAGGCCAAAAAATGCGGCAACGGCAAGTGCGGCAAAGGCAAATGCGGTGGCGGCAAGTGCGGTCAAGGTAAATGCGGAGGCGGCAAATGTGGCGCAGATAAGGCCAAAAAAGAGGCCAAAGACGCCAAAAAGGCCGTGCAAGACACCACTAAAAAAGCCGTAGACAAAGCCACCAAAGACGCTAAAAAAGATGCCAAAAAGGCAAAAGACGACGCCAAAAAGCACAAGTGCGGCGGCGGTAAATGTGGAGGTGGCAAATGTGGTGGCGGCAAATGCGGCGGTGGAAAGTGCGGAAAGTAACTGCCTACACTAAGCGATAAACTTCATTTAATACCTCCCCTCCCAAAACCCCTCTTCGCTCGAAGAGGGGTTTTCTATTTTATAGCCCTTCCAACGCCTGTTCTAAATCTGCTATTAAGTCTTCTTCGTGTTCGATGCCTGTAGCATAGCGAACAACTCCCGGCGTAATGCCCATCGACCTCTTTTCTTCATCCGACAAAAAGCGATGCGTCATCGACCATGGGTGTTCGATCAACGTCTCGACACCTCCGAGTGAGACGGCCAGACTGGCCAGCTTAACCGAGTTCAACAGGCCTATGGCAGCGTCGTAGCCCCCTTTTAGTTCAAACGTCACCATGGCTCCTGGCCCCTTCATTTGCTTTTGGGCAAGGGCATATTGCGGATGGCTCGGTAGTCCCGGGTACCAGACCTTTTCGACCTTGGGATGCTGATCGAGGTACCGAGCTATTGCCAGAGCATTTTCCTGAGCCCGTTCTACGCGCAGCGAAAGGGTACGCAATCCTCGTCGGACCAAAAAAGCCTGATGGGGGTCCATACTGCCTCCAAGGAGAGAGCGCGTCTTCTTCATCGCCTCGTACCAGCGATCCTCCCGCAACACGACTACCCCCGCTACCACATCAGAATGGCCATTGATAAACTTGGTCATCGAATGGACGACAAAGTCGACCCCCCAGCGGATGGGCTGCTGTAAGTATGGGCTGCAAAAGGTATTGTCGACCGCCACATACGCCCCGTGCGCACGACATACTGCAGACACTGCCTCCAAATCGACGATTTGCAACATGGGATTAGAGGGGGTTTCGATCACGACCAAACGCGTGTTGGGACGTAGATGCGCCTTCACCTCGTCGAGATTGCACATGTCGACCAGGTCGATTGTAAGCCCCCATTGAGAGCAATACCGCTCCAACAAATGGAGGGTGGGTGCATACATGCCTCTTTGTACGAGGACGTGATCGCCCTTTTTTAATACTGTAAAAAAGAGCGTATTCAAAGCACTCATTCCCGTAGAGGTGGCCAGCGCATGTGTGCCCTGTTCCAGAGTGGCCATCGCTTCTTCCAGATCCTCTATCGTCGGGTTGCTCAATCGCGTGTAGACATAGCCCTTGCCCGCAAAACAGTCGCCACTGTCTTCCGCCCTTTCGAAGGCAAATGTCGATGTCTGATAGATAGGCGTTACGACGCTTCCCGTATTTCCGCGCCTTTGTCCGCTGTGCACCTGCGCACTCTCAAAGTGAAGGGGACGCTTGTTTTTCATAACTTATCCCTTTAACGCATTGACGAATGTGTAGCAAAGATGGGAATATTTAGCCATACCCCTGCAAAAGGACCATTTTACACCCATCCATGCATTGATATGCCAATTGGAGCGCTTCATCGAAAATATGGGGGCGTTTGTCGATAGATGTCGGAGACACTGAACGATTTTATACCCTTCAGGCGTTAAGCATGTAAAATTGTACTTCGATGGGTAAAGTGTATACCAGTCGGTCGTTTTGCGTTGCGACACCAACGATTTCATACCTCTTAGGACTTCTCTTGCTCTTGCCGGCACTGGGATGGGCCCAACATCGCGGTCATTACGGTCATTACGGGGGGAGACACGGCACCAAGACGGTCTTAGGAAGCATCAAAGGCACCGTCATTGATCGCCAGACGGGCGCACCACTGGAATACGTCAGCATCGTCGTGTCCCGCAAGGATGATTCCACGCAGGTGGATGGCACCCTCTCGGATGCCCATGGAAAATTTTCTATGCTTGAAATACCCGTCGGCAACTATCTCGTACTCTTCAGCTACTTAGGCTACAACGACACCACCATCGAAGTACAGCTCACGCGCAAGGATCCCGATGCGAAGCTACAGGTCTTGCTCAGCCCATCACAACTCGTACTCAAAGAGGTAAAGGTTAAGGGACAGAGAGCACTGATCGAACAAAGCGTGGACAAAATATCCTACAACGTCGAAAAAGATGCTACCCTCATCGGCGGCGACGGCGTCGATGTATTGCGCAAGGTCCCATTGGTGTCGGTCGATCACAACGGAAATGTCAGCCTTGGCGGGGCTTCAAATGTCTTGATTTTGGTCAACGGCAAGCCCTCGTCTCTGTTTTCCAACGATCCAGGCAACGCACTGAAGATGATTCCAGCCGAGCAGATCAAGCGCGTGGAGGTCATCACCTCGCCAGGAGCAAAATACGACGCCGAAGGTACAGGAGGCATCATCAACATCATCACCAAGCGCAAGGGTCTCGAAGGCATTAGCGGTCGCATCAACGGAAGGGCAGGGTATCCCCAAAACCGCCTTTCGCTCACTCTCAACTCCGCCAAAGGTCGTCTGGGAGGCAATCTCGTCGGTTCGGCTGTGTACTCCATCCCGCGATGGGGTTCTACAAGTACAGTGCGAATAACACCATACCAAGGCCAGGAAGAGTATTATCACCAAATAGGAGATTTTAAAGGCAACTTCTTCGGATACTGGGGACGCGGTGAGGGCATCTATGAAATCGATGGCTATTCGACCTTGGGTACCTCGCTGAGCTGGGGCGCGCACACCCACAGCATGTACCGCGAAACTGAGGTGTTTTACACCAACCCCGCTCTTGACACAATCGAAAACTTCTGGCGAACCGTAGATGGCTATAACGAGCGCGGTCGATACAACTGGACCCTGGATTATATTAAAAATTTCGACCAAAAGGATCGTCAGTTTTCGGCAGCCGTCGGAGTGGAGTACATTCGCAAGGTCAATACCAGCGATTTAGACCAGAAGGCCAAGGAATTTATGGCCCCCAATCCACCGGCCTATCAATACGAAAAGCTCCAAGACAACCTCGGACACAACGTAGAAATTACCGTCCAATCGGACTATACACACCCCATCAACGAGCAACTGAAAGCCGAGGCAGGAGTCAAGACCATCCAACGCATTATTCGCAGCGACTTTACCACGCAGTACCGCGATGCAGAAACTCCTGGCAAGGATTTTATCCTCCTCGACGACCAATCGGATGTCTTTCACTATCGGCAAAGTGTCTATGCGGCGTATCTCAGCGGTACGTGGAAATGGTCGAAAGACTGGTCGCTCATCACGGGCTTGCGATGGGAAAACACGGGTATCGAGGGATATTTCCGCGATTTCGAGGGTAGTTTTAAACACGGCTATGATGTGTGGATTCCGCATGTAGCTATTGCTCGAAAGTTTGGATGGGCACAGACCATTAAACTCAGCTACAACAAGCGCATCCGTCGTCCATCCCTGACCCATATCAACCCCTTTGTCGACGTGTCGGACGAGCGCAACATTCGCTATGGCAATCCCGAGCTCAAGCCCGTCATCGCTCACCGCGGTGAGTTGTCGTACAACATCTTCATGATGGGATCGTCGATGGTGTTAAAGGCCTTCTATCAACGCACCAACGACGAAATAGGACCCTATACCTATGTGGATTCCGTAGGTATCTCTCACCGTAGTTATTACAATCTCGGTGCACGCAACGAATTGGGTCTCAACTTGTTTATCGGAATTCACCTGGGGCCGAAGTTTTCACTCAATCTCAACGGTCATGTCCGGCGTGTTGAGATCATTGCCCGACAGGGTCAAGCTCGAGGGCTGACCAATGTGGGCTATCAAGCCGGTGGCTTTGGCAACCTTCAGATGGATTTGCCACATGATCTAAAATTTGAAATCATGGTCTTTGGCCGTTCGCCTCGCGTCACCGTACAGGGCTTTGAAGCGTCGTTTTGGATGACTTCCTTTTCCCTGCAAAAATACCTGTGGAACAAAAAGGCCACACTTGGTATATCCGTCATCGACCCGTTTTGGGCGCGTAAAGTATTTCGCACCAGGCTCGAAAATCCCGGCTTCTTCTTGGAAAGCATCAACGAAATTCCCTTCCGATCCGTCGGCCTGCAATTCAGCTATAAGTTTGGCAAGCTCAAGTACGGTCCCAAGAAATACCGCACGAGAATCAAAAATGAAGACCTCCTCAAGGGTGAGGACAACGGCGAGGGGGCGGCCGGCTCCGATCGGTGAGTGTATTTCGAGGCAATATTCCTACCTTTGTGCACACTTTGTCGGTAGCTGCCACTGCTTTGTGGCTTGAAATCCACGCGTATGAAATTTGGAACAAAGGTCATTCACGCCGGCATCGAGCCCGATAGCGCTACGGGGGCCATCATGACTCCTATCTATCAGACTTCGACCTATGTACAAGAGGCCCCGGGGCAACACAAGGGATACGAATATTCGCGCACGCAAAATCCCACGCGCAGCATTTTACAGGCCAACGTAGCTGCCCTCGAAGACGGCCGTTACGGCATTGCATTTAGTAGTGGCTTAGCGGCCTTAGACGCCCTGATTAAGCTCCTCCGCCCAGGCGACGAAATTATCGCCAACGATGATCTGTACGGGGGGACTGTGCGGTTGTTCCAGAAAGTGTACGCCCAATTCGGTATTCGCAGCCGCTTTGTTGATCTGACCAATCCCCAGGCATTGGAGGAGTACATCACAGACGACACGCGATGGGTATATGTCGAGACGCCCAGCAATCCCCTGTTACGCCTCGTCGACATAGAGGCCATCTGTGCCATTGCCCATCGGCGGGGCATACGCGTGTGCGTCGACAACACCTTTTGCTCTCCTTATCTCCAAAAGCCTCTTACTTTAGGGGCTGATCTCGTATTGCACTCAGCCACGAAGTACTTGGGTGGGCACTCAGATGTGGTGCTTGGACTGCTCGTCACTCGGGAGCCACAGTTAGCTGAACAGCTCTATTTCATACAAAATGCCACTGGAGCCGTGCCGGGACCGCAAGACTGTTTTCTCGTCTTACGAGGTATCAAAACCCTACACGTACGTATGGAGCGAGCATGTGCCAATGCCATGGCCATTGCCCAATTTTTGCATTCGCATCCCGCTGTGGCAAAAGTGTACTATCCGGGCTTGGCTTCGCATCCGCAACACGAGTTAGCCAAACGTCAAATGCGCGATTTTGGTGCGATGCTTTCCTTTGAACTCGATAGCGATTGCATTGACGATGCGGTACGGCTTTGCCAAAAGACCCGCTACTTCCAACTGGCCGAATCGCTCGGTGGCGTAGAGTCACTGATCAGTATACCGGCAGCCATGACCCACGCATCGATTCCTCCCGAGCAAAGGCGACAGGCGGGATTGCGTGATACACTTATACGTCTAAGCGTGGGCATTGAAGACGTATCCGACCTCATTGAAGATCTCCAGCAGGCGCTGGACAGTTTGTAGGCGCTTCAACGTATCCGCTTGAGCTTTTCTGCATTTTCGACATAGATGACGCGCCCTTCGATGCGGATGAGGCCCTCATCTTTAAAATCACTGAGCGTGCGGATGACCGATTCCGGTGCCGCACCCACGATTTGCGATAGGCTCTCGCGCGATAGGCGTATGGATCTGTCTGCATTGTCCATAAGCATCAATAGGGCTTGAGCTACGCGCATGCGTATAGAGTCATAGGCCAGGCTCAATAGCCGGACCTTACTCTGCTGCACATCGTGAGCCAACAGTTTGAGGAAGAAAAAAGCCACATCGCGCTGCTGGGTCAATAGAGTAAAGAAGCGATCTTTGGGAATCTGGTAAAGTTCGGTATCCGTCAGCGCTACGGCGGAGTCAATATAGGGGACGTTTTCCAACATGGCCTTGTACCCAAAAAAATCGTCTTTCTTTTTTAGCCCCGTGACAAAATCCTTCCCCTCTTGATTGGTAGTAAAGATTTTGACCATGCCCTCTACGACGTAGTAGACATAGCGCGGATAGGAATCTTCAATAAAGATGTAGTCCCCTCGTCGATATTGATGTGGCACGCCGACGAGCTCCTGTTCGAGCAAGAGCTCTCTGGCACGCCTTTCGTTGAAGAGGAAGCTCAACGGAGATGAGCGACGCTCTCTCGAAGCATCGGTGTCCTCTTCGCGGATCTTGCGATAGCGCTCCAACCGCGTCTCAATGGCATTGAGCAGCTGAGATTCGTCAAAGGGCTTGGTGATATAGTCATCGGCTCCGAGATTCATGCCGCGACGCATATCTTCCAGCGTCGACTTAGCTGTGAGAAAGATAAAGGGTATCTTCTGCGTCTTCTCATCCGAAGAGAGGACCTTGAGCACGCCATATCCATCCAAGCCGGGCATCATGATGTCGCATAAGATGAGATCCGGCTGATAGGTCCGTGCCATCGTAATGCCCTGCTTTCCATCTGCTGCTTGCAGCACTTCGTAATTGGCCAGTTCGAGAATTTCCGCAATGTTTTGCAACATGTCGACGTTGTCCTCGATCACCAATATCTTTTTCATGATCGGAAGTTTTGGCTTTCGCCACTCGCTATGACCGGCGGATGCAGCTGGAGTGGCAATTCGACGACAAATTCTGTATATTGATTTTCGATAGAATCTACTGAAATGCTTCCCCCGAGAATGCCGACCAGATTTTTCACGATTGTCAGACCAAGGCCTGTACCCCGAAAGTGCATGGCATTCGATGCCCGATAAAATCGGTCGAAAATGCTCGGCAGCTCCTCCTTCGGTATGCCGATTCCTTCATCCATGATACGCAGGCGAAGGGTATCGCCGTCTTCCACAATGTCGAGCAACACACGCCCTTGCTTGGAAGACGAATACTTTAAGGCGTTGTTGAGGAGGTTTTTTACAATAGTCTTAAAAA
The DNA here is from genome assembly GCA_015490715.1 of Saprospiraceae bacterium. GTDB lineage: Bacteria > Bacteroidota > Bacteroidia > Chitinophagales > Saprospiraceae > S141-43. The sequence goes on along the minus strand of WFXH01000026.1, from coordinate 18,283 downwards.
TCATCCGATCGGTCAAATAGTGCAATGATGGATCAACCCTGATCTGCAATCGCTTGGCATCATCGCCCGATAGGTTGAGCTCGGCGATGGCTTCCTGAACGAGGCTCTGGACGGACAGGTGCTCCAATCGGAGCTGTTCTTCGATGTTTTCAAATTTTTGAAAGGATAAAATGTCTTCGAGCAACTCGATCAAGCTCTTGACGGAGCGCTTGATCCGCTGGATATGGCGCTCTCTTTTTTCCTGATCCGAACGGTCCTGGTAGCGCGATAAAAGGGTAGCCGAAGTGTAGATGTTCGACAAGGGCGTGCGCAATTCATGGGAGACCATCGATACGAAACGCGATTTGAGTTCGTGCAATTCGCGTTCGCGCTGGAGCGCAAGCTCCGTACGTATGCGCGGCGTCACATCGCTGAGAAAACACAGCACATTGGGGTTGCCGCTCTCGTCTTCAAAATAGCTCAGGCTAATTTCGAGATATACTGTTGAGCCGTCTTTGCAATAGCCTTCGAGCACGCCGCGTTCGCTCATGGAGTAATTTTGGGGAGAACGATAATACATCTCACGGTACTGTTCGTGTGTCTTGCGCAGATGGGGAGGGACTAAGACCTCTATTTTTTTATGGAGGAGTTCGTCTTTTGAGTCGTATTTAAAGAGCTCGACAGCTCGGGGGTTGATGAGAATGATGCGACCTTCCGCATCGGTGAGGATCATTCCCTCTCTTGCATTGTCAAAGATGCGCTGGTAGATCGTATTATTCCCTTGCATTCGTTGTCCACGATTATGCGTAATTTCAACGCTTCAAATCGGTCATCTATTTAGTTAGCAGCTCTGGGATTTTCAATAGATCTACATTGCAGCAAAGCACAATGGAAGTGGAGCGATATTTTTCATCCAAAGCAAGTACATGGCATTATTAACCGACGAGTTATATATGCGTGAGGCCCTCAAGCAGGCCCGCCTAGCCTTCCAACGCGATGAGGTGCCCATCGGAGCAGTCATCGTCTCAGAGGGCCTGATCATTGCCAAGGCCCACAATCAAGTCGAACAACTCTGCGATGTCACTGCGCATGCGGAGATGCTCGCCATCACCGCAGCCTCCAACTATTTGGGATCCAAATATCTCCATGGCTGTACACTCTATGTTACCCTCGAACCTTGTCCGATGTGTGCCGGAGCCTTGCGCTGGGCCCAAATCGATCGAATCGTCTACGCCACCGACGACCCCAAGGGTGGGTTTATGCGCTTCGGTAAAACCATGCTTCATCCCACAACGGAAATCTCCTTCGGACTGTGCCAGGAGGAAAGCCAGACCCTCTTGAAGCACTTTTTCCAATCCAAACGTTTATAATGCAAACAAAACGACATGGCTATGCATACGAAAAAGGAAATCGCACTCAACTGGCTGCCGCGCTACACGGGTATGCCTTTGGAGAAATTCGGCAAATACATTTTACTGGTCAATTTCAATAACTACTTAGAGCTCTTTGCCAAAAAATTTGACGTACCCATCTACGGCCAGGAAAAAGCCATGCGCAGTGCCACTGCCGGCGACATCACTATCATCAACTTTGGCATGGGCAGTCCCAATGCCGCTACCATTGTCGACCTCCTGTCGGCCATCGAGCCTAAGGCCATCCTCTTCCTGGGGAAATGCGGCGGGCTGAAGAAAAAACTCCGCGTAGGCGACCTCATCTTGCCCATTGCTGGCATTCGCGGCGAAGGTACTTCCAACGACTACTTCCCCCCCGAAGTACCTTCCCTACCGGCCTTTGCCCTCCAAAAAGCCGTATCCACCACCATACGCGAATACCAAAGGGACTATTGGACGGGTACCGTCTACACCACCAACGTCCGTCTGTGGGAGTACAAAGAGGACTTTAAAGAGTATCTGCGCTCCATACGCGCTCTGGCTATCGACATGGAAACAGCAACCCTTTTTATCACGGCCTTTAAAAACGGCATCCCCGCCGGTGCCCTTCTGCTCGTCTCCGATGTCCCCATGGTGCCCGAAGGCGTCAAGACCAACGAATCCGACCAAAAAGTGACGGAACAGTTCACCGAATTGCACCTCAACATCGGCATCGACTCGCTCCAACAGATCATCCAGCGAAAGGAAACCATCAAGCATCTGCGATTTTGACGTATCTTATACCCCCATAATGCCACGACATGAAAACTCTACCCATTTTGCGCTTCCAGGGCATCGCCGTCAAGCTCCATTGGAGCTTTTTGCTGATCTTTATCTGGATCGGTTACGTCGGAATCAGCAGGGGACTCAGCCTAACTGAGACCATCTATCTCGGTATTGCCGTGCTGGGCATGTTTGGCTTTGTGGTTATGCACGAGTACGGCCATGCACTCACGGCTCGTCACTTCGGCATCAAGACGCGCGACATCATACTCCTTCCCATAGGTGGAGTGGCGCGATTGGAAAAGATGCCGCGCAATCCGTGGCAGGAATTCGCTATCGCCATTGCCGGGCCTCTCGTCAATCTCTTCTGGGCCGGTGTGTTTTGGCTCGCCCTGTATTACAGCCAGTTTGAGTTTCGCGCTTCAGGCGAAGACGCCTTAGGCAGTTTTCTCAACCCCAAAGGCTTACCCTTTTTGTTTTTTGCCATGAATCTCAGCCTATTCCTCTTCAATCTCTTACCTGCCTTTCCGATGGACGGGGGGCGAATCTTGCGCGCCCTGCTCGCCCTGCGCATGGGATACGAACAAGCAACCCTCTGGGCAGCACGTATAGGACAGGTCATGGCCATGCTGTTCATCTTTTACTCCGTCATGACCTACAACATCATCTTAACCTTTATCGGCATCTTTATCTTTTATACGGCGGGATTGGAGTATGAAATCGTGCGCCGCATCACGGGATATCACGGGCTGACGCTTAAGGATATCATGCGAACAGATTTCATTACCTTTAAGGGTTCGGATCCCATTTCCGCACCCATTGAGCGCTATTTTCGCGGTGGGGCTCACAGTTATATCATCACCGATAGTATCAATGGTCGTCCCTCAGGCGTGATTCGCCGTGAGGATCTCTTCGAGGCCTTGCAGAGTGGCCGATGGGATAGCCCCATCAGCGATTGGATGCACACGGCGGTATTTACCTTCGACCAGGACACTCCCGTCAACGCGATCACTGAAAAGGCAGCAGGGATATCCGATTTCTTTGCTGCAGTGACAGCCGACAGCCATATCGTCGGCATTATCGACGATACGATCCTGTACCGTCTTTATAAATTAAAGCCCTTCCTCCCCCTCTACCTCAAGATGCGCAAAGACCTCTCGAATCGATCGTTACAATCGAGCTCATCGCAAACACCAACGCATGAAAACCCCTCGTCCACTCCATAGGCTTTCCTTCATCTGTACGATTTCTTCATACATCGTCTTATGGATGATCCAACCCGGGGCATTCAGTTATGCCCAGCTGCGGCACTACCACCGCGCAGATAGTATGGCACTTGCTCATGAAATACTCTCCCCGGGCATTCCCATTGCCTTGATGATTGGCGGTGTCGTTGCAAGTCAGGAGGATGTGCGTAAGCCTGTGCAACAGTGGATCCCCGATTGGCTCCATCGGCAGTACACATGGGAAGATTACGTCCAACACAGTGCTTATCTCTTCTGGGGCATCACTTTAGTTGAGTCAGGTGCAACACCGCGCCTTGCCGCTCGTCAGGGTCTGTATTTGCTCTGTATCACGGCTGCCAATGCGCTTGTGACAGCGGGTTTAAAAACTACCTTCCACACGCGCCGTCCCAACGGCGGGCTTTACGCCTTTCCGTCCGGCCATACCAGTCACGCCTTTGCCACGGCTACGGCTTTTTATCTATTGACGTATCCCAAATATCCCTTCCTACGCTACGCATCTTTCGCCCTTGCTAGTAGTGTAGCCATAGGCCGTGTCGTCCACAATCGCCACTGGGTAGGCGATGTGCTGTTTGGGGCAGGCCTTGGAATGATGATCCCCATCGTGCTTGATCACTACCTCTTCCCTCTACGCTGTCATTCGTCTCCCTCAGGCACCAACACCGTCTCTTTCGTTGCCTATCCGAATGGCTTGGGAGTACGCTTTGGGCTCTAAGGAGACCGCTCTCCGTCCTTGTAGTATTTTTTAAAAAATCGCAGGTAGGAGTCGGTATTCTTTTCGCGGATGAGGCGGTGGTAGTTGTCGCGCGCTATTGGAAAGATGTCGTATTCGACCCCCTGCTTTCGAATGTATTTTTTCTTTTGACGTTGTACGATTTTATAATAATCCATGGCATCGGAGGCATTGTCAAAGCGACGTATGAGCAGAATGGGGATATCGCGCTCGATATCTAAATTGGCAGAGCTCATCTTGAGGTTGCGCTTAGGAAAGTTTTTGCGATGAAATTCGGAGATATCCACTTGGATTTGACGCATGGAGTTGCCACCGAGTTGGCGGAAGACCAGTAGGACGTAGTGCACTTGTTCCGGCAGATAGCGATAGGGGGATGCTGGATCCGCCTCTGTGGATTCCGTTTGCTCGGCTTCACCCTCCAGGAAGCGCTTAATCTCGCGCGCGCGAATAGCCTGCGGAGTATTGGGATAACGCGCAATGACGTCTTTGAGGGCTTCGATATAGGCATCTTTGCCCTTTGAGCCAGTGGCCATAGCTTTGAGCAAGGCAAATTTCGCCTCGTAGGGAGCTCGCTCTTTTTCCTTGAGTTGTTGAAAGGTGTCGTACAGTTGGAGGGTCTTGTCGAATTGGCCACGTTGAAAAGCACGGTAAGCTTGATCGTATAGGTAACACGCGCGGTTTTTTTCTTCCAACCAGCGGCGCACAAAATCGGGATCGGATAGCACTTTGGCATAGAGCGAATCGGGGAACTCATCCAGGAGATGTTGGCGATACCGCTCCGCTTCAGCTGTATTCCCAAGGTCGGCGTGGCACAGAGAGAGATAGTAATAGGCGCCAGCCCTGTATGGCGTGTTTGGGAATCGATGAAGGAGCGTATCCAGTGCAGCTACGGACAGGTCACAGCGTTCGAGCTGTTGGCGATACAGACGACCGAGCTCAAAATAGGCCTTCTGAATGCGCTCCCGTACCTTTTGACGCTGCGCCTCCGTGGTAGGTATGCCTGAGAGGTATTTTCGTATTAAATCGCGGTTGGCCGGTAAGTCTTCCACTTCCTGGTCATTCTTGACGCTCAGGGTATCCTCCGTGATTTCCAAAGTGTACGACTTTTGTATCCTTCGCCAATGGTCTTCCAGAGGTCGCCGCCCCCAGAGTTTTTCGAACTTGCGTCTACCGCGTTTGACCTTCGACGGATCATAGGCAAAAAAGGAGGTACCTGCCACACTTGTCGGGACAAAGCGCGAAGGTCTGTCCAAGATGGGTGGGAAGCTGGAAGCATTGGTCTGGGCGAGGTCTTGCATGGATTGTTGGAGCTGGGCGTTTTTTTTCTGTTGTCGTTGGTATTCCCGGGCCTGTATTTTTTTGGCCAAGCGTAGCTTTTCTTTGTCGTCCATATAGCTGATGCGCAAGATGCTATCGTTGAAATGAATGGTTTGGAGTTGTGCAGCGATTTGCGCGATCGACTCGCGTACGCGCGTCCACTTTTCAAAATCGGTCTCCCGATTGTGCATGAGATACAAGGCCGAATCGAGGTAGAGCTTGGCGCGATCGTAGCGCGATTGATCCATATAGTGCTGCACCAGATAGAGATAGATGCGCTTTTTGAGATGCGGACTTGTAGCTTCTTTTAAAGCCATAGAAAAATACGAGTGTGCACTCTGAGCATCCTGTGTCTCAAGAGCCACCAAGCCCATGGTGTAGTAGATATCGCCTCGATATTCGGTGTACTTCTCTTCATCCAGCAGTTTTTTCAGCTTGCGCACGATATAAGAGGACGGCTTGCCGTCTTTGACCTCGGCGATGTATTGATGGAGCTGAGCGTGAAGCTGAAGGTCAAAGTCTTTGGCATACTTTTCTGCCTGGGCAAAGGCCTTTGCCGCTCCACTCCACTGCTGGAGGTGCTCATGTAGCTGGCCCATGATATAGTAATAGCGGGCTCGCTGGCCTTTGGACTTCAGCTTTTTCACTGCTTGCTCCAAATGGCTTATAGCATCGTCGTACTTATGTTCCGTGAGGGCAAGATGCGCCAGAGCTAAGTCGAGCTGGGCGGGGTCGGACAATTTCGTCTTAGGGCTTTCTTTTAGGCGACGCAAGATTTGACGCGCCGCAGCGTACTTTCCCCGATAGGTATAAATACGTCCAAGCAGCAAGAGCCCATCGTCGTAGACGGGTTGATGCTCCCAAGGCATGTAGCTCTTCTTCGGCTGGGTTATAACGTATGCTGTTTTGTCCTTTTGCCTTTTTTTACGTCTGCGCTTTTTGGCTTTTGAACGCTTCTTTTTGGATTTTTTCACTTTCTGGGTCTTCCCAACCTTGAGGGGATCAAAGGCCTGACGGAAGTATTCCATCGTCTCTTCAGCTGTCTCGTAGTCCTTCTTCAGGACCTGGATCTTTCCGATCATGAAATAGGCATCGTCTGCCCAGTGGCTTTGGGGGTGGCGGTTGATGGTTTTATAGAGCTTAGAGATGGCTCTATCGAGTTCTTCAACATGAGGACGCACATCTGCTGCATCCATCGGATAAATAGGCAGTAAGTCCTGGTAATTTTCGCGATGCTCCTGGCGGAGCTTATCCAGGACGATCTGGTAGATCTCATTGGCATTGAAGTAGGCATTGTAATAGGCCGTGATATTTTCATACTTGCGCTTCCAGGGGGACATATCGGTTGTGCTGGCCTTCTTCTTTGTGGCACATCCACTAAAAAAAGCGACCACCACCACACCACTCACCCAGAGGGCAAACACCCGTTTTCTGGAGGGAGCCAGCAATGTAGGCATACTCGACGGACAATTTCCAATACAAACGTAGTAGATGGCAAAACATTTTGTGTACAATTTTATTATTATTGTCGTACGGATTACGGCATTGATTTCATGCCTTGAGTATCGCCACAGTTATGATACCGCAACGCGCTATACTATCGCGTCTTCGAGCCCTGTGGAAGAAGGGCTTTATATTGACCCTCTTCAGTGAGGGTAATTACTCCCAATTGTGGTCGCGCAAGATGCGTCTGGGACAGCTGTTGATGTGGATTGTACTGTATCACCTACTGATCATCGGCATCATCGTCACCGCTGTGGTATTCACGCCGCTGCACATTTGGCTTTCCGGTGGGGATGTGGTGGATAAGGCGGAAGTCCTTGAGCTGGAAAAAAAACTTGCCGATATACACCGCCAGTTGGTACAACACGAGCAATACATCGAGGGGTTAAAAAAAAGGTGGACCCATCAAGCGGAGAGCGCGCAAGAGGTACTAAAGAAGCAAGTGCCGGTGCTCCCCCAGAAGAGGGGCATAGCTGCGCGTTCGAAAGCCGACAGCTTGTTGCGCCAGGAAATGGAGGCCCAATTGACATCCCAAAAACCCAGGGCCATACCCGTAGCAGTTGAAACACGCAGTCATCCCGTCGTACACTTTACACCGCCTATCCGAGGCAAAATCAGTGCACCGTTTATGGTGGAAAGAGATCACTTCGGTATCGACATTATTGCTCCCAAAAACACGCCCGTACTCGCCACCCTGCCTGGGCATGTCATCGTTGCCGATTGGACCGCCACGACGGGATACACGATCGGTATCCAGCACGACAACAACATCGTGAGCTTTTACAAACACAACTCACGACTCCTCAAAGAAATAGGCGATTTCGTCCAAGCCGGAGAAGCCATTGCCATCATCGGCAATTCCGGCATCCTGACCAGTGGGCCGCACTTGCATTTCGAATTGTGGATCGATGGCGCACCGGTCAATCCGCAACACTACATGAATTTTCAGTAAATTTGACGCGCACAATTTCATAAAATTATGAAAAAACGAAAGCTGGAGCTCAAGCCTCTCGTCGACGCCGAAGGCCGTCCCATCAGCCCCATTTTGCCAGACGGGATTAAAAATTTCCTCATCGACATCGACGGTACCATCTGTGAAGACATCCCCAATGAAGAACCCTGGCGAATGGTCACCGCGCGCCCTTATCCCGATGCCCTCGAAATCATCAATCAATGGTACGACGACGGACACATCATCACCTTTTTTTCCTCCCGCACCGAACAACACCGAACGATCACCGAATATTGGCTGGACCTGCACGGTTTTAAATACCACTACCTCCTCCTGGGCAAACCGAGAGGTGGTCATTACCACTGGATCGACAACCACATCGTCAAGGCGACGCGTTTTAAGGGGAAATTCACCCAACTGGTTTTGCGCAACAAGATTATCGAAGTTTTTGAAAAATAAAGCCCACACATTCGATGTCCACACCGAAGACCGTCAGCATATACACCCTTGGCTGCAAGCTCAACTTTTCCGAAAGCTCCACGCTCGGTCGCATGCTTCGTGCGCGCGGTTACGAGCTCATTCCCTTTGAGGAGGGAGCAGACCTCTACATCATCAACACGTGCAGTGTGACGGATTTTGCCGACCGCAAGTGTCGAAAGATTATTCGACGGGCTCGTAGGCACAATCCGCAAGCGCGAATCGTCGTCACGGGATGTTATGCACAGCTCAAACCAGACGAAATTGCCGACATCGAGGGTGTCCATATGGTACTCGGCGCACGAGAAAAATTTCAACTACTCGACTACCTCGAACAGCTCGACCATGCTCAGGCAATGCCCCTTGTAGCAGTGTCGGCCGTAGATGAAGCGCGTTTTTCCCATGCCTTCTCGTATGGCGACCGCCTGCGCAGTTTTTTAAAAATACAGGACGGCTGCGACTACGTGTGTTCTTTTTGCACCATACCCAAAGCGCGCGGCAAGAGCCGATCTGCCCCTTTGGAAAGTCTGATCGAGCAAGCACATCAGTTGGCGAGTCAAGGCGTCAAAGAAATCGTGCTCACAGGTGTCAACGTGGGAGACTACGGCAAGCTCGAGCCCGGACAAAGACATCGCTATCGCCTCATCGACCTCATCCGCGCTCTCGACCGCGTAGAGGGCATCGAACGGTACCGCATTTCGTCGATTGAGCCCAATCTCCTCACCGACGAAATACTGGCCTTCATTGCCGAATCCCGCGCCTTTATGCCACACTTTCACATACCCCTACAGTCGGGCTCCAACAAGATATTGCGGCGCATGCGCCGACGCTATTTGCGCGAGCTCTATGCAGACCGCATTCGAGCCGTGCGACAGTACTTACCCGACGCCTGCATAGGAGTAGACGTCATTGTGGGTTTCCCCGGCGAGACGGAAGAAGACTTCCGCGACAGCTATCGCTTTATTCAAGAGCTTGACGTCAATTACCTGCACGTCTTCACCTATTCCGAGCGCAGCGGTACTCCTGCAGCCACCATGCCCGACAAAGTACCCATGCACATCCGCCGTCAGCGCAGCCAATTGCTTCGCGCCCTCTCCCTGCGCAAGCGCAGAGCATTTTACGAAAAAAATCTCCGCCAAATCCACCGCGTTCTCCTCGAGCCTTCACCACATGAAGGCAAACTCGAAGGCTTTACGGAAAACTATATTCGCGTCTTAGTTGAGGCACCCCCTTCGATGATCAACCACATCATGCCTATCCACTTAGATCAACTTATCGGAGAGGAGCTCGTACAGGGCTCACTCACCCACATTCCACAACCGGAAAAACTCAATTTTTAATAAAAACAAGCTTTTTTCCGTTCGTGTAATAAATTGCGGCTTTGGTAGGAAAAACAATACCACTTATGCAGAATTGCACCCCATGCTAAGTCACCAATCCTTAGCTTTACCGCTATGATTGACCGTACCCTGGTATTGGGAGCTCTTTGGTGGGCAACGACAATGATTCCTATAACCATGCGCGCACAGCCTCTACTGGACCACAAAATTATCGAACAAGAACACGGCTTGCACAGTCGCTTTATTTACAAGATTGTGCGCAACAAGAGTGGCTACTTCTATCTCTTCATGCCGCATTTCGTACAGCGATACGATGGACATACTTTTGAAGCGGTCCACATTCCGCTATACGACAAGCTACCCTTTCCGCTCGAGGTCTCTGTCCTCCACAACGATGAAATCGTCGTATTGACCGACGAGGGGCAAGGTCTCTTTCGCATTCCGCACAACAGCCTCCATGCCGAATACGTCAAAGCCCCCCCGCTGCACCATTTTATAGTGATCAACGACACTCTCTATCTGTATAAAACCGTAGATGACTCCACGTCGAATGTACAGGGCTGTTTTTATTCCCTTGCTGGCAAACGCGCAACCCATTTGCCCTGCCTCGATTTTGTCCCATCGAAAGCATTGTACTGTCGAAACGACTGGTATTTCTTCGACCATACGGCACAAAAGTGGTACGACACCCGACTGCATACCTACATCGACGGAGACATTTTCTGCCTTCGAGATACACTCTATCGCAGCTTAAACCACCAATTGCAAAAGCGCGTCGACGAGCGATGGCGGGTGATCTTTCATTGTCCCAAACACGAAGCCCTTACTGTAATATTTGCCGATAAAAAGGCGCAATGTCTGCTCGGCTGTAGAGATCGCCCGAGGCATTATACAGCGTACTATCTGTATAAAGACGACAGTGCAATTATCCATCAACCGACACTGAGCGCTGTCAATTCCAACATCATAGGCGTATACGCAGATGATTTAAACTACAAACTCTTCCTCTACGGATATACGGGCATCGATTATATCACGATACGCCCTTGGTATGTACGCCACTTTGTGCAGAGGCCCATCGCATCGATGATCAATTTTGGCAAGATCATCATTGGCCTTACTGCCCTGGATGACGATATCTATTTTATTGGCGAGGACAACGGCTTTTACCGCATTAGACGGCCCTATCGCACAGTGGATACGCTCTATACCTGGCTCCCCAACGCGCAAAAACACTATGCCAACAATTTCCGCATCACATCTTCTCCAAAGAGCAAAGCCATTTATATCCTCACTGTATTGCTCAATACCGACACGACTTATCTGCATCGTTACACTCCGCACGACCAGCATATCCAGACTAAATTATTGAACTTTTATCCTTCCGACATTGCCGCGTACGACTCCGCGCGTGTATTGGCAGGCGGACGCTCTTCTTTCCTCTCGAACGAGGGCAAATTGGTGCTCTACGACTTTACCACCGACGATATGCAGACGATACCGGTAGACCTTTTGGTACATGAGATGACGATACATTCCCTACCTCAGCGAAGGCAATTTTGGATTGGAGCAGAGAATCAAATCGTCGTATTGGACAGTGCGCTCCACCTCGATACGACTTTGCCGTTTTCCTCATGGGGTATACTCTTTTACAATCTCCGAGATGTCGAAGCATTGCCCAATGGGGACATTGCTCTCGGTGGCGAACTGGGCGGCATCGTCATCCTCGATGGAAAAACGCTACGCAAAAAGCGACACCTATCGGTCGAAAATGGCCTAAACAGCAATGTCATCTACAGCCTTCATCTCGACGCGAATTACAATCTCTGGGTAGGCACCGACAACGGCATTACGGTCTTGGACTCCACCCTACATGTGCGCAAAAACTTCTATCACTCTGACGGCCTTTCCCACCGTGAGATGAACACCAAAGCGGTGGCAGAATCGTCGAACGGCTATATGTTTTACGGTACCCTCAATGGCTTGACTGTTTTTCATGCCGATTCGTTTCTCCAGCTGCCCAAAACCTACGGTATCGCTTTCGACAAGCTCTCCATCATCCGAAAAAAACACATTCGCAACACACCTATCCCTCCCAACAGCCAGATTTTGTACAGCTTAGACTCCGTGGCGCTGTACTTTCGCAGTCCCGACTATTACCATTATCCCTACGAACACCATTTTTCTGTGGTGGCGTTGTACACACCGTATCGTCGACAGTGGTACCACGATGCATCCAATCCCATTGCTCTGCGCATCGAAGATTGGGGTACTCATACACTTACTGTGCGGGCCAACGGATATGCCGATGACTTTGTCTTCCAACACCGCCTGGATTACATGCCCTTTGTATGGGGCACCGCAGGTGGTCTGGCTATAGGCTTGTTGTCCTTTTTCATCAGCCGCTACATCATCCGCACAAATAAAAAGCTCGCCATCCAAAAGACGGAATTTCACAGAAAAATAGCCGAGCTCAGGCTCAATGCCCTCCGCGCGCGCATGAATCCACACTTCATCTTCAACTCACTCACCGCCATCCAATATTTCATTCACTCGAAAAATTTTGACAAGGCGGATTACTACCTGACACACTTTGCCTTGCTCACCCGTCTCATTTTAGACAGCTCTAAGGACAACGAAATCACCTTAGCCACTGAGCTCAAGATATTGCGGCTCTATCTGATGCTGGAAAAACTGCGCTTCCGCGAAAAGATCGACTTCGAAATCGTCACGTGCGAAAACATTTCCGAAGACATTCGCATTCCCTCGATGATCATCCAGCCGTTTGTCGAAAATGCCATTATCCACGGCATCACGCCTTTAAAAGATCGCAAGGGCTTCATCTCCTTGCGCTTTTGCATGTTGAGTCCCAACATGCTGCAATGCATCATCGAAGACAACGGCATCGGTCGCAAGGCAGCTCAGCGACATCGCAGCAAAACCCACAAGCCGCGCGGCCTCCAGCTCGTCCAAGAACGCATCGATCTCATCAATCAGGCCTCCGACATGCACATCCACCTCGAAATCATCGACAAGGAAGACAAAACGGGTAAAGCCATTGGGACAAAAGTAGTCGTAACCATTCATTACCTCATCAAAAACCCCACATCATGAGTGAGCAAAGATCACAATACACGGCAGTCATCGTCGATGACGAAACCCTGCCTCGCGAAGTACTCAAAATGAAAATCAACGAGTACTGTCCCGAAATTCGCATCATAGGCGAGGCTACCAATGCGCAAGAAGCCTATGAAATCATCCTCAAAATGCGACCACAAATCGTATTCCTCGATATCGCCATGCCCGGCGAAAACGGCATTGAGTTGCTCCAACGCTTCGAGCACATCGACTTTCAAATTATCTTCGTCACCGGCTACGACGAATACAGCCTGCAAGCACTCCGTATGAGTGCCGTAGATTACCTGCTCAAACCCATCCTCAACGAAGACCTCGTCCGTGCGGTAAAAAAGGCTATCAAGCGCATCAAAAACCAGGAGCGCATGATGCAGTATGAAATATTACTGCACAATCTCAAGGCGCAGCCCGCACAATTCCACGACCGCAAAATCGCCATCCCCACCGCTAAAACCATCGAAATCATCGACCTGCACAACATCATCTATATCGAAGGATGGCAGCGTTATACGCGCATCCACATCCAAGGACAAGATCCCGTCTTGAGTTCCTATAACCTCGGCATCTGGAAAGACCTACTCAAAAGCCACGGATTTCTCACCATACACCGATCCTATCTGGTCAACATCGCCATGATACGGCGTTACCACCGCGAAGGCTACGTCGAACTCATCGACGGCACACAATTGCCCGTCTCCCGAACTTGTAAAAACCAACTCGTCGAGCGACTCCTCAACAGAAAATCCTCCTAAGGGCCCTATGGCATGCCGTGGCTGAGTAGAAGAAAAAAATAAATCGCCACCAGTGTGCCCGCTACGATGTTGAAGACAAAGCCCACGCGCATCATCTCTACCATCGATATCTTCCCCGTACCGAAGACAATGGCATTGGGCGGTGTAGCAATGGGCAACATAAAGGCCATCGAGGCAGCTACCGTCGCCGGGATCATCCACAAAAGTGCTTCGTCCGAGGAAGCACCTGCTAGCCCCGCCAAAACGGGTAAAAAAGACTCCACAGTGGCCGTGTTCGAAGTCATCTCGGTCAAAAAGCTCACCATGAGCACCAGTATCCACATGCTCAGCCACAGCGGCATGGCCTGCATCCACTGCAGATGCTGCCCCAGCCAATCGGCAAGCCCCGATTCCTTCAATCCCCCCGCAAGTGCAAATCCACCTCCAAACAACAAGATCAAATCCCACGGCATCTGCCGCATGTCGGCCCAACTCATCAAATATCCATCTGTACGCTTCGCCGGCAACACAAAGAGCAATACGGCCATTGCTATGGCCACGGTCCCATCGTGTAAATACGAGCCATACGGCAACCAGGTCGACCACCCCGGTATGCGAAAGATGCCAAAATCCAGGGGCTTGCGAAAGATCCACAGCAGTGCCAACACGACAAAGATCGCCATCACTGCTCGTTCTTCATAACTTAAGTCCCCCATCGCTTTGAGCTGCCGACGCAAGCCCGATACATCCATCACTTGTACGGCTACTCCCCACAAGACCACGTACCGCAAGTAGATAAAGAGCACCAACAACAGCCCAATACTGAGTGGAAAAGCCCACAACATCCATTGTCCAAAGCTCACTCCCTCCGCCTGGGGATAGTAGATTTCGTAAATGCGCGTAAACGACAAATTGGGAGGCGTACCTACCAGTGTGGCAACACCTCCAATCGATGCCGAATACGCGATACCCAATAACAAGACCCGACCAAAGGGAGATGACCGACGCGATTCCATGCCCAGCACCGATAGCGCCATCGGGATCATCATCATCGTCGTTGCCGTATTGGATATCCACATCGACAGCACGGCCGTGGCCAGCATAAACCCCAGGAGAATGCGCGACGGGCTCGTCCCAAGTGCCATCAATATCCACAGGGCAATGCGCCGATGCAACTCCCATTTCTGCACCGCTATGGCCACCATAAAACCTCCCATGAAGAGAAAGATTACCTGATTGACGTAGAGCGCACTGACCGCCTTGCCATCCATAATCCCCAATAGCGGAAAAAGCACGACCGGCAGTAATGAAGTAATGCCCAAGGGTACCTCCTCAGAAATCCACCATAAGACCATCCAGAGCACTACAGCCAGCATGTACGAGAGCTGAGGGAGCTCCGCGCCCAATGGCTTGACCACTATGGCCCAGACCGCTAATAATGGGGCTACATAAAAGAGTCCTCTCCGAACTGAATTAAAACCGCCCACCACTGTTCGATTAAACCACCATCCTTTCATCCATGTGATCACCTTTCGTCATACCACCGCTCTAAAAATCCAGACCCAGCGCGAAGTGGAAACGGGGACGCTGCACTACACGGTCTTGCACCCCCCATGCGTAATCCAAGCGTAAGAAATAGCCGAGAAAATACGTGCGCAGTCCTACCCCATAGCCCAATAAAAAGGGTTCCGTATAATACCGCACGCGCAGCTCGACGGCCGGGTTTTGGTAATGGCGCACATAGCTGTAATTGCGTTCATCAAAGGGGCTCACGCCATTCCATGCTACACCTGCGTCGCCAAATCCCACCACCTGCAAATGACGGAGAAATGCCCAGCGCTGCCACCCTCGCATGAGATACTTTCCCACCGGTACGCGCCACTCCACATTGAGAAGACTAAAGGCATTGCCATTGCGCTGATTGTACGGAAACCCTCTCAGGGGGGGTCGGACCATGACATAACTAAACCGCTGATCTTCCGAAGGGTAAAAACTTTCATTGAGTCGATAGTACAACTCATTAATGGTGCCTCCGAGGATGTATAAAATACGCTCCGACCCCGTGTTCATAGCTCCTGCCCAACGCAGGGCGATGACGTTTGACCACGGCAAGACGAAGTAATGCCGTACATCCCAGTCCCAGAGCAATGTCCAAGGCCCCAATATCTCAAAACTCCACGGGTGATTATCAATTTGCATGCGCTTCAACCACTCTATTCCGACATGTAAGCGGGTTCCTCCACGTAAATTCATCGCCAGCTCCCAGGTGTTGTCGAAGACATATTCGACGCGTACGCCAAGGCGCTGCGCATCGACAATAGGAGCACGCAATGTCTCTTCATCCGTCGCATAACTCCACTGTCGATCGTTTCGAAATGTGGTGCGCACGCGCACACTGCCAAAGACATTGAAGGGATATTTCACGCCATACTGTAAGAGTATGCTCTGCGTCTGGTACAATGTCGTATGGATGCCTCTGGATTGCGGATACCTGCGCTTTTGAACGTAGACGATTGCGCTCTTATCCCATAGTGCATGGCGATCTTCGCCCCTGAGATAAACCTCCAGACCATTCAACGAAGGTGTCAGCCGCGCTCCAAGTGCAATAGTATAGTCATTGAACAATTCCACTAAAGGCAGTTGAATATGCAAGCCCATCGGTCGATAAATACTGCTGCTCAAGGCATTTGCACCTCCCCACCAGGCCAACTTGCTGTCTACGATATCGGCATTGTCCATCTTGATTTTAAGCGATCGAAAATAATAGCGATCAATATACGCCAGTGCATGGACCGAAGAAAATGTCTCCGGTTTGGGGCTTTGTTCTTCTTCTATGGGATAAAACCACTCCAATATTTCTTCAATCTCATCGATGGATAATTTCCGCAGCGAATCGGGAATATTCGAAATCGCAAATTCTGAATCAAAGAAATTAAACGGATCATATCGCTTTTGTCCACGCACATCCCTGCTTGGCACGCCTTCTTGTGCATTACCTGTATCCCCGACATTTGTCGCGTCCTTTCTCAATAAATATCCATTGCGATAGGCCTTCGCGCTGTAGATCTGAGTTTCATCCGCCCTGTCCACCTGCAAAAGCAATGACCCGCTCTCGAGGTTGATGCGCGATATATTTCGGTCGGCAAACAAGACTTTCGTCGTCGCCCGTCCCTCACCATCCTCTGTCGTATCGTACATGTACAGACTTCGTTTGCCCAGGTGATTGGCCAGATAATAGAGCGTGTCACCTTGAAGCAGGGGCATGTACTTCATCCGACCGTCATGGGTCAGTCGAATGACCTCCTCGTCGGGTAAATAATCTTCGTTCCAGCTTAAAAAATACACATCGGCTTCGATCGAAGGGGCCCACACGCGTGGGGTACGCTGTTTGCGCAGTGTGAGACTGTCGCCTCGATTGGAGACAAAACACACGCCCAACCGACCCCTATAGCGGCATATACTGGCATCCCAGTCGTCCCAGTAATCTTCCGTCAATGGATAGAATTGACGTTGCCAAAGGTTGTACAATACCACATCCGAAGCACCATACAGATTGGCCGTTAAGAGGAGCATGCCGATTTCCTCGACCCATACCATGTGGTAAATGCGCTGTATTTCGGGGCGTACGACATGGCGCTGTTGTAATTGGCCATCGATTTTATACAGATACAGGTAGAGTACATCTCTCTGTTCGTTGAGTATCGCTATTGTGCTATCCCCAATGCGTACGACCTGGGGATAGGCCACATCAGGGGGCTGTACGATGTTTTTGTATCCCTTTTTAAACAGGCGCTTTTTGTGCTTGTTGGTGATCTGCCACACTGTGCGCTTACCACTTTGATTGAGGCCGACCAGAAGTGCCCCACGATGGTCGATAGGTGCGAAGGAAGTGACTATGGGCCAGGAGCCATCGGTATTTGCCGTATACAAAGGAGGTTCTAAAATCGGCTTTTGCGCTATTGCCAGCAGTTTTTCGTATCGCTTTCGGTAGTACTCCGCCATGTTGTTGTAAAAGCCCTCCCATTCCATACCCAGCGAGTAGAGCAGGGCCGTATGGATGTCCTTATCTACTCGGAGCAAGTATAGAATGTCGGGTATGCTGCGGGCCCCGTACTGGGTGTACAGATAAAACCAAAAGGCGTGGCCGGCCCACCGCGGCTCCCGCTTCGCCCACTGCGAAAAATCCTCTTCGAGCCAACCGCGTTCAAAAGCTCTTTGGACGTGTGCATCAACGATTTCATCCCAATGCACTCCACAAAAGCTGATGAGCCCTTCTTCAAGCCATTTGGGAAGAGCGATAAAGTACGTGCTCTGCAATACCTCCTTGAGAAAGTCGCCGTACATCATCCACCGAAACATCACGGTGGCCATGCCCTGGCGCAGCTGTCGTCGCATATCCCCCGCTCGCCCTGTGTAGTAGACAAACACCTTGTTGTCCACCACAGGTGTCAAACTGCTCTTCCACTCGAAGGCCTCCTCCACCCCTATGTTGGTTTGCTTCAAATCCGTCATATCGGCAAAGACGAGGACATCGATGGGCTTCGACACGGGAAATTCGAGCAGCTCCTTCATCTGCTTATACTCTTGCTCGACCATGGCAATCACCTTTGTGGCTGCCACCCTCGACTTGCCGTACCAGTACACCGTAAAGTGATCGGTATAGTACAAAGTCCGCGCATCAAAATCATCGCTGTACTGCACGCGATTTTTCCCGAAGAG
>WFXH01000025.1 GCA_015490715.1 Saprospiraceae bacterium | reverse complement strand
GAATAGATGATGGTGTCGATACCGCAGTTGTCTTCAGCGTTGATGATATAGCTCCAATGCACTTCGCATTCGCCGGGATCGGCTTGGACGATAAAGTCGCCCGGACAATTGGTGATGACGGGTTTTTGCGTATCCACAACGGTCACCATAAACGAGCAGCTCGACTGATTACCCGCTGCATCGGTCAAGATGTAGAGCACGGTCGTTTTACCCACTTCGAAGAATTCCATCGTAGTGGTACCGCCCTCTACGTAGCCGGGATCCGGCACGTTGATGGGATCGTCGGTCAAATATTTCACGAAGATCTCACCCCGACAGCAATTGTCTTCGAGGATGGGATGCGTCCACATGAATTTCGCTCCACATTGGTCAGGGTCATTGGCGATGACGGTATCCCCCTGGCTATAGGGATCGATCTTCATGATTTGGAGCATCCAGTTGTTCAATACCGTCGGCCCTGCATTGGAGTCGCAGGTGTTGTTGGCGATTTCGAGTGTCCAGGTACCCTGCATATTCTCCAAGTAGAATGCCTTGAGGGCCTCTTGTGGCTGGATGATTTCACCTCCACCGTAGGGATTACAGCTCGGCGAGGTAATGGACGAGCTATCGTCAAAGCTGGCATCGAAGTCGTCATCGCCCGGCGCACATACACCGCTAAAGAGAATCACTTCCGTGCCACTCGGACTGATGAGCTTAACCTCTAAGCCATTGACGTCGTCCGAAGTGCCCTGTACATTGAGCACGTTGATATCGCCGATCAAGCCGTTGGTCGGCACGTTGATGGTCGATACATAGCAATCGCCTTGGTTGATGTCTACGCCGAGATTGGTCGCTCCGTCGTAAATGGTCGTATCGTATTCGACACAGGTGGGCACTTCGACATCTCGGACGACGATAATCATAGTACAGGAGTCCTTGCCGGGATCGGTACTCTGCAGGGTGAGCAGCGCACCATTGTCGGTCATGACGGGCAAATTGGGATTGAGCGATCCCAGTGTAGCGGGATCGCAGCTACTTGCCAATGTCCAATCGCTCGGATCATTGTCGTCGATGATACTGTGTCGGTAGTAAGAGCCGTAGCAATCCAGGTTGGCCGAAGTACCGCTCCAATCATCGGCCTCAACTACGGCCGTCGTGCCCAGCCCCACGGGGTTCATGCCGTTAGTGGTGACCACATCGATGACATGGTCGTAGAGGCTGAGGATGTAGGTACGCGGTGTGGTGTTGTCGACCTCCGGACAGTTGAGGGAGAAGTAGAAGTTTGCCGGGTCGTTGGCGCCCGTACCGACGTGGGCCACGATGGTTTGCCCTACCGGTAGGATAAAGCTGATCGGCATCGTGGCCAGGCAGGCCGTGCCCGTATCGTCGACGATTTCAAGCGTCAGACAGTTGATGTCGATAGCTGCTGGGCCGAAGTTGGTAATTTCAACGTAGTCGCCCTTGGCCAGGTCGCCGTCAAAGTAGGGCGGTACGGGATTGGTAGCTCCTACAGGGGCACCGAGTTCTTGCGTGACCTCCGTGATGAGGAGCAGCGGCTGATCTTGTACGATATAGGTGAGGGTATCGGCGCCCACGGGGAAGAATTCACCTGATGCATCCTCGACGCCCTCTTTGATGATGGCTCCAGAGCTGTCTTTGATCATGTAGAGTATCGCGAGATTGGACGGGCAGTTGTCCTCTGCGGTGGGCTTGAGTCCGTAAACTTCCGCACCGCACTTATCGGGATCGTTGTCGAAGGTATCGATCTCAAACGGACAGGTGATGGTAGGCGTTTCCCAGTAATCGTTGACGATGACCTTGATGCTGCAGGTATCGGCATTGCCGCACGCATCGACCGCTTCGAAGAGCAAGACCGTCGTACCGACGGGGAAGCGGTCGCCACTCGATAGGCCCGTCGTGTCAATTTGTCGGATGATGATGGAATCGCTGCAATTGTCGACAGCAATCAGAGGTGCAAAGTTGACATATGCATCGCAATGTCCATATTCCGCATTTTCCACGATGGGCAATCTTGGACAATTGAGGAAGGTCGGTGGTACGGTATCCAGCGTTCCAAAGCGGAAGGTCACAGAGTCGACATTGCCGCATTCGTCTTCCGCATAAAAGGTCACGTCGATATAACGAGAGTCTCCACAACCACTGACCCAGTTGGTGTCGGAATAGTTGTTCGACCAGGTGACACGGCTGCAGTTATCCGTCGCCGTCGCCCCTGCGTGGTTATTGAGCCAGCTAATGAGCTCGTCGTCGTTGTTGGCATTGGATTGATCACAAAGGATCACATAATCACTACCTCCAGTGATGACAGGAGGCAAGGTGTCGCGTACCATGATGCGGTAAGACGAATCCACCGTGTTCCCGCAAGCATCGGTGGCAACCCAGGTGCGCACGATGTCAAATTGGTCATCGCATCCCAGTGGAACGATGGTCTCGTGGAAGGAGACCGTGATGAGCTGGTTGCAGTTGTCCGTAGCAAAGACGTCTGTCGGTACAGGCGGCAGGTCCTCTTGACAGAGCACCGTCGTGTCCGCCGGTATATTGTGCAGCTCGGGAGGAATGGTATCGCGCACGTGTATTGCATAGCTCGCCGTGTCTGAATTACCACAGACGTCAAAAGCTATCCATTGACGGATAAGGGTAAACTTGTCGTGACAGGTGTCGTTCGCCCTGCTTTCGCTATAGACGAGGATGACGTTGTTCCTGTCGCAATTGTCCGTAGCTGTGACGGAAGGCAAGGGAGGAATGTCTTCCGAGCAGGCTACGGTGGTATCTCCCATAGGTACGCCGGTAATGGTCGGCGGGATGGTGTCTTCTTCAAAGACGAACTGTTGGATACAGGTGGCACTGTTGCCCGAGGTATCGGTGATGATGTACATGCGTTGCACGACCAGCGGGGAGTCAAAGGTGCAGTGGCTCAAACCGTTGGAAAGGTCAACATACATTACAGTAAAGGTATCCGAGCAGTTGTCGGTGACTGTACCGCCCAATGCGATGAAATCGTCGATGGTTGTGGCGCCTGCAGGCACGGTATCCCCGCACTGCAAGGTCTGGTCGGGAGGACAGGTCACCACGGGGGGCTCGTCGTCGACGAGCGTTACACGCCACAGACACATGACCATGTTCCCCGCCGAATCAATCGCCGTGTACTTCAATTTGGTCGTGCCGGGCATAAATTGACGTGTGATCACCCCACCCGGAGGAAGATCCATCATCATCGTAATCGTGCCATCGGGATCTTGTATCTCGAGATTGAGCGAGTCGATGTGGCAATTATCCGTAGGTACGGGATGATTCCAGGTATAAGAACCCTTACAATCGCCAGTGCCGTCGCTCGAAGTAGGTATCGTCACATCCAGCGGACAGACGATAAAGGGCGGCTCGTTGTCGTTGAGGGTGAGCTTGACATCACACGTGTCGGTATTGCCCATTTGGTCCTCGATAATGAGGAGTACAATGATGCTATCGCCATGATGCGAACCAAACAGTAATCCTGCAGAAGGTACCTGGGTGATGGTCAATACGCCACAGCTATCGCTAAAGGAGACAGCAGCTATGTCGGGTATCTTGCCGTGGCACTGCCCTGGCTCGGTGTTGATCGTCATGTCCGACGGGCAGACAATCATTGGGGAAGTGGTGTCGACCAAGTGGATGGTAGCAGTACACCAAGAACAATTTCCCGAAGTGTCGCAAGCTTGCAAGTACACGGTTATTGGCCCAGGCAGGTCGGCATCGGTAAACATCAGGGTATCCACTAAAGTTGTGGTATCCAGACCAATCTTTAGTGTCAGCGAATCGCAGTTGTCGTAACTGAGGAATCCCACCTGCGCGGCGGTGACGAAGCCCTTACAAGTGTCGCCGACGGTGACATTGACGTCGGTACACACGGCATGCGGGTGCTCGGTGTCGAGTACTTCGATGACAAACTTACAGGTGTCGGAGACGTTGCCCGAAGTGTCTTCGGCCACGTACCACACATGTGTGATGCCGACGGGGTAGAAGAGGTTGTACGCTTGACCCGGATGCCACGTCGCTCCTTCATCCAGAGAGTATCGGTATGTCACGTTAAATCCGACGCAGTTGTCGACAGCCACGATTTGCGGCAGATTGGGATAGACACCGCACAGACCGGGATCGTTGGCAAAAGTCAGCGTTGAATCGGGACAGTTGGAGATAATGGGCGGATCGTTGTCTACGACAGTAATAGTAAAGGTACATTGCGACACATTGCCCGCCGAGTCTGTAGCCGTCCAAGTGATGGTGTGTGTGCCGACCACAAACGATGCACCGACGAGCGTATTGGTATGCGGTGCCAAGGGATAGTTGTGGGTCCATGTGACCCCCGGGCAGTTGTCGCTCACTGTGGGATCCAGATATGTGCCCAGTACGACGTGCCAGCAGAACGGAGCCGTGGTCGTCAACGTTTGATCCGGTGGACATACGATGATCGGATCTTCGTCGTCGACGATCGTGATGTTAAACATACAGGTGATCGAGTTGCCCGTGGTATCCCATACGATATACTTTCCTACGGTGGTTCCCTTGGGCAAGCTCTGTGTGAAGGCAGCTCCCGGCGTGACGTTGGGGAATTCGAGTACCACGTTGCCCGGAAGCATCAGCACGAGATTCATGCTGTCTACAGCGCAGTTGTCTGTCGGAATGGGGTGATTCCACGACGCTTCGCCTTCGCAGTCTCCCGTGCCGCCATCGCTGGTGTTAAAGGTCATATCGCCTGGACAAGTGACCTGCGGTGCTTCGTCATCGACCACAGTGACGGTCCAAGTACAGTTGGCGACATTGCCTGCATCATCGGTGGCCTCATAAGTCAACGTACTGGTTCCGACCTCGAAGTCGAAATCAGTTTGGTCGCCGGGCGTTACTGAGGGGAAAAATATCGGTAAGCCCAATGGAGGCGTGATGACAAGCTCGAGGTTTTGAATGTTGCAGTTGTCCATGGGCAAGGGATGTACCCATTCCAGGTTGCCCTGGCAATCTCCCGTGCCCCCCATGGAGGTACCAATGGTCGTGTTGGCAGGACAGGCGATGGTAGGAGCTTGAATGTCGTCAAGGGTTAGGGTAGTGACACAGGTATCTTTATTGCCGTGCTTGTCTTCGACGATGATCTTGACATCGAAATTATCGCCGTGTGAGGAGCCGAACAGCGTCCCCGCAGGAGGTTGTTGCTCTACCATCAGTGCATCGCAGTTGTCCGTAATGGTGACCGTAATGTCGGGGACCTTGCCGTAGCACTGATTGTGTTCGGTCGGTATGGTCAATCCCGCAGGACAGGTAATCGTCGGATTGGAAGTATCGCTTAGATACAGCAGCGCCGCACAGGTGTCGCAGTTGCCGTAGATATCGCAGACCCGCATAAAGATTTGATGTGGGCCGGGCACATCGGCTACGGTAAAGGTAAGGGAGGAGGAAAAGGCTACACCGTCCCTGGAAATTTCCGTAAAGGCCGTATCGCAGTTGTCGTGGCTTAAAAATCCAAATTGATGCGCGTACACGGTCGCATCGCATCCATCGCTGACGACGGCATTGACATTGGTACAATGCGCCTCGGGTCGCTGCGCATCGAAGACGGCGACGAAAAACTTACACGTATCGCTGCCGTTGGCATTGGTACTGCGCACCCACACTTCAACTGTGTCGATGCCAAAAAACATTCCAGAGCCCGAACCGGGGTTCCAGGTCATGCCCATGTCGAGCGAGTGCTCGATCACTTCGTTGCCGCATGGGTTATCAAAGACGACGGTGTAATTGACGTACGCACCGCAGAGATCGACGTCGTTGGCTACCTTAATAGTATCCGGACAGGCTTCTACCTGGGGTGCAGCAGCACAAGGTATGCTGCAGGCAAGAGCGCGCTCGAAGATATCGTCCCACTGAGGGTCGCTTACCATACATGTGGGACCGCCTTCCCAGTAATCCCAACCGACATAAATGATTTTACCAAAGCCGTAGTCGATTTGATAGATGATCGAACGCATGGGATCCCCCGGGTAGGGATAGATATTTAAGGTGTTGGGTGGGGTAGAAATAGGGGTGAGCCAGCTGCTCCAGGTATTGGTGTGTGCCGTGATGGGATCTGCTGCTCCAGCAAGACAGGAAGCCGCCAAGTTGGCAGCATCGGCAGGGATGGGCGTCCCATCGGCCAGAAAACCACCAAAGGCAAGGCTAAAGCCAAACACGTCGTTGAGGAAGGCCTCCGTCCTGCCCACAGCCGAACCGTGGATGATCAGCACCTTGCCACTATTGACAAAGTTGATCAGGGCATGCTTGGCTGCCCCATCGATCATGAGCTGCGAAATCTCTTGCTCCGGAATGACGAGGGCATCTTTGCCCATCAAGGCGGGAACCCACGTTCCCCCTGTCGTTCCCTGAAAGGTCGTGACCGTATGCCCTGCATTGGTGTAGTAGATGTACAAATTCCATGCCTCGTTGTTGCAAGTGCCCGCAATGTCGACATACGCCGGATCATAAAAGAGTGCAATCTTGGATTGCCCCGTTGCAGATGTACTCATCAGCACAAAACTCATCAACAAGGTCCACACTACATGCACACTGCTCTGCAGCAACTTGTAGATGTTGTTCATGGGTCGTATGATTTTGTTCGTCTTTTTATACCTATACCTTTTCCGCAACTTTCAGAAATTCTACTCTGAAAGCACAACCTGTACTTTGCCTTCACCCACTATTCCAATCCCTCTGTAGTTTCCCTATCTTGTTTCTGAAAAGGTCCTTTTATACTTAGTCCGTCTTTGTCTCTATGCATCAGTTTGCATGAAATACGCTGATGAATATTTCACAGGGCAAAGGTAATAGCGCTCATGTAATATCACCAAATAAATGCAATTAATTTTTTTATATTTTTTGGCATAATTTGTAATCCGCAGACATACAGTATGTTGGGATAGGTGTGGTAGCGCGTGTTTCAAATCAGTTACATATTAAAAATTGTCGTTATATCGTATGAAATCGTGCTTCATATGTGTGCAAAACCATCGACACAGCTCTTCGGTGGACCTCCTATCAACAATCCCATGGTTTTTGACGTTAATGGATTGTCTGAATTTCGGGTGTTATGGGACGAAGACGTGTGGCTATCAACGGATTTGGGCGAATTGGGCGATTGACCTTGCGGCAACTGCTTGGCAAAAATGACCTGGAAATTGTCGCCATCAACGATTTAACGGACAACCACACCTTAGCGCATCTCTTCAAATACGACTCAGCGCAAGGGCAATACGGTGGTGAGGTACGTGCCACCGACACTGAAATCATCATCGATGGCAAGGCAATACGAGCGCTCTCCGAACCCGATCCTTCCCAGCTGCCGTGGAAGGACCTTCAGGTAGACCTCGTGCTGGAGTGTACCGGGCGTTTTCGCGATCGCACCGGTGCATCTAAACACTTAGAGGCGGGAGCCGCACAGGTGCTCATCTCTGCTCCTGCCAAATCGGACGATATCCCCACCTTCGTCCTTGGCGTCAACCACGAGCAGATTCATCCGAGTGAGCGCATTTTATCCAATGCATCGTGTACGACCAACTGCCTTGCCCCTATCGTCAAGCTCCTCGACGAGTACTTCGGTATTGAGCGGGGGCACATGACGACCGTCCACGCCTATACTGCCGACCAACGCCTTCAAGATGCACCGCATCGCGATCTGCGTCGAGCACGTGCTGCTGCCGTCAACATGATCCCCACTACAACGGGGGCAGCTAAGGCCCTCGCTAAAGTCTATCCGCCTGCCAAGGGGAAAATCTCCGCCATGGCCGTGCGGGTGCCTGTGATCACCGGGTCACTCATCGACCTGTCGGTGCTCCTACAGTGCGATACCACCGCTGAGGAGATCAATCAGCACGTCCAAAATGCCGCACAGTCCGAACTTCGTGGTATCGTCCAATACACCGAAGCTCCGATCGTATCGGCAGATATTGTCGGAAATACCCACTCGGCCATTTTTGACGCCAGCTTGACCATAGTCTCCGATCGCTTTGCCCACATCGTCGCCTGGTACGACAACGAAGCGGGCTATGCCGCACGCTTGGCGGACATGGCCGAATATCTCTGCTCTTTACAGTAAAGAAGCCTTTTTTGTAGTCCGATGACGTATGGCCACGGTCGTCAGGTGAAGTACAAGCTCTCGCAAGAGGGCAGCCAACGGCATCTTCCAATTGTCTACCCCTTTTGCCTTTAAATCATACCGATAGAGCAATCGGAAGACCTCTCGCATTGCGGTAGGGGGGTAAGCGCGCGCAGATTTGCTCAGTTTTTGGACGACAAAAGCGGGTACTCCAAGGGTTTTACTGAGCATTTGTGGGTGACTAACTTTTCGCTGATGCAGAATGCTGATCATCGTAAATTGGCGATAGAGCAAGGCCAGTGCTTGAAAGTAAAAGCCCGCATCGAGGGCGTCGCGTTCGTCGTAATACTGTACGATGCGCAGAGCTTTGTGGGTTTGTACGTTGCTGATGGCGTCGACCAATTCAAAGATATTGTAGTGGCGGTCGATGCTGGTATAGGTATAGACTGCTTCGAGATCAATACATTGGCCGCGTTCGACGTGGAGTAAGGTTTTATCCAGCTCTTGGACTATGGCTGCAAGCTCTTGTATATTGCCCTGTGTGATGAGTTGTAGAGCCTCTGGTGAAATGGTGCGCCCTCGCGCCTGGATGTAATGTTCAAGCCACCGTCGAAGCTCGCCCTCGTTGAGTTTGGGCAGTGCAATGAGGTAAGGAGTTTGAGCCAAACGCTTGCCCAATTGGCTGCGCATATCCAGCTTCGGTCGTCGGTATTGGATGATTAAAATCGTACTTGCTACGGGTCTATCGAGGTAGAGCAGGAGATCCTTCAAGGATGCACACTCCTGGGCATTGCGTAGGACGACGACGCGATGCTCGGCTTGAAAGGGATATTGCATCACATGGGCAAGGAGCGCATCGATGGTCGTCTCTGCCCCTTGAAGCACCGATAGATTGAATGCGCGCTGGTCAGGTGGAAGCGCCTGATCGACGATGAGATTTTCGAAGTAGTCAAAGAAAAACCCCTCCTCTCCGTAAAAGAAGTACACCGGCTGCCAATGCTGCTGTCGTATAGCGTCTTGGAGGCGCTGGAGTTGAGTAAGAGTATCGGACATGGGCTACACCTTTTCGCCGTAGGCCAGGTCGCCGGCATCGCCTAAGCCCGGTACGATGTAGGCCTTGGCCGTCAACTCTTCGTCTACTGCACCGACCCATATGCGTATCTCAGGATACAAACGTCGGATGTGTTGTACACCGACAGTGCTGCCGATGACTGAAACGAGATGAATGGCTTTTGGTGTTCCGTATTCCAGAAGACGTCGTACTACTTGCTCGATGGTGAGCCCTGTGGCCAGCATCGGATCCGCAATGATGACGATTTTACCTTCTACGGATGGAAGGGTCGCGTATTCGAGCTTCACTTCAAACCCGCCGTCGATAGTATCGCGTCGATAGATGGCAAAAAATCCGTTTTCCGCTCGATCAAATGCTGTGAGCAGGCCCGCGTGGAGGGGTAGACCTGCCCGCAAAACAGCACACAGCACGATTTTATCCTCCAGTACGCGCGCCTTGGCCACGCCCAGTGGCGTCTGCACCTCTTCATCGCGATAGCGAAGCGTCTTCGATATTTCATACCCAGCCAATAGGCCAAATCGCTCCATATTGTGCCGAAAACGAAATGGCGAGGACTGAATACCGACGTGCCGCATTTCATACAGGAGCTCTTGAAAAAGGCTGTCTTTGGCCGATAAGAGAATCACATTTTCCATTTGCACGCGCATCTGACCGTTTCTTTCGACAAAAATACGGCTTTCATATTAGCCCTCGCCACTATGTATTTTGCGACACCACTCAAAAGCTGTGGTGTAAAATTTCCAGTATTCGGGATCTTCACGCTTTCGCGCCAGAATATCGGCGTGCCACAGCACACCGACCTGTCCTCCAAATCGCACGGCCTCTTCTATCAAAGACTCAAAGATCCACGCAAGCTCGTGTACGGGCAAGGGACGATAATGTACATAGGTGGCATCCATAAAGATGAGGGGGACAATGCGCAAGGCAGTGCGTCGCTCGACCGAAAGGTCGTACCACCAAAAGGCGGAAGCTGAAGATGCGCGAAATCCCGATTGGCTGGCATATCCCATGCTGTAGTCTACTTCGATACCGTGTTGTAACAACAGCTGATAAGTCTTTGGTAGCTGTAATCGCAAATAGTGTTGTCGCGAATGTCTGATCGACCTACCTAAAAGCAATTCGAGCCGATTTTTTTCTTCGGCAAGTGTCGCGGAACAAATAGCAGCACCGTACGAGGGATGCAGACCAATCGGAATGTGGCGTGACCAATGCTTGAGTGCGCGATGAAATCGCTCATCGTCGACGTAGTGATTGCGATCATAAGTGGTGCCGCCGCGCATCAAGACAAAGAGCCGCGTGCAAGGCGGTAGCTCCTCCAATCGACAGGGCAAAGCCGACGCAAACGCATATGGATCATCGCGGCGATAGAGATACTGCAAGCGCTTCTTAACCAACCATTTGTCCCCATGCCAGAGGTCGCGCACAGCCGCTCCTATATGCTGCCACCACTTTAAGTGCCGAAAGGCCCAGGGAAAATCCATGTCCCAAGTCCACTCGATACGCGCTTTTGCGGGACGGTAAAGTGGAGCATAGCCGCTCTTCTCTTCCAACCACTTCAAAAAGACCGCTATCCAGCGATCTACTAAAGCGCGGTGGAGAAAGTCATGCTGTACAGCTACCGATGCCTCCGCGGGGAATCGATCGTGATGATCGAGCGGACCATCGTAGGCGTATTCCTCGTAACGCGAAAGAAGCGCAAAGATCAACGCAAACACATCAAAGGGAAAATCTCCCGACCCAGATGCCCAGGGATAGGGGAGGCCTTCCTCCGAAATGTCCCATACTCCTGTCGTTTCAATCTTCGCCCTTTCTTGTAAAAATCCCGTGCAGGGGATTTTAAGCGTCCCTCGTCGTCGATGGGGTGATTGCCGATACTCCAGCTCTACGACAGGCTCCTCGCACTTCGATGGGGCGGTAGAAATGCGAAGCGGAATCGACGACATTTGATTGATGTGCTCGACGACATAGCGCAAGCGGTGCGATCCTTCGTCGTCGACCTGAATGCGTATGCATTTTTTTGTACGGCGCGCCATGTCGAGCAATGCAATTCGATTGCAATGTACAAAATTAGGATGCGAATCCGTATACTTATGATTACAAAGTGCAATAGAGTACCTTAGATACCACGCCATCCCGCAAGGGAGTTGAGGTGTTTTTTCCTTCAGAAAGGGTATGAAATCGCTGGCTCAATGGGCAGGCGAGAGCACTCCTCCCAATACCAATAAAAAAGGCGGGTGTGACCCGCCTATGCACAAAAAGTTGTTGATGAAGCGAAG
>WFXH01000024.1 GCA_015490715.1 Saprospiraceae bacterium | reverse complement strand
GCAACGATCGTATCTTCATACCCGACCAGCGCCACAGTG
The DNA here is from genome assembly GCA_015490715.1 of Saprospiraceae bacterium. GTDB lineage: Bacteria > Bacteroidota > Bacteroidia > Chitinophagales > Saprospiraceae > S141-43. The sequence continues at coordinate 9,058 of WFXH01000024.1, read as the reverse complement.
TGGTGCGCCGCTACGTCGAAGTGCGCGGTGCGGTGCGCAAACCGAAGAGGATACCCTACGATATCCAGCGCAATTTCTACCTCTCCGATGCCCTACTCATAGCCGATGGCCTTCAGGATCGAGCGTTTCCGGAGGGCTTTATCTTGCGCAGGGATTCGGTGCAGCTGCACAGCCGACATATCCGACGAGTCAATTTTCACAAGGCGCTGCGCCATCCCCATACCGAGATGGATCCCCTGCTCAAGCCGGGCGACATCGTCGAAGTCCTCCACGATTCGAGTTTTCGGTATGAAATCTTTGTCTATGTCTTTGGCGAGGTCAAAAATCCCGATACGTTCCGCTACTACGAGGGTATGGGACTGAAGGATCTCATACTGATGGCGGGGGGACTGCTTCCCTCTACAGATTCGACGCGCATCGAGTTGTTTCGGACGACGTGGCGCGATGGTAGATCGATCATGCAGCGTTATACTTTAAGTGTCGATACTGCCTTGCGCGTCGACGGAGGCGATTTTGCCCTACAGCCCGGCGATAAGGTCGTGTTTCGGCGCAATCCCGCCTATCGGCCCATAGAGATGGTAGAAATCCGCGGCGAAGTGCGCTTCCCGGGTGCCTATGCCATTGCACGACAAAACTACCGCTTGCTCGACCTCATCAAGGATGCAGGCGGCCTCACCCAAGACGCCTTTATCGAGGGCGCCAGCTTGTTTCGTCGATACCATAATGTGGGAAAGGTGGCGCTCCACCTGTCGAAGGCCATGCACCAGCCCGAGAGTGCCTACAACGTCTATCTCCGTGAAGGCGATGAAATCTACATCCCGCGACGCAACAACCTCGTCACCGTACAGGGAGCGACCAACTACACATCCGTGCTCACCCCCGAAGATAGCCTCGTCGAACAAAAGATTTCCTTTCCATACATTCCCGGCAAGAGTGCCATCTACTACGTCAACGAATTTGCCGGCGGCATCTCCGAAACGGGCGACCTCGACAAGATCACCGTCATCTACCCCAACGGCCGCGTAGCTAAGACAAAAAACTACTGGTTGTTTCGCAAGTACCCTCCCGTCATGCCCGGATCGACCATCTACGTAGGGTCGCGCCCTCCTACACCGGAAGGCACTCAAAAGGAAAAGGTCGATTGGGATAAAATCGTCGACAACACACTCAAGCAGATCACCAGCATCCTCTCGCTGGTCATCCTCGCCCAGACGGTCGGCAAGCTCTGAAAATCGACGAGTTTTTGGGATCGTGTCTCTTAATCAAAGGAGTGGCTATAAAACAGTTGGAGGTCTCCCGGCGTGTTGGCGTTGAAGAGCCAGCCTTCGCTCTGTGGTTGGACGAGCTGTACATCGGTGTTGAGGAGTACTTTGCGCGGGCAGCTGTGTCCCTGGCGCAGGAATTCGAGCAAGTACCCATAGGCGCGCGGCTCCCAGATAGTGCAGAGCGGGTCGGGCATTTGGGTGACAGGATTGACAAAAGCAGTGGCCACGGCTGAGGGGTTGCGGTGAGCGATCAAATACTCCAAGGCCTCTCGATCCAGTCCCAGCAAGTCGGTCGCTACCACGAGCCACGCGCGATTGGGGTTGTGCATGAAGGCCGTCAAAATGCCCCCCATTGGACCGAGACCGACAAAACGGTCGACCAATACCTCCTTGCCGTCAAAGTCCGACACTTGATCCGGCCGTATGGAAAAGTACACCTCTTCGACGTGGGCGTACAGCAGAGTGTAGAGGTATTCGCGGATGGGAAGCCCCCCCTTCTGGATGGTCGACTTGTCGAATCCCATGCGCCGACTCTTTCCCCCGACCAAGACAAGACCATTGAGCATAGGGGTGTGCAGGTGCAGGAATTGCTCGATACAAGGGATCCACGCTTCGTCGTCTTTCAAGGGATAGATGGGTATATCGCTCCTCCCCTGTAGAAGATCCGAAAAGAGCTCGTCCATGGGATAATCTTCGTCTTTTTGGAGGATGCACAATACGCGAGTGAGCTGCTCCTTTCGCTTGCGGAGGGATTCCCACTTGCGCGAATCGGTTACGATGATCTGTGCCTGGGCGGCAAAGTGGTTGCCGTTGACGAGTACGAGGTCGGCCTCGTCTAAGGGACGGCGCCATTCCACCTCCAAGACGCGCTCCTGACGATGAAAGGTATACGACTCCTCTCCGAGTCGAAGATGGCTAAAGAAGGGATTCCCCGTCTTGTCGTGAGCATCGGCACTGCGGTGGATGCCGTCGACGTAGGCGATTTTTTTGCCGGGTAGGCATGCCGCTATGCGCTGGGCGAGCTGTTCGACATCGGCACAGCTCGTCCCGTAGATGGCGACTTCCACGCGGCCGAAGGTGCCTCGTTCTGGCTTGGTCAATTCGACGTGTTTGGATCCCATAGGCAATGCATTGATGCGATGGCTTGTAGTTTGTGCGGCGCAAAATATAATATTTTTTCTATCATTGGGGGAAATTTTTCGCATGGACAAGAAGCCGAAGATCCACTTGATGGAGGCCTTAGTGCCGGTGGTGTTTTTGGTGTTGTTGTTGGCGTACAACGTGCAAGCTGTCTTTGGCGATGAGGCTTTGAGTGGCTCCAATCAGTTGGCCCTGTTTTTTGGCGCGGCCGTGGCGGCCCTCATTGGATTTCGACACAAGGTATCCTTCAGCTACATGATGGATCGCGTGGCTAAAAACATCTCCTCGACGAGTGGGGCGATACTCATCTTGCTCTTTGTAGGGGGGCTTGCGGGCACATGGCTCATCAGCGGTATCGTGCCCTCGATGATTTACTACGGGCTGAAGATACTCAGTCCTACGATCTTTTTGGCTGCTACGGTAGTGATCTGTTGCATCGTAAGTCTTGCCACGGGTAGCAGCTGGAGTACGACGGCCACGGTGGGCATAGCGCTCATCGGCATCGGCAAGGCCTTGCAAATCCCCGAAGGCATGATTGCTGGGGCAATCATCTCGGGTGCCTATTTTGGCGACAAGATATCGCCACTGTCGGATACGACCAACCTCGCTGCAGCCGTGGCAGAGGTCGATCTCTTTACGCACATACGGTATATGCTCTACACGACCATTCCCTCGATTTCGATCACGCTGCTCATCTTTTTCATACTGGGATTTTTTCGCCAGCTCGACCCCCATCAGAGCGTGGAGGTCGACGACATGCTTCGGGCCATTGAGTCGACGTTTTACATTCACCCCGTGCTCTTGCTCGTGCCGGCGCTGGTGATCTATTTGATCGTGCGTCGTACCCAGCCGCTGATTGCCTTGATGCTCGGCACGGTCTTGGGTGGAGTTTTTGCGGTGATCTTCCAGTCGCATGTGTTGGAAGGGTTGGCGGGTGTGGGATCCCTCGACTTTCGTACGGCGTATAAAATCGTATTTGATGCCATCACGGTCGATACAGCCATAGAGACCGACAATGCAGTGCTCCAGGAGCTCTTCAGCTCGTCTGGGATGTCGGGCATGTTGAGCACCATCTGGCTCATCATAGCGGCGATGACCTTTGGCGGTGTGATGGAGGCCATCGGAGCTCTGGATGCCATCAGTCAGGCCCTGCTGCGCGCCGCTCGCGGAGACTTCGGCGCCTTTTTCAGTACGGCCACCACCTGCATCTTTTTCAACGGGACGGTGTCCGACCAGTATCTCGCCATCGTCGTGCCGGGCAAGATGTATAAGAAGACCTTCGACGACCGAGGGTTGGCACCCGAAAATCTCAGCCGCACCCTCGAAGACTCCGGCACCGTCACTTCCGTGCTCTTCCCATGGAACACGGGAGGGGCCTACAATTCCCGCGTGCTCTCCGTCGACACCGTTCAATACTTGCCCTTTGCATTTTTTAACCTGCTCAGCCCGCTGATGACTCTCCTCTTCGCATTCTTCAAGATCCGTATTCGCTACTGTCCCAAAACACCATCGCAACCATAGCCGTGTGGGGCTATATGTCGCGATCGGGCAAGTACGATTTTATACCCTACAAAATAAAAAAAGACCCTTCACCGAGTCACTGTGGAGCTGTGGTGGGATTCGGACGAGGGTTTTCCCTTGACCATATCGTCAAAATGCGTATATTCGCAAGGATGAAATCGTGCGTCGGACGATGAAGCGGGCGAAGGTGTTGAGCGAAAAGGCCAGGCCGCGGGGCGCCTATCCCCATATCAAGCGGGTGGGAGATTGGCTCTTTGTCAGTGGTACCAGTGCGCGGCGTCGTGACAACACCATTGCGGGGGCAGAAGTCGACGAGATGGGCACGACGCGACTGGATATCCGCCAGCAGACGCGCGCCGTGATTGAAAATATACGCGACATACTCGCTACCGAAGGCGCTGGGCTCGACGATGTAGTCGATGTGACGACATTTTTGGTACACATGAACGACTTCGGCGGGTACAACGAGGTGTACGGCGAGTATTTTGACGAGAGCGGCCCGACGCGCACAACGGTGGCCGTTCATCAGCTGCCGCATCCGCATCTACTCATCGAGATGAAAGTAGTAGCCTATAAACCCTTACGCGATGAAGACGATCGATAAGAAGTACGTCAGCGTACATTACAGCAAGTATCTCCAGCTGGATAAGATCCTCTCGGCCCAGCACCTTCGAAGCGTCGAGATCGGCAAGCCTGCCCACGACGAAATGCTCTTCATCATCGTCCACCAGGTGTACGAACTGTGGTTTAAGCAGATCAATTACGAACTCTACTCCATCATCGAAGATCTCAACGAGCCCTTTGTACCCGAGGAAAAGCTCTTGCACATCGTCCAGCGTCAAGAGCGCATTATCGAGATTCTCAAGCTGGCGGTGCAGCAGATTCACCTACTCGAGACGATGACTCCCCTGGATTTTCTTGAGTTTCGCAATCTACTCTTACCCGCCTCGGGCTTTCAGAGTTATCAATTTCGCGAGTTTGAGGTGCTCCTAGGCTTGCGCGAGAGCGATCGGTTGACGTACAAGTCGGATGCGCGCTATTTGTCGGAGTTTAGCCCCGAACAACAGGCCCATCTCGAAAAGCTCGAACGCGAAGGCCACACGCTCTTCGACGCCATCGAGCGCTGGCTGGAGCGCACGCCCTTCCTGCAGACCGAGTCGTTTAGCTTTGTCGAGCACTACCGCAAGGCCGCTAACGCCATGTTTGACGAAGAGATCGCCAATATCCGCAACTGCGAAACACTCAGCCCCGAGCAAAAGCAACAACGCATCGGCATGTTGGAGACGACACGCACCTATATCGAACAGGTGTTGGATCCTCACCACTACGAGCAGCTGCGACAGAAAAAGATCATGCGCCTCAGCTATAAAGCCGTCATAGCGGCGCTGTTCATCCATCTATACCGCGAAGAACCCCTTCTACAGTTGCCGTACCGATTGCTCTCACGGCTGATGGACATCGATGAGTTACTCACGCTATGGCGCTATCGGCATGCCCAGATGGTGTTGCGCATGATTGGGCGAAAAGTCGGTACGGGCGGTTCTTCGGGATACGACTATCTCTTGCAGACTGTGCAGCACAATCAGGTGTTTGCCGATTTTCACAATCTGGCCACCATGCTCATTCCGCGTTCGCAAGTGCCGCCCTTGCCCGATGCAGTCAAGTGCAAGCTGGGATTTCACTATTTTAACGGCGACAATGCGGAAGCTTCACGCCTATGACGATCGATATACATACCCATATCATGCCTCCGACTATGCCGCGGTGGGCCGAGCGCTTCGGCTATGAGGGCTTTGTCCACGTCGAACGCGAAGATGCCTGTACGGCCTGTATGTACATCGGCGAGCGGTTTTTTCGTCGCGTGGGGAAGAACACTTGGGAGGCGGAAGCACGCATTGACGACTGCGATCGCCATGGGGTCGATGTGCAGGTCTTGTCGATCATACCCGTGTTGTTTTACTACTGGGCCAAGCCCAAAGATGCGTTACAGACGGCGCAGTACTTCAACGATTACATAGCCGAAGTGGTCGCTGCGCATCCCGGCAGGTTTGTGGGATTGGCCACGCTGCCCATGCAAGACGTCCATCTGGCTTGCAGGGAAATGGAACGCGCCAAGCAGGAGCTTGGACTGGCAGGGGTCGAGATCGGCACCCATGTCAACGGCGTCAATCTCTCCGATCGTCGCTTTGACGAGTTTTTTGACACGGCGCAGGCGCTCGACATGGCCATCTTTGTCCATCCGTGGGATGTCATGGCCCGCGAACGCCTTGAGAAATACTGGCTTCCCTGGTTGGTGAGCATGCCGGCGGAGACGAGCGCAGCGATATGTTCGCTCATCTTTGGCGGGGTTTTTCGGCGCTATCCGCGGTTGCGCTTTGCCTTTGCCCACGGTGGTGGATCGTTTCCCATGACTTTTGGCCGCATCCAGCACGGCTTTGACGTGCGCCCCGACCTGTGCGCCGTAGACAACGACAAGCCGCCCTCGGCCTATCTCGGTCATTTCTGGGTCGACAGCATCGTCCACAATCCCGATGTGCTTCACTTTTTGATATTGCTACTCGGCGAAGATGCGGTCTGTCTTGGGTCCGATTATCCGTTTCCTCTCGGAGAGCTCGAGCCCGGCAGATTGATTCGACAGGATGCGACACTATCCGAGCGCGTCAAACGCAAGCTCCTCGGCACCAATGCGCTGCGTTGGCTTTACGGAGGTATCGATCGCGTGCCCCGTCTCTTGCGCGAGCGCATGCCGACGATACAATCGACGGCATCATGAGAGCGAAGGTGAGCTTCGAAGACAGCCTGGCCTTTGCCCAACAGCTCGACCGCGAAGACCCACTTCATCGCTACCGTGAGGAGTTTTACATCCCCACATGCGACGGCGGGGAATGCATATACTTTTGCGGCAATTCGCTGGGACTGCAACCCCGCCGTGCACGGCACTACATCGACGTGCTCCTCGAAGACTGGGCGCGCATGGGCGTCGAAGGACATTTTAAGAGCCGTCATCCGTGGTACAGCTACCACGAGATGTGTATCGATAGCCTGGCGAGGCTGGTCGGTGCAAGACCTGAAGAAGTCACGGTGATGAATTCCCTAACCGTCAACCTCCACCTGATGCTGGTGAGTTTTTACCGACCGACTCCGACGAAGTACAAGGTGCTGATGGAGTACAAGCCCTTTCCGTCGGATGTCTACGCCGTGGCCTCGCAGATGCGCTATCACGGCTATGATCCGGGCGAGGGCCTGCTCTTTGTCCGCGGCGACGGCTGTGGCTACGTACCGCTTGAGGCCTGGGAGCAAATGCTCGATGAGCATGGCGATACCATCGCTCTTGTGCTCATCGGCCAGGTCAATTACTACAGTGGCCAAGCTTTTGACCTGCGGGCTATTGTAGAGCAGGCCCATCGCTACGGATGTATGGTGGGTGTCGACCTCGCTCATGGTATCGGCAATCTTCCGCTCACCCTTCACGACGACGGTGTCGACTTTGGAGTGTGGTGCAGCTACAAATACCTCAACAGCGGCCCGGGAGGACCTGCCGGCATCTTCGTGCACCGGCGCCATTTGGGACAGCGCGAGCTGCCGCGCTTTGAGGGCTGGTGGGGGCATAACAAGGACACGCGCTTTGCGATGCCGCTGGAGTTTGACCCCTTGCCCACGGCTGAGGCCTGGCAGCTCAGCAATCCGCCCATAGCGGCGCTGGCGCTCCATCGGGCTGCCCTCGACCTGTTTGACGAAGTGGGCATGTCGGCCTTGCGTCAAAAGTCCCTTGAGCTCACCGATTATTTACTCTTTTTACTACAAAGAATCGACGACGGCCGCCTGCGTGTCCTCACTCCGACCCGTGCCGACGAGCGCGGCTGTCAGCTCTCCTTGTCGATTGCTGAGGTGGGAAAGGAGGTGTACCGACGGCTCAGCGCTGCTGGGGTGGTCGTCGACTGGCGCGAGCCCGATGTCGTCCGCGTCGCCCCCGTGCCGCTGTACAATACCTTTGAAGAGGTCTACCGCTTTGCCAACTTGCTCAAGGAAGTGCTCTCTGCGCTCTGATAGGTGTAAGGGTATGAAATCGTTGATGGGAGCGTGGAAAGCTCGAGTGATGGAAGGGGACGTCCAATATTTTATACAAACGAAAAACCATTTCAAACATGAAATACAATTTCATACAAAAATTTGTATAGGATAGGGAAAATTGTTATATTTGCGGTGGGAAAAACCTATTGGACGATGCAATTAGTCCTATCAAGATGGGGAATGTCTCTCTCGGTGACGGGAGAGATGTTTGTCGTACGGCACGAGGAGAGGGAGCACGCCTTTGCCATGGATCGCGTCAAGAGCATTGTGTTGTTTCCTGGGACGAAGGTGACGTCGGATGCGTTGTTGCATGCCATTGAGCGGAAGATTGAGGTGCACTTTATGAACAAGTATGGACATCCGCAGGGGATGGTGTGGTCGCATTACTACGGGTCGCGGAGTGATTTGCGGATAGCGCAGGCCAAATTTGTAGGGTCGAAGGAAGCGTTGGAGTGGGTGCAGCAGTTGGTAGTGATGCGGATGGAGGGCATGCAGTCGGTTTTGCAATCGCTGCGCAGGCATCGGCCCAAGTATGAGGAACAGCTTGCGATGTGTGAGGGGGAGATTGAGAAGTATAAGGAACGCGTGGAGGCCATGGAGGTCGAAGATTCAAAGAGGTTTAAGGAGCGGCTGCGCGGCTACGAGGGTACCTCTGCGCGGGTGTATTTTGGAATGCTGGGACTGGTGTTGCCCGAGCAGTACCGCTTTACGAAGCGGGAACATCCGCGGGCGAAAGATCCCTTCAACGGGGCGCTCAACTATTTGTATGGGATTTTATACAGCAAGATCGAAGGGGAGATGGTCAAATCGGGCATCGATCCGTACATGGGGGTGTATCACCGAAATCAGTTTAACATGCCGGTATTGGTCTTTGACATGATTGAGCCCTTTCGGGCGTGGGCGGAGGCGTGTATGATGCAATTGTGTCTATCCGAATTTTTAGAGGAGGGGATGTTTCACCGCCAGTACGATGGAGCGTTGTACGTCAATACCTTGGGCAAGAAGCTCATCATACCGATGTTTAACGAATACCTCAACGACGAGGTGATACAGTGGCAGGG
>WFXH01000023.1 GCA_015490715.1 Saprospiraceae bacterium | reverse complement strand
GTAAAACACCGTATCTACGTGCTTGCACAGCTCCTGGCCCGTCACCTCTACCTCCGGTATCGCTACCCACGTCTCACACTCCCCAGGATTCATCGCTACAATCATGTCCGCAGGACATATCACATTGCACTCCTCAATCTGCACAGGTCGCGTCACACAACTCACCTCTGCTACCCAACCCGCTCGGGTAACCAAAAAATCCGAACACCACTCAAACGTCAAACATCCCGACACATTCGACTGCGTCGCCGTCACCGTAAACGGCGCATCCGGCGCAGGCACATCAATAAACGAATATCCCTGATCCACTCCTCCACAATCTCGGGCATCGGGTATGTCGTCCGGACCCGGCAAAATCGGCGCTGCCGTGCTGTTGCCGTCAAATACCTCCATGCCGTCCCAGCCATCCTCGGCATCAAACTCAGTGAACGTCACCGATATCAACTGCGTCGTCGGATCGTCCGGACACAAAGTCCATACAATGTTCTCATCATTCGAGTAATCGCCCATCGTTCCTCCCGTGTCCGTAAACGTACCCGTACAACCTGTATAAGTTCCTCCGGGATCGCCAGGTTGGATTTGGGCCATCAATCCCGTCATGCCCACTCCCAAGATTAGGGCAAGATACACTTTTATCCACCCCATAACACTGAAAGTCATTCGTCCTTTCATGAGATTATCTTTTTTTAAATTTTAAACACTGATTTGCTTAGCTCCTTAGCCTCATTCACAACAGTATGTACGGCTGCACCTACCTGTCTTTACAGGTACATGCTGCTCCTCTCTCGATCTCTGTTACTGTTGTACCAAGTAGGGTATAATGTCGTCTTTTACTATTTCATCTCGCAGCGAGGAGAACACACCCGTCAGCTGGAGAGCAACTTGGTTTTCGGGATCCAAGATGCTACTTGTCGAGTACAGATAACGAACAGCATCTTCTGTAGTAGCACTCGGATTTTCCTTCAGATAAGAAACCAACGCCAGGTGCAACTGATAGCTCAACTGAATTTGTCGCATGATTTCATCGGCACCCGCATTCGTATTCCCATACTGACGAACGTACTTAACCTCGTAGGTCGTTGCAAGATCCGCAAGAGCAGGATACAATTGCGGGTTTTTCAAGTCGTTGAGGGATGCCATCTGATCAACCGCACGATGGTATTCGTCAATGCGCTGCTCAAGCATTGTAATTGCCTGATCGCGATCGACAAGATCAGGAACGGAAAACGCCTGAGCCGAAACGGTCAAACCCAGTACCATCAGCAGCAATGCCATACCTCCTTTCAGAAGGGCCGAAAAACTGCGTCCATAGTTGTCCATACGAATAGCCTTTTTCATGAGATTACGTTTTTTTGTTTTTCTAAATAATCTGTTCGTTCGTCTCCTTATACACTTACCCCCGTACTTTTACGAGAGTCCATCTCTGTCGCAAATGCTCGTCCGTCTCTTTATACCGTCACCCCTAAGGGCAGCTACAGCGAATGCGTACCACACATTCCAACTGCAAATATATATCGCATTTTTATTTTCGCACCCAATTCAAAAGATTATTTTTTAAATATAAGACTTTTTAATCTATTCCTGCCTGTGTTCCAGGCTGTTATATGTATTCCCTTTCTTCAAACCTTTTTCGCTCGTCTTCACAATCGAAGTATCGTTCGTCTCTTGTATACCCACGATTTGTACGGCAAAGATATATACATTTCCGTTATATACACCCAAGTCGCATACATAAATTTTTTTTTGCCCCTATTTTTGCCGCAAACACTTAGGTGGTCATGTCCTATTACTCCATTGTCGGCGACTATTTACGCAAGGCCGACATCCAAATCAACGGCAACCGCCCCTGGGACATTCAAGTACACAACCCCAGGTTTTACAAGCGCGTGTTGCGCGATGGAGACCTCGGACTTGGAGAATCATATATGGAGCAATGGTGGGATTGCCCTCAATTGGATGAATTTTTCACACGCGTGCTTCGTCATGGACTTCAGTATGAAATTCGCATGGGATGGAAAACGGCGCTCTACGCATTATGGGCTCGCCTGACCAACCTTCAGACAAAAGTCTTAGCCAAAAAGAGTATCCGTCATCATTACGACCTTCCCCAGACGCTCTTTGAGGCCATGTTGGACAAGGGCATGAATTACAGCTGCGCCTATTGGGAAGGTGCCGAAACGCTCGAACAAGCGCAGCGCAACAAGCTCGAACTCATCTGTCGCAAGTTGTACCTCGAGCCCGGCATGAAAGTACTCGACATCGGGTGCGGCTGGGGAAGCTTTGCCCTCTATGCAGCCGAGCACTACGGCGTCGAAGTAGTGGGCATCACTCTTTCCAAAAATCAAGTCCAATACGCCCGCCAGAGGGCACAAAATTTGCCTGTACAGTTTTATTTAATGGACTATCGAGAGCTCGATGGCCAGTACGACCGCATCGTCAGTATCGGAATGTTTGAGCATGTCGGATACAAAAACTACCGCAGGTTTTTTCGCATCGTGCGACAGTGCCTTGCCGATGACGGTTTGTTCCTGCTACACACCATAGGACATCGAGAGACCGTATACAGCGGCTCGCCGTGGTTGTCGACGTACATCTTCCCACATGGATTGATCCCCTCGCTTGCACACATCGCCAGAGCACATGAAAAACTCCTCGTACTGGAGGATCTCCACAATATCGGTGCGCACTACGACCCCACCCTGATGGAATGGCACCGACGCTTCGAAGAACATTGGCCGACGCTCTCCGCTCAGTTCGACCAGCGGTTTTATCGCATGTGGAAATACTACTTGCTCATGTGTGCCGGCATCTTTCGCTCCCGTTACCTGCACGTCTGGCAAATCGTCTTTAGCAAAAATGGCGTGCCGGGAGGGTATAAATCTATCCGCCTTTGAGCATGTAGGATGCCTCGTTTTTCGTTTTGTATAAAATGGTAAAATCTGGACGTTCATGGAGCAGTACAGTGGAATGGAAGAACAAATTGCGAGCTTTCCCGAACAGCTCGAGTTGGCCGTGGAAATAGGTCGAAGCCTGGACTTACCCGCATTGTCCAACATCCAAAATATCTACATAGCAGGCATGGGCGGCTCCGCCATCGGAGCCGAATTTGTCCGTCAGTGGACCACTGCACTGTGTAACTATCCCATCCATGTAGCAAAGGGGTATCACGTGCCCGCCTGGGTCGGCCCGCAAACGCTCGCTATCATTTCATCCTTTTCAGGCAATACGGAGGAGACACTCACGGCGTTTGAAACAATCCACCAGCGCAAAGCTCACATTGTCGGCATCAGTTCAGGGGGCAAACTTCGCCAATACGCGCTCCATCACCATATCCCCCACATCACCATGCCGCGCAAGTGGATCTCCCCAAGGGCAAATCTCGGTCTGTCGTCGGTGTTGCAATATTTCATACTCCTTAAGACAGGAATGCTACGCGTTGATCTATCCGACGAGTTTCTGCGGGCTGCCGATATGCTTCGCCAACAAGCTCTTGCCATCCAACGCCAGGCAGAGCAAACCGCACGCGATCTTTCCAACATTGCATGTGTCTATATCATCGTCCCTGAGGAATACGCCAGTGTGGGACTGCGCTTTCGACAGCAGCTCAACGAAAATTCCAAGTTGCATGCGGCCCATTTCGTCATCCCAGAGATGCACCACAACGCCATTGTCGGCTGGAAAGATGCACCTTCGGAGTTCGCCGTACTGCTGCTCTCATTCCGAAACATCCATCCGCGCAACCGCCTTCGACTGCGCCTCACAGAAGAGATGATAGCTCCTATCTGTGCCCACAGCTGTACCTTGCAGTCGAAGGGGAACTCATCCATTCAGGAGTCTCTCTACATGGTGCACTTGACGGATTGGATATCGCATTACCTTGCCCTTTTGCGCGGGGTTGATCCCGTCGAAGTGGAAATCATCGAGTCCTTGAAGCGCAAGTTGCGGGAGCAATCGCATTAAAAGTCGGGGATTTCGGGACGCTTGGGAGGTTCGATTTCGAGGAGTTGGCGTCCTTCCCGCTCGATCTTTTGCAGGCGGGCCTGTTCGATCAAGGCCGAGTCTACGTCGAGCTCGGCCTCTCTTAATATTCGCCGATGGCATTCTTTTGTCTTTTTTCGCGCATAGCGGTCCAATTTACGATGGAGTTCGCGATCGATACGATCCTGGTCGGGCTTGAGCTCCGTCGGACACCCCGTGAGCAATATTTGTACCACTGCGGCAAACGCCAAGTTGGCCAAGATCTTGCCGTTCATCGACGGTCGTGTTTAAAGCGTTCCATTAACTGCTGGCGTTCCTGGATGCGCCGACGCATGATAGAGTCAAACATCTGTGTGTACAGTGAATCCCATCGAGTCTTACAGAGGGAGTCGAGCTCCTGGTCGAGGCGCTTGGCCTCTAAGTGATAAAGCGAATCGAGTATAGCGCGTTCGGCACGTGTAAGGGGGCGATCCGAATCTTCACAGCAATAGCTGATTGTCATCAGTACCACCAGTAATATAGGTAGGGCGCGATGCATTAGTCGAGGATTTTTCGCTTGAGTTCGAAGTGTTGGCCGAGGTAGACCTTACGAACCAGTGGATCAGAGGCAAGCTCTTCGGAAGTGCCGGCGCGCAATACGGAGCCTTCAAACATCAGATAGGCGCGATTGGTGATCGACAGGGTTTCGCTGACATTGTGGTCGGTGATGAGAATGCCGATATTTCTCCTTCGCAGTCGCACCACAATGCTCTGGATATCCTCCACCGCGATGGGGTCGATACCAGCAAACGGCTCATCCAGGAGGATAAAACGCGGATTGGTTGCCAGGGTGCGCGCGATTTCCGTACGTCGACGCTCACCACCAGAGAGGGAGTCGCCCCGATTTTTGCGCACCTTTTCCAGGCCAAACTCTTCAATAAGCGCTTCCATGCGCTCACGGCGCTGGCTGTAGCTCATCGGCATAAACTCCAATACGGCCATAATATTGTCCTCGACACTGAGCTTGCGAAAGACCGACGGCTCTTGCGGAAGATATCCGATGCCCTTGCGCGCCCGCTGGTACATGGGCAGTTTGGTAATATCCTCTTCATCTAAGTAGACTCGCCCCTCATCCGGCCGTATAAAGCCCACGACCATATAAAAAGTTGTCGTCTTTCCGGCACCATTGGGCCCCAACAATCCAACGATTTCACCCTGACGTACTTCGATGCTCATATCTTTTACCACGGCCCTGCCGCCGTAGTACTTGTACAAGCCCTTCGTCCGCAGTATAGCCCTATCCTCTTTCAATTTCATACACATTTATAAAATGGCAAGATAGCGGATTTCCATCCTATCATCGTAATATCCTCTTTATTCCTCAGCCCTTTGCTCGGCGACATAGATATCGACCACCGTCTCCCAGTTAGCCCGCAAGGGAGGCAGGGCATGTCGCACAATGCGCTCGGGCTGCGCGCGGCGCTGCCAGTCTCCCGTATCCCAAAGACAATCTGCATCGCTATCCTCTATATGTATAAAATGGTAGGTGCCGGGTGAGAGGTATTTCCATTCCACCTGCCTTACCGAATCACTGGTGGTATAGCACAGCTCCCTCCATACGCGCCCGTCTCGCATCAAGCGCATAATGCCGGTCCTTGTAAGGGCACCACCGTCCTTGTTGAAATGCATTCGGATAATGTAGCTGCCCAACTCCCGCACATCAACAGTGGGCAGCGAAAACTCTACCGTATCCGGATTGGATCGTCCCGAGTGCGCTCGCCAACCGCCAGGGTGGACAATGCACCGATAATGCTGTGTGTGCTGCCAGGGGTAGTATATCTTCCAACTCCACCTCGTGCTGTCTTCCACCAGAGTCCACTGATCTGTGGATATCGCTCGGCCATCCTCCAATAAGACGATACGCGCCGTATCCCAAGACACGGACTGATTGAAATCAAATCGCCAACCTTTTTCCTTCTCCGTCAAAAGCACTTCCCGACCTACAAGGCGCACTTCCCCAGGCCATTGAAATGTCCGTCGTACTTCGCTTAGGTCAATGGTATCCCGCGGTTGGTCCAAAAAGCGCAAGTACACCCTTTTTAGCTGCTGTCCTGTATCTGGGTGCCACACGATATAAAGCGTATCTTCTAGGACCGCATAGCGAAACGGTAAAGTAGGAGGTTCGAGCTGGAGGAAGACCCTCTCGGGTGCAGTGCTGAGTTCGACCTTGAGAGCTGAGCTACTTTTCATTATACGAAGCACACGCGGATTTTGCAGTGGCGGAAAGAGGACGATTTCGAGGCTATCGGGGGGCTTTAAGCTCTTCACGGGGTGTGGGTAAAATCCGTGCCGTTCCACCTCAAAATCCACCTTGTAATTTCGGTTTTTGTCTACCACAGCCAGGAGGATAAAGCTGTCCTCACGCAGGTATTGGAAGTGAAACCTTCCCTTGCGATCCGAAAAAGCCATGTAGTCGGGCAAATCCCGTACGGCAGAACTGTCTTTGCGCACTGCATAGAGCAAAACCGTGGCTCCTTCGACAGGGGCATTGGTCTCGACATCGACGAGACGTCCGTAGAGCTGCAAACTGTCGATATGCGCTCCTGTCGAAAATACGTAGAGGATGGAATCCGCAGGATTACCCTCGTGCAGATCGCGTATGGCACGCCCAAAGTGGATGAGGTATGTTGTCCGATCCCTCCATTGCGTCTCTTCGCTAAACCTCATCACAACGCGTTTGCCTCGCGCTTTGACTTCGTATCTACCTTGCAGCGGCGGTGTGATGAAGATTTCCTTAGTGGGATTGTGCAACTGAATCCACTCATCAAAATACAAGATGATCTCCTGCGGCCGAAAGTGTACCTGTCGGTTGGGAGTACTGCGCTCTACGATGAGCACAGGCGGCACTGTGTCGCGAGGTCCCCCGTGAATGATGCCTCTATTGGCACATCCGCTCATGAGCAGCACATACATCCCTATTCCAGCACTGAACAGTAGAAATGCCCGCAATATTTTATATGCATTCGCCCTGCACATGCGTTTTGTGTGTAATAGAGCCTGAACATTATCCATTTTTAACGTCCCATGGGCTGTAAAATTTCAACGGTTCCCCTTCACTCTACCCATGTCGAAGGCAGATTTTGCGGCATTGTCGTATCTTCCACATCGTTAAACAACAGCCCCGTATGAAAAACTGGACCTGTACATTTGGCAAATCGCTCTTCCTCCTCCTGCTCATGGTGAGTAGCGTGACTCTTTACGGTCAGTATTTCGGAAAAAACAAGCCGCGGTATCGCGATTTCGACTTTCGCATACTCGAGACCCCTCATTTTAAAATCTACCATTATCTCCAAAACCGAGAGGCGCTCTTGCGCATAGCCGACTGGTCGGAGCGCTGGTATGCCGTGCACCAGGCAGTCTTCCGCGACACGTTCTATACCAAAAATCCCCTCATTCTCTACAATCACCACGGTGATTTCCAGCAAACCAATGTCATCTTTGGCAGGGTCGACATCGGCACAGGCGGGGTGACAGAGGCCTTTCAAAACCGCATGGTTATTCCCATTGCACATACTCATGCCCAGACGCATCACGTCATCGGACACGAATTGGTACACGCCTTTCAGTATCATCTCATCCTTCGCAATGATTCAGCGGGCCTCGAATCACTGCGCAACCTGCCGCTCTTCATGGTCGAGGGCTTAGCCGAATATCTGTCGAAGGGCAAGACCGACCCCATGACGGCCATGTGGTTGCGCGATGCCGTATTGCACGACGACATACCCGATTTTGACGATTTGGTCAAGCCGAAGTACTTCCCCTACCGATGGGGACATGCCTTCTGGACCTTTATCACGGGCATGTTTGGTGATCAGGTAATACGCCCTCTCTTTGAGATGACAGCTCTATACGGTCTGCAAAATGCCGTAGACAGCCTCTTTCACGTGCGTTTAGATACGCTCTCATCGGTGTGGAAACGCTCGCTACGAAGGTATTACAGCGCCTATATTGGCGACGGAGCAGAGCGGAGCTGGGGCAAACCCCTCATCACAGACAAAAACGGCGGAAGGATCAATGTCATCCCCTCACTGAGTCCCAACGGGCGATATCTCATTTTCGCCTCCGAACGCGACGTGCTCGACATCGACCTCTACCTGGCCGATGCACGCACGGGCAAGATCTTGCGCAAAATCACCTCCTTTGGTCGACGCGGACACCACGACGCCCTGAGCTATATCGAGTCTACGGGCACATGGTCGCCCGACGGAAAAAAGTACGCCTTCGTCGTCTACAAGCGGGGGCGAAGCATGATCGTGGTCAAAGATGTACGCACCGGCAAGACCCTCGACGAATTTTCCTTCGAAGAAGTGCCCTCAATCACCAATCCCGCTTGGGCTCCAAGAGGGCACAGCATCGTCTTTTCGGGCATGCGCGAGGGACAGGTCGACCTCTATCTATTCGACATGAAAAAGAGGACCTTGCACCAACTCACCCATGATCTCGCCTCAGATATCCACCCCCAGTGGTCGCCCGATGGCAATCTCATCGTCTACGCCACCGATGCGGCCAACCTCCAGCGCTTTGACGACAAGCGACAATTTCGCTTCGACATAGCACTGTACAACTTACAAACCGGCCAAACACAAATCTTAGACCTCTTCCCGGGGGCCAATAACCTCAATCCCGTCTTTGACCATCGCGGCGATATACTCTTCCTCTCCGACCGCGATGGATATCGCAACCTCTATCGCTACGAGCGTGCCACGGGGCAGATCTTCCAATTGACGGATTTTCTCACCGGTATATCGGGTTTTACGCCCTACACTACAGCCGTATCTGCTGCGCGGCACCGCGACCGCATCGTCTTTTCGCACTTTGTCGGCCATCGGTATTGGATACGACAAGCCCGTCAGTCGGAATTGCTCTACAAGCCCATTACCGCCCCAATAGTCCGTCAAGAAGCCGCCCAATTACCCTTTGCCAATGCGAACAAAGACTTCGTCGACCATTATATCCAACGACAATTTCAACTACCTCCTCTAGACACGAATCAAATAGCTTTTAAGCGGTATCGGCCGAAATTGAAGCTGGATTACATCACCGGTGCGGCTGGTGCCGGTATCTACACGGGCTACGGTTCCACAACTCCGCTTGCGGGTGGGGGATTGTTCCTGCTCTTTAGCGACCCACTGGGGGATCACAAGATCTTCACCAATATCGGTCTGCAAGGTGAAATCTACGATGCCATCGGCTCCCTGTATTATTTCAATTACAAGCGCAGATTGGGCTGGGGAATAGGCTTCTCGCACTACCCCTATACCACGGGGTATTACACTGCCTATTTCAACACGCGGACTGCTGCCGACGGTACGGTGTTAAACACCTACGAAGAGCGCCTCGACATTTTGCGCATCTTTTTCGACGACATCACCTTGACCGCCCAGTATCCCCTCTCCATCTTCAAGCGATGGGAGGCCACCGTAGGCTATTCATATCAGTTTTTCCGATGGGACACCATCGTCAACATTTACACTTCCGACGGTCTGTATTACCTCGGCCAACGCCGCGGAAAGCTCGAGATCGAGGGCGATGAAATACTCTTCAACTCTTTTCGAATCAAGCGGGAAGGCTATATCCACACCGGTGTTGCTTATGTCGGCGATGCTTCGTATTTCGGTATAGCCTCTCCCTTGGCGGGATACCGCTATCGATTTGGACTGACGACCAATTTCCTGGGGCGCAATTACCAACTGTGGCTTGCAGATTATCGGCGCTATTGGTGGCGCCGTCCCATTGCGCTGGCCTTTCGGGTGTATCACCTGGCCTTAACAGGTAGTGATGCCGAGCGATTTTATCCGCTCTATCTCGGCCAATGGGGATTCTTACGAGGTCTGCCCTATCTGAGCGATCCCAACCGCCGCGATGCCATCCTCCAACAATACGGCCTGCAATTTGAAAATCTCATTGGCAACAAAGTCTTGCTCACATCCGTAGAGTTGCGCTTGCCCTTTACCGGGCCCGATCGGCTTGCTCTCATCCCATTTCGCTATCTGTGGTCCGAACTCGCCGCATTCGTCGATGGTGGAGTGGCGTTCTTTCAGTACGGCGACTTGGGCAACGACGAAATCCCGATGCCCTACCAGCCCAAATGGGTGTTTACCTCAGGTCTGTCTTGGCGTGTGGTGCTCTTCCGTTCCATTGTGGTCGAGCCCTATTTGTCCTGGATACTGCATAAAAACAGCCGGCCACTTTTTGGTCTTACCTTAGTGCC
Organism: Saprospiraceae bacterium; assembly: GCA_015490715.1. GTDB lineage: Bacteria > Bacteroidota > Bacteroidia > Chitinophagales > Saprospiraceae > S141-43. The sequence continues at coordinate 8,242 of WFXH01000023.1, read as the reverse complement.
GGGTTGGTAAGTACAAAACTCTTGTGCACTATGGCGAAAATGCAGATCTATCGCGTCTTCACCTTCGAAGCGGCACATAGCCTTCCCCATGTACCTCCTCAACACAAATGTCGGCGCGTACACGGCCATTCCTATCGCGTGACGCTCTACCTCGAAGGGGAACTCGACCCCCAGCTCGGATGGGTGGAAGACTTCGGAACGGTGAAGGACATCGCCGGCCCCGTCATTCGCCAGCTCGACCATCGCTACCTAAACGACATTCCCGGGTTGGAAAACCCCACAGCCGAACACATCGCCCTATGGCTGTGGAAACGCATTAAGCCCCTCCTACCCCTGCTCACAAAAATAGAGGTAGCCGAAACTCCGCGAAGCGGATGTATCTACGAAGGTGAAGATTAAATAATCGCGCTCCTTAAAGCAGCGTCTGAAAAATGGCGCGTGCCTTTTCCCATTCCTCAGTCTGGGGGTTTTTCACGCCCGGTGCTATGGTCTTCATACATTTGATCAAGGCAACCACAATACCTCCCTGTATCTGTGCCAGATACTCCTGCACGTCTTCTCCTATTGCCAAGGGCAGCGGGGGAAGTGTCGCCAGGTCCTCCATCAAGGTGGAGACTTCGATCTCTTCATCGGTCTTTTCAAACTCCTGCATCTGAGCTTCCAAGCCCATCGTAATCGGCAAATCGGATATCCAGATCACATCGCGATTGTTGAGCTTGGCATTGCGCATGCCCACTTGCAACAACCGGTGCGTCACATCATTGATGAAGTGATTCAGACGCAGTATATCCGATTTGTCCACATCCATGCTTCCCAATACGCGGAAGAGTCGTTCAAATTTCTTAACACCTTTTAAATTCCTCATCGCATCACTGTTTTATACTTCCTCTGACCTTCCACAATCGCCATGCCACCGCCTAAAGGGCCTACAAGATGTCCGATTTCGAAGCGCTCGGCTGCCCACACCTGCCATATCGTCAGTCAAGGAATCGATGTGGATAAAATAAAAAAGCGGGAAGCAATCTTCCCGCTCGCTTTGCGGTCCGGACGGGACTCGAACCCGCGACCTCCGGCGTGACAGGCCGGCATTCTAACCAGCTGAACTACCGGACCTTCCTAAGGCGATGCAAAAATACGTCAATTCTCACAATCTCCAAAACGCACACCCCCTCATCGCCCAAAAAATATCAACTCCCCCATTTTTTATAACTTGCACCACCGTTTGGCGTGCTGGTCACTCATATAAAATGCAATTGTGAGCGTATGGTTTTCCTGGAATTCGAAAAACCGCTCGAAAAACTATACACCCAGCTGGAAAAGCTCAAACAAATCGCCCAGGACGGCGATATCGACATGAGCGACAAAATCCGAGAGGTCGAGCAAAAGATCAAGAAAAAACAAAAAGAAATCTACTCCTCGCTCACCCCTTGGCAGAGAGTCCAGCTCTCAAGACACCCACAGCGCCCTTACACCCTCTACTACATCGAAAAGATGACCAAATATTTCGTCGAACTCCACGGCGACCGTTGCATGGGGGACGACAAAGCCATCGTCGGAGGCCTGGCTTATCTGGATCAGCAGCCTATCGTCTGCATCGGCCACCAGAAGGGCATCAACACCAAGCAGCGCCAACTGCGCAACTTCGGCATGGCCCATCCGCACGGATACCGCAAAGCCCTCCGACTGATGAAAATGGCCGAAAAATTCGCCATACCCGTCGTCGTCTTTGTCGACACGCCCGGCGCCGCCTGTGGACTGGAAGCCGAAGAATTTAGCGTCGCCCAGGCTATCGCCAGAAATCTATATGAAATGGCGCGACTACGCACTCCCATCCTCGTCTACATCATCGGCGAAGGAGCCAGCGGTGGCGCCATCGGCATCGGCGTAGGCGACCGTGTCTTCATGCTCGAAAATACCTGGTACTCCGTCATCTCCCCCGAATCGTGCTCCTCCATCCTCTGGCGAAGCTGGGACCACAAAGAAAAAGCCGCCGAAGCCCTCAAACTCACCCCTAAGGACATGCTCCAATTCGGCCTCATCGACGAAATCGTCAAAGAACCCCCCGGAGGCGCGCACTACCAACCCGAGGCCATGGCTAAATCCCTCAAAAAACACATCAAAAAACACATCAAAGAACTCCTCGAAATCCCCATCGACACACTCATCCAACAAAGAGCCGAAAAATACCTCAACATGGGAGTGTACTCCATCGCAGACCAGCCTTCGAGCGACAAAACACCATAAGCCCCACACTCCCATCTTGCTGCACATGAACAGCTGGCTCTATCGCATTCGCCTCTTCCTCTTTAAGAGAGCTCTGCACCCTCTGAAGTCCCCTCCAAAAAACACCCACACCGCCCAAGTCATCCGACCACGCCGCATCCTCCTCCTCCACCACCTGAGCGAACACGGCGACGCCCAAAAGCTGCACGATTTCATACAAAAAATCCAAAGCCCACAATCCATCCTGACCACCGTGCTCTACTGCAATGCACTCATACCAAGGACTATCCCCAAAAGTTATTGCATCACTCCTGCAGATCTAAAATGGAACCTCGTTCCTCGTCCTGCCACAACCCAACCCGTCCTCCAACAATCCTACGACCTGCTCATCAACCTCGCACCCTCCATGATCCCACCCCTCCACTACATCGCACTACACGCAAAAGCTCATCTAAAAGTAGGTCTCTACACCTCTTGCGAGCCCCTCTACGATTTGACCATCGATATCGCCCACCATCGGCAAACAAATTATCCCTCTATCGTGTATGAAATATTGCGACAACTGAGCGTTAGGACTGAGAATAGCATGCGATGAAGGACAAGACCACACCATCGCCATTCACTGCAGAAGCGCATAGCGACCATACCGAATACATCGAAATACGCGGTGCGCGCTCCAACAACCTCAAAAACATCTCCGTAAGGATACCGAAAAATTCCTATGTAGTCGTCACAGGGCTCTCGGGCTCTGGCAAATCTTCACTGGTCATGGACACCCTCTACGCCGAAGGACAGCGCAGATACGTGGAGAGCCTCTCCAGCTATGCGCGCCAATTCCTCCAGCGCATGAAAAAACCCGATGTCGACGTCATCCACGGGCTATGTCCCGCCATCGCCATCGAGCAGCGCACCGTCTCGTCCAACGCGCGATCTACCGTCGGCAGCTTGACGGAAATCTACGACTACCTGCGCATACTCTTTGCCCGCATCGGCACGATGTACTCCCCCATCACGGGCAAGCCCGTACAAAAACACAGCGTCCAACACGTCGTAGAATACCTGACACAATCGGAAAAGTCGGGCACCTGGTACCTGCTCATGCCCATTCCCGAAAAATATCGCGGCCGAGAGTCGACCGATACCTGGCAAAACCTCCTGCAGAGCGGCTATCGACGCCTCTTCATCGGTGAAGAAGTCGTGCGCATCGACGAACTACTTCACTCACCCAACGCCGCTCCTCCAGCTAAAGGTGAGCAGCTATGGGTATTGGTCGACCGCATTCGCATCAACGGCCCTGTCGATGAGGCCACCCTGCGCCGTATCCGTGATTCGGCCAGCACGGCCTTCCGCGAAAGCCAGGGATATTGTGCACTGTGGCACGCCGAAACCGGTGAAAAAATCGAATTCTCCTCCTTTTGGGAAGCCGATGGCGTCAAACTCCCCGAACTCACTCCCCAGCTGTTCAACTACAACAGCCCCATCGGAGCCTGTCCCAAGTGCGAGGGGTACGGCCGCATCCTCGGCATCGACCCCAAAAAGGTGATCCCCAACCCGCGTTTGAGCGTCTACGAAGGCGCCGTGCAGTGCTGGAAGGGCGAAAAATCCTCGCGATGGTGGAAACGCTTTATCCAACACGCCCACCTCTTTGACTTTCCCGTACACACGCCCTACGCCGAACTGTCGGAAGAGCACAAGCACATCCTCTGGCACGGCAATGCCTATGTGCCCGGCATCTACGACTATTTCCGACAAGTTGAGCGCGAGACCTACAAAATCCAAAACCGCATCATCCTGGCCCGATTTCGCGGCAAAACGCGATGCCCCGAGTGTGGGGGCGCTCGACTGCGCAAAGAGGCTCTCCTCGTCCGCATCGGCGACAAGCATATCGGACAGCTCGTCCAAATGCCTCTCTTCCAACTACTGGACTTCTTCAACACACTCAAACTCAACCCCACCCAAGCTGCCATCGCAAAGGCCCTGCTGCGCGCCATCACCGTCCGCCTCGAAACCCTCTGCCAACTCGGATTGGGCTACCTACACCTCGACCGTTTGGCATCCACCCTCAGCGGCGGCGAAACACAGCGCATCCATCTGACCCGCATCCTCGGCGCCAACCTCACCGAGGCCCTCTACATACTCGACGAACCCAGCATCGGCCTCCATCCGCGCGATACCGACAACCTCCTCAAAGTGCTCCTCCAATTGCGCGACCTCGGCAACACCGTCCTCGTCGTCGAACACGACGAAACCCTCATCCGCAACGCCGATTATCTCATTGACTTGGGACCCGGCGCAGGCATCCACGGCGGCCAAATCGTCTATCAAGGCCCCCCCAACACCCTCTTCCAGAGTGCTCCCCAATCCCTCACCGCTCAATACCTCGCCCGCCAAAAGCAAATCCCCCTACCTAAGGTGCGCCGCCCCGTGGTCAACTCCATCACCCTCCACAAAGCGCGCAAACACAACCTCCAACACATCGACGTGACCATCCCACTCCACAGCCTCGTCGTCGTCACCGGCGTCTCCGGCTCGGGCAAGTCCACCCTCATCAAAGACGTCCTCTATCCCGCCTTGCGCGATACCCTCGCCGGCACCCCCCTCACCCATCCCGAAGACCTCGACGACATCAGCGGAGACCTCAAACTGTTGCGTCAAGTCGAACTCATCGGCCAACGCCCCCTCGGACGTTCCCAGCGCTCCAACCCCGCTACCTACACCAAAGCTTACGACCACATCCGCAAACTCTTCGCCGCACAAAAATCCGCTAAGCTAAAAGGCCTACAAGCAAAACACTTCTCTTTCAACACCGAAGGCGGCCGCTGCGAAGAGTGCCAGGGCGAAGGCGAGATCACCGTCGACATGCAGTTTATGGCCGACGTGCGCCTCGTCTGCGAAGCCTGCGGAGGCAAACGCTTCAAACGCGAAATACTCGAAGTGCGCTACCGCGACAAAAACATCTACGACATCCTCCAAATGAACATCTCCGAAGCCGTCGAATTCTTCCACCAACACCCCGAAATCACTAAGCGACTCCAGCCCCTCGTCGATCTCGACCTCGGATACCTCCTCATGGGACAATCGACAAGTACACTATCCGGCGGCGAAGCCCAGCGATTGAAAATCGCATCCTACCTCGTCGAAACCGCCAAACACCCGACTACCATGTTCCTCTTCGACGAACCCACCACAGGCCTGCACTTCGACAATATACGCACCCTCTTGCGCGCCTTCAACGCCCTCATCGAACAAGGCCACTCCGTCGTCGTCATCGAACACCACCCCGATGTGATCAAATGCGCCGACTGGGTCATCGACCTCGGCCCCGAAGGTGGCCCCAAAGGCGGACAGCTCGTCTTTAGCGGTACCCCCGAAGAGCTCATTCACTGCCCATCCTCGATCACTGGATCCTATCTAAAACCATATCTTTCACCTGTATAAAATGGTGCACCATGAAATACACACTTCTGCTCCTCACTTTGCTCCCCCCAGCGGTCTGCTCCGCCCAACAACACGCAACCCTTATCACCATTTCATACAAAAATCAAAAAGACTGGCATGCCGTTCTCCAAGCCGGCTTCGACCCCCTGGAAGGAGTACATTACCCCAAATACGGCCTCTTCATCACCTGGGCTACCCCTGACCAACTCCAGACCCTCGACAACTCGCAACTCCACTACCGCATCCTCGCACACGACGAATCCGACCTGTACTCTCGCTTTCCCACCCCTCATGCCCTATCCGAAAAGACCTGTCCACCAAAAAAGTACCTACACTACCCCGTGCCTAAGCACTTCGAGCTTGGAAGCATACGAGGATTCTATTCCTACGACGAAATGCTCCAACAGTTTCAGCGCATGCACCAATTGTATCCCCAATTCATAGCCCCACTCCAACCCATCGACACTTTCCGCACTGAGGAAAATCGCCCGATTCTTTGGACCAAACTCACCGCACCAAACCACAAGACCGACAAACCCAAAGTGCTCTTCACCGCTCTACATCACGCCCGCGAACCGGGCAGCCTGACACAATTGATCTTCTTCATCTGGTACCTGCTCGAACACTACCCCTCCGATCCCATGGTCAAGACCATACTCGACAATGTCGAACTCCACTTCATCCCCTGCGTCAATCCCGATGGCTATGTGTACAACATGAGCATCATGGGATATTGGCGAAAAAATCGCCGACGCTTGGGCGATAGCATCGTCGGAGTAGACCTCAATCGAAACTACGGCTTCATGTGGGGAATAGACGATCGAGGCTCCTCCCCTGATCCATCCAAACAGACCTATCGCGGCCCTTCCCCTTTTTCCGAACCCGAAACACGCGCCGTCGCCCACCTCTGTACCAAGTACCAATACAAAGCGGCCCTCAACGCCCATACCTATTCGGCTCTGCTGCTCTATCCGTGGACCCACACCTACGAATTGACGTCTGACTCCGTCCCTTTCGCCCAGCTGGGGGAAACCATGACGTATGAAAACGAATACCGACACGGCGGCAGCCGCCTGCTCTACCTGGCCAACGGTACCGCCTCCGATTGGATGTACGGCGACACCGTCAAGCCTCCCATCTACGCCTTTGTCCCTGAAGTGGGTTATTACGGCTTCTGGCCACCTAAGAATCAAATCATCCCCGATTGTAAAGCCATGCTGTGGACCAATATGGCCGCCGCCCTGTCCACCCTGCCCCTCGCGCACGTCCAATGGCTAACTCCACCCGCCATCGACTCGATGCCCGCCACGCTCTCTTTTTCCCTCATCAACGCCGGCCTGCAGAGGGGCAACTTCCACATCGAATGGACCGCCTCCGTCGACAACACCACCCTCCTTACCCACACCACTTCCCTGCAGCTCGACGCCCATACCGACACCACCTTCTACCTTCCCATCGATTTCCACAGCCCTGAACTGCGCGGCAAACACCTCCTCTTCACCATCCAGATCGACAACGGCTACTACACCCGTCAATTTACCTTCAAGACCTTATTGCTCTACGACCTCACCCCGATCTTTGTAGAACACTTCAACGACCTATCCCGTTGGTCGGCCTATTCCACGACCAAAACCACATGGGGACTCGACAACAGCGACTTCCGCTCCCCGCCCTTTTCTCTGGCCGAATCGCCGCGGACCACCTACTCCCCCAATACCAACTCCGCCATCACCCTCGACCTCTACCAAATCCAAGTTCCACCAAACTCCGAACGCATCTTCCTGAGTTACTGGATCAAAACCGAATTAGACGAATACGCGTTCGATTATGTCTATCCCATCATCCTGACGTTTGACGATTCTTCTACGGACTTTTGCCCCCTCGTCGCTAAAAAACACCCCTACGACACCCTCCTCCCTCATCTGTACACGGGTATCTCCAACCAATGGCAACGAGAAATCATCGATATCACCGATATCGTCAAAGACCACACCACCTTCCAGATCAGTTTTGCATTTCACTCTTCTCCACAATCGTATCAGCTGGATGGCGTATACATCGACGACCTCGTCGTGTACGCAGTGCCTAAGGCACCATCGCATACCTCCACAAGGACCAAATGGCCCCTTTCCCTACAATACGATGGGAACCATCTCTATCTGAAAAACCTGCCGCCTAAGGTCTCTACCACCATTGCTCTGTATTCCACCCTCGGAATAGAGCTCATCCGGCTGTCGGACCAACACCCCCCAATCCTCAATGTACAACACTTATCCAACGGCTTGTACTGGCTTTGCATTTTCGATCACGCCCATCACTGCATAGCTCGCATTCCATGGTTCAAACAGTAACGCAACTGGGGAACATTGCGTGACACTTGATCTACTTTAAGTATGAAAAAAAAGGGAGTCCCAACGACTCCCTTCACCTCTCCTCCTTTAAGATTCAACCCCTATTCCACAAACAGCCACCGCTTCACCCCTTCTCGACCGTCCGAATAGCGCAGACGAATCCACAACAACTGCGCCCGTAGGCCTCGACCACGAAGCTGCGCCTCCACGCTCCTCCTATCCAACTCCCC
>WFXH01000022.1 GCA_015490715.1 Saprospiraceae bacterium | reverse complement strand
TCGCTTTAGCCGTATCCATCGGCATGGATGCGCCTGTATGGGCCAATAACGGTTTGCGCATGTATCAGCAGAGCCAGTGGCAAGAAGCTGTACGCACGTCTGCGGCTGAACAAAAAAATATGCTCATCATCTTTGGCGCCAAGTGGTGCACACCCTGTGTATGGATGCAAAACTATACCTTTAAAGATCCCACCCTGATCGAGTATTTAAATCGACGCTACGTCGTCGTCTATGCCGACATCGATCAATGGGAGGGCTTTCGACTCAAAGAGGAATACGAGGTCAAAGTCTTACCCACCATGGTCATACGCTCTCCAGACGGTAAGATGCGGGCCCGAATCGAAGAGTCGCTCGGTCCCGACATGCTCTTAGAGCTCTGCCGTCGGCATGATGTCCACAAGCCAAGTGAAGAGACGATTGCTGAGGCATCCCACACCGTATCAACCACGGCACCCCAAGCATCCCATACGGATCCACCTACTGCATCTCCCTCAAAGAGAGTAAAAAGAGATATATCGGATAGAGGGAAATCCCCTGCGCGTTACACCTTACAATTTGGTGCCTTTTCCCAACCTGCCAATGCGCGTAGTTTTGCCGAGGAGATCGTCATGCAGGCCAACTTCAACGTCGTCATCGTCGAGACCAAAGGCATATATCGCGTATTGGGTGGAGAGTTTGAGACGAAGGCCGAAGCCCTACAGGCGCGGGCAGATTTAAAATTAAAGGGCATACCATCGGTGATTGTCAAGCTCTAATGCGCACGATTTTATACCACATTGGACGCCTTTGGCAATACCGCCGCAGAGAAGCGTTGGAGACAGCGCTGCGTGGTGAAGCGTTGAAGCAGGTCCCCTATCTGGATAACGCGTATCTCATCATCGATGATGGGCGCATCGTCGAAGTGGGCCCTATGGAGGAGCTCGGCACCATTGATGGCCAAGGGATTGATCTTAAGGGGCGGGACGTGACGCCCTGTTGGGTCGACTGTCATACCCATTTGGTCTTTGCGGCTCCACGCCTGGAGGAGTTTCGCATGCGCTTAGCAGGGATGAGCTATGAAGAAATTGCCGCGCGTGGAGGAGGCATTTACAACTCCGCTCTGCGTCTACGCGAAATGTCCGAAGAGGAGCTCTACCAAAGAGCCCGACGGAGGTTGGACCTGCTCATCCGCATGGGGACGGGTGCTGTAGAAATCAAAAGTGGGTACGGCCTCGATACCGATAGCGAATTGAAAATGCTGCGCGTCATCGACCGACTGAAGCGCGAAAGTCCCATTCCTGTACGCGCCACTTTCCTGGGGGCACACGCCATCCCTCCACCCTATCGCGATCGACGGGAGAAATATCTCGAAGAAGTGTTGTATGAAATGGTACCCCGCATTGCGGAGGAACAGCTTGCAGCCTACATTGATGTCTTTTGCGAACGGGGGTACTTTACCGCTGAAGAGACCGAGCAAATCATCCTTCAAGGGGCCAAATACGGATTAAAAGCTCGCCTTCACACCAATCAATTCAGCAGCTCGGGCGGCATTGAAGTGGCCGTGCGCCATCGGATAGTCTCAGTCGACCATCTCGAAGTACTCACGGATGAGGAGATTCAACTCCTCTCCCAATCGGAAGTGATGGCTACTCTTTTGCCCGGTGCGGCGTTTTTCCTACGCAGTCCATTTCCTAAGGGAAGAGCCCTTGTCGACAGTGGCGCCCGCCTTGCTCTTGCCAGCGATTTCAATCCGGGGTCCTGCCCTACGCCCAATATGTTTTTCGTTCAGGCGTTGGCCTGCCTGCGCTGCGGGCTCACACCTGAGGAGGCCTTTAATGCGGCCACGGTCAATGCTGCATACAGCCTCGACCTACAAGGCGAAGTAGGTGCCATCGCGGTGGGTGCACGCGCCAATTTGCTCGTCTTTGACGAGTTAAAAGACTTAGCGCAAATTTCCTATGAGATTTGCAACACTTTGCAGCACTCTGTCATTATAAATGGAAAGTGGTACGGTAGCAACCAAATTCGACCATAATCCGTACTAATTTGACCTCACATACGTTTAGTGATGCGTATGCATGGCAGATAGAGGGAGCATTTCGATCGACTTGCGTATTTGGCGTTGCCGTTTCGCTTTTCAGAAAGCAACGAGGCTGCATATTAGATCAATGCATAGCCATTTTTTATAATGTAAATCCTATTGATTTTGACGTGTATAAACTCGAAAGTGCGATTTGGAATTGGTATAAAACGCCTACCTTTGTCGGTTGATACGAATGTCCAAAAATCCATTCCGATATGAGGCGATGGCTGCACTTTTGGATTTTGTGGTGGATAGGCCTTACGGGGTTAAAGGCACAAGGGGCGGATAGCTGTGTGGAGGTGCGCGTCTATGGTGGGGTGGTCGATCGATGTGGGCAAATCTGTGTCGACGTAGTCTTTCGAAATTTCACCAACATACAGTCGATGCAGTTTTCTCTCAATTGGGATCCCACGATCATCCGATTAGTCAATATACAGCAGAAATACAATGGGTTGACGGGCTTTAGTGTCAGCAACAACATCTATGCACCAAAGATCGGCGGCACCCTGCGGCTACTTTGGTCGGATCCGAATGGAAACAATGGCACGATTCCCGATGATCAAGCGCTCTTTACCCTGTGTTTTGAGCCTGTGGGCCTGCCGGGCGACAGGACGACGATCGGTTATACGGGGCACCCACTCATTGCAGAGTTTCTTCGCAATACGGATGAGGTTTGTTATCAGTTTGTCGGCAATGAAATCGTGATAAACGATGCCCAGGATCTCTGTGTCAATGTCTTTTCCTGTCCCGACACGGCCAACGGAACGGGCACAGTCACCGTACAAATCGACGGTGGACAACCGCCGTATCAGGTGCAGCTCAACCCACTCGGCCAATCGAGTATCCTCAATACCAAAGTGGGTACAGTGCGATTTCAAGGTGTGCCGGCGGGCAGCTACAACGTCGTCGTGATCGATGCCAATGGCAAGCAAAAGACCAAAAAAATCACCGTTGGAAGCAATCCCATTCAGATCATTCCTGAGCAGGTGATTTATCCGACCTGCAAAGACGATTTTGGATCCATATACATTCGCATCGTGGGGGGGATGGGTACTCCATCGGATTACGCCATTACGTGGTTGCCCATGCGCGTATACGGAAGCCGCTACATCGGCGACCTCCCGCCGGGTAAATACACCGTTGTCGTCCGCGATTCACTCGGGTGTGAAGCGAGTTTAGACTTCGATTTTGAAAAGTACGTCTTGCGTGCCAAAGCCGATATCCACACGGCCTCGTCGTGCTCGAACTCCAACGACGGTCTGGTCGTAGCCACTGCTCAAGGAGGTGAGCCCTACGCCAATGGCGGTTACATCTATCAATGGAGCAAAGGAGGGGACCCTAATTGCAACGGTACGCCCTGTGATACCGCGCGCAATGCCCAGATATCGGGACGCAATCAATGGGTCATTGTGAGCGATAGCAAAGGATGTAGCGATACAGTGTATTTCGATGTGCCGAGCCAAAATGTCTTGCTCATCGACTCTACGATCATCGATGCCCCCACTTGCTACGGTGACTCGAACGGTAGGGCTGTCGTCTTCCTCCAATCATCGAATGCAGGGGAAAAATACCGATATGAGCTTTACGACGGAAACGACTCACTTATCCAGACCGTAGACCAGATCGACACTTCCGCGATCACCATCGACAGTTTGGCTACTGGAAGGTACCGTATACGCATCTACGGAGCAGTCTGCTCTACGCAAGTCACCGTGATTATTCCACTCATTTCGCCCATTAGCATCACCGTGGTCGACACCAACCTCAAGACCACTTGCAATCCGGGGTACGACGGCTATATTGAGATCGCCCCCCATGGGGGCAACGGGCGGCCCTACACGATCGAGTGGAACACAGGTGCAACAACCCCTCGCATCGATAAGCTCGAGCCCGGCACCTATGCCGTCACGGTCACCGATGCCAAGGGCTGCATAGCCACAGCAGAATTTGAAGTCACCGGGCCGACAGGGCCTGTCATCACGGGATTCGACGTACAAAATGCTACCTGTACCGACAAGGCCGACGGCAGTGCAGAAGTATTGTACGACGAGGGCTCTACACCCGTGCGACAGTTTGTTTGGAGCAATGGGGCTATTACCCAACGTCTCAGCAATGTACGCTCGGGATGGTACAGCGTCACCATCACTGATGAAAACGGCTGCTCAGATACCGACTCGGTCTATATCGATCAGCCTGCGAGCTCGCTCTTCTTCACCAACACGCGCATAGAAGATCCAACCTGTCCCTATACGAATGATGGGCTCATCACCATTGGTGTCGATGGTGGCACACCGCCCTATCGGTTCGAATGGTCTACGGGCGATACCTCCCAGGTCGTGCACTCTCTGGGGCCAGGTACGTATAGCGTGACGGTGCACGATGGCGGCGGATGCCCACCGATAACAAAGACTTTCACGATCGACTCACCTCCCTCTATCGATATCACCCTCATGAACACGGCAGATGTGAGCTGTGCAGAGAGCAAGACTTGTGACGGAAAAGCACAAGTATCTGCTTCGGGAGGTAAAGATCCAGCCGCGGGATATACCTTCCTTTGGTCGAGCGGTGAGACCAGTATCGGTACATTTGCCAGTACGGCCACAGCTCTTTGTGCGGGCCAGCAGTGGGTCGTGGTGAGCAACGCGGGATGTTCGGATACGCTGTATTTCACCATTGGGGCCCCTCCCCCGATGCGCATTGCCTCATCGACAGTGATCACACAGCCCGCATGTTACGGTGATTCCAACGGTAGGATAGAGCTTGCTTTGGAAGGAGGTACCCCGCCCTATCGAGTCATCTGGATTGACCAGAAAAAGGCCGGTTTTGTACTGGACAGTGTCGCTGAAGGATATTATTCGTTTTTTGCCGGCGACGACAAGGGCTGTCTGTATCGGGACAGCGTCTACGTGCCTCAACCC
>WFXH01000021.1 GCA_015490715.1 Saprospiraceae bacterium | reverse complement strand
GGTGGATACATCTCTAAGAGACGCAGGTGTTTGGCTTTGAGGTTTTGATACTGTTCTTCAAAGCCCTTCGTGAAGAGATCTCCCACTCGTATGCCGTTTCGACCGGTTTTGTCCATATAGGTAGGGCCGATACCGCGCAGGGTGGAGCCGATTTTATTCTTTTTTTTGGCCGATTCGCTCGCCAGATCCAGCCATCGGTGGGTGGGCAAGATGAGATGTACGCGACGCGATAGATATACGCGCTCCTTCGCATCGATGCCGAGCTGATGGAGCATTTCAAACTCGTGTTGGAGAGTGATGGGATCGACCACAACGCCGTTGCCGATGAGGTTTTTCACCTCTTCGTGAAAAATGCCCGATGGGATGGTGTGCAATACCACGTTTTTCCCATCGACGACGACGGTATGCCCCGCATTGGGGCCTCCCTGGTATCGCGCTACGATGTCGTATTGACTGCTGAGATAATCGACGACTTTCCCCTTGCCTTCATCGCCCCACTGCAACCCCAAGAGCACATCCAGCTGACCGGTTTTCATAGCGAACAGTTGTACGATCCGAATCCTATCCCTCCAAAGATACAAAAGGCACTGCCCTCTCCTTCGAGCTCGATATAGGAATTCGTCCAATCGGCGACATCGAAGTCCATGGACAACGCGCTATCTCAAGGTGGGAATGGTTGTACACTCTTGTAGAGGTCGGTGCCGGATTCGAACCGGCGTAAGCGGTTTTGCAGACCGCTGCCTGAGCCACTCGGCCAACCGACCTACGTCTTTGGCAGTGCAAACTTACGGATTTTTTTGCTCTCTAAACCGGCAGCCTCACGGTTTATTGCTCTTGTCTATGGGTCCAACGTCTACCTCCATGCGCTTGTTATCCAATACGGTCTTTCTCCCAGCGTTTTTGTATAAAACCGTACGCACCACATACCTGAGAATAGCATGCGATACCAATTTGTTCGAAATCGAGGTGCCTCTCAACAGGTCTTGTATTTTTCCGTTTGCTAATATAGAGCGTATAAAATCGTTGGTGGATGACATTTGATTGGGACGGGAAGGTGAAGAAAACGAACAGGGAAGGACGGGATCTGGAGCGCGCTGTATTGGTGGGTTTGCAAAAATTTGGAATGACAGAGGTCGACGTCAACGAGCACCTCGACGAGCTCGAATTGCTGGCCGATACAGCAGGAGCAGTAGCCGTGCGGCGCTTTATACAAAAAATTCACTCCCCCGACAGCAGGTATTACATACGCAAGGGCAAGGTAGAGGAGATCCGTCAGTACATAGAGGCACATCCAGAGATTGATTTAGTCATCTTCGACGAAGATCTCACGGCCAAACAGGCTTCCAATTTGGAAGAGTACTTGCAGCGTAAAATCGTCGACCGCACTACCCTCATCTTAGATATCTTCGCGCGCAGGGCGAAGACAGCTCAGGCAAAAGCCCAGGTAGAACTCGCTCAGCTGCAGTATTTGCTCCCCAGATTGCGGGGGATGTGGACGCACTTAGAGCGCCAACGCGGAGGGATCGGCCTACGCGGACCCGGCGAAAAGGAAATCGAAACCGACCGGCGCCTTATCCGCCAGCGTATCGCTAAGCTCAAAGAACGGCTCGCACGCTTAGACAAACAGGCGCAGACACGACGCAAATCCCGAGGCGAATTTGTCAAAGTAGCGCTCGTCGGCTATACCAATGCCGGCAAATCCACGCTGATGAACGTGTTGAGCAAATCGCAAGTACTTCAGGAAGACAGGCTCTTCGCCACCTTAGATACCACGGTGCGCAAGGTGGTATGGGATGCCATGCCCTTCTTGCTGACCGATACGGTGGGCTTTATCCGCAAGCTCCCTCCTCACCTCGTCGAGAGCTTTAAATCCACTCTCGACGAAATCCGTGATGCCGATATCTTGTTGCACGTCGTCGACGTTTCGCACCGTCATTTTGAACACCAAATGGAAAGTGTCACCAAGACGCTGGCGGAACTCGATGTCATTCACAAACCCACCATCATCGCGCTAAACAAGGTCGACCGTTACGAAGAGCGTTACTTCGACGACTACCTCGAAGACGACATACGCCAATCCATTCTCGATGAGTTGGTGGAGAATGTGCGCTCCAAATACCGCCAACCGGTCGTGTTAATCTCTGCTGTACAAAAGCGCAATATCGACCACCTCAGGAAGACACTCGCCGCCTATATCCGCGAGATGTACTTGCGGAAATATCCCTACAAAGTGCAGCATTGGTAAGGACGAGCAAAGACGACTAGAGCCCGGCTTCTTCCGATGGTTAGATCCCTTGTTGTAATCGCACCTGTAGCTGTTTTTCCTTGCCGTTGCGGATGATGGTGACGGTGATGGTATCGCCGACGCGATAATTGGCCAATGCGTTGCGGAGATCCTGGACCGTGCGTATGGGGCGCTTATCGATCTTGACGATGACATCGTTGGGGAGCAACCCCGCAAGTTGCGCAGCACCTCCTTGTACCAACTCATCGATGACGACGCCTTCCTTGGTTTCTAATCCGAGCGCTTCTTGAAGCTCGTCATCGATCGGTACGACATACACGCCGAAGAGGGGCCGTTGATAGGAGCCGTGTTGGATAATATCATCGACAATCGTGCGCACGAGGTTGCTCGGTATGGCGAAGGAATAGCCATTGAACACACCAGTACGGGTAGCTATAGCCGTACAGACGCCGATGAGTTTGCCCTCCGTATTGACTAAGGCACCACCGCTATTGCCGGGATTGATGACGGCATCGGTTTGGAGAAACTCTTCCACAGCTCCCTCCACAGGGATGATGTTGAGGTCCCGACCTTTTGCACTGATGATACCAGCAGTGACGGTAGAGCGAAGATAGCCAAAAGGATTGCCGATGGCGAGGACCCACTGGCCGACTTTGACTTCATCGGAGTCGCCGTATTCGAGATAGGGGAGATCCTCCGCATCGATCTTCAAAACGGCAAGATCAGCGCGAGGCTCTCTTCCGATAAGGCGGGCCGAATATGTGCGGCCGTCGTTAAGTGTCACTTCAAACCTGTCGCCAAACTCGACGACATGGTTGTTGGTCACAATGTATCCATCGGGAGAAATGATGATGCCCGACCCCTCACCCTTACGCCGCGGCAAAAAGTCACGATGAAATGGATCGTAAATTTTATCTTTAAAAAAGCCCTCAAAGGGCGTACCTCTAAACGGATCCCACTGATCAAGGTAAGATTCGTATCGACGCCGTGCCAGTTTTTCGCTCTCCTCCACTTTGATGTAGACCACCGCTGGGGTGGCGATTTCTGCCGCTCGTACGAAATCAAACGTCACGGCAGGTGGATCCGCCTCACGTGCAAAATGCGGCTTCCATGATGGAGTATCAATGGCCTCCATCGCATGTGCTTTGTCCTGCTTAGCCAAGAAGTGGTACTGCACCCCGATAACCAGCAGTGCACCGATGATTCCTGCAACAATATAGCCTATCCACGATTTCATACCTCGACTTTTTTTAGCTTTTTTGGTGCTACCTGTTCTTTTGATATCTATCCCATTAACGAAAAAGCATGGCTTTTTCGTTTACGGTGGGGCTACCCGGAAGAGATCGAATTGCTCTTCCGTACGATGGAACGCATCCGCCATAGCGTGCGCATCCATATTGACACATAAAATGCCGAAATATAAGCCGCTAAGACGAGTATTTGCCCCCAAAAGGCATAGGAGAGCCATTGTGGAACAGCTGTTAATTGAGGCCGTAAAAAGACCAGCTCTCCGATGAGAAAGATGGCACCGAGTTTAGCCAAGCTTCGTTGGAGGGGATGGCGAGAGAGATGGTCGTACCATATGGCTTTGAACAAAAACCACCGCAGTCGCCACTGAGAGGGATACATTCTGCTGAGTTGGCCAAACATTTCAATGGCAAGGGGATACTCTGCACGGTTGTAATGGGCCACCCCTTTGAGCAACATAAGCCATTTCAAGACATCCCTGCCGCGCACGCGCTGTATGTTGCGATCAAAGATAAAGTTGAAGTCCTCTTCTACCTGGGTTAAAAATTTTTCATACTCTTCGAGGAAAAACAGGGCTTCTAAATAGAGCATGCGCAGACGTATGTAGAGCGAGTCTTCGAGGAGCTGGATAGTTTCTTCGTTGTCCTCATATAGTTCGACCTTTTCCCGATAGTCGTGCTCGGGAATTTCCTCAAAGATTTCTACCAGATCAGCAATATGGTAGGCCGTATGACGCATCAAACCCTCTTTGCGATGCGAAGTTATTGCATTTCTCTCAATTGTATAAACGACAAAAGGGTGAAAAAGGATGGGTCGCTCCGTGGATTTATCGACCGAGATAGACGAGGAGCACCGACACATCGGAAGGCGACACTCCACTGATGCGACTTGCCTGTCCAATGGATTGGGGGCGAATGGCCGATAGCTTTTCTATGGCCTCGGCAGACAGGCCGTGGATGCGGCTATAGTCGATGTGTGGAGGGATGCGGACGTTTTCGAGGCGCTGCAACTTTTCAGCCATGAGCTTTTCGCGCTCGATGTATCCGGCGTATTTCATCTTGATCTCTGCTGCCTGGACGTATTCCTCCTTGAGTTGACTCAAGAAGGCATCGAGCTGGGGAATACATTGTCGCAAGAGGCGGAAATCGACTTTCGGACGGCGCAGAAGGGTGACGAGCTTTATTTTTTGGCTCAAGGGCGTAGAGCCGATTTCTACGAGCATGCGATTGACTTGTTCGGGCGCGACGCTGTACTCGCTGACGAAGCGCTCGACTTGCTCGATCGTCTTTTGTTTTTCCCTCAGGAGGGCGATGCGACGCTCGATATTGCGCATGCCGAGTTTTTCGACGTATGGCGTCAGGCGTAAGTCGGCATTGTCTTGACGCAACAGCATGCGAAACTCGGCACGGGAGGTAAACATGCGGTAGGGCTCTTTGGTGCCCTTGTTGATGAGATCATCGATGAGCACGCCGATATAGGCTTCGTCGCGACGCAGGACAAACGGTTCTTCATCGCGGAGCTTCAATACGGCATTGATGCCGGCTACGAGCCCCTGGCAGGCGGCTTCTTCATAGCCCGTGGTCCCGTTGATCTGACCGGCAAAGTAGAGGTGATGGATGGTACGCGTCTCGAGAGTATGATAGAGCTGATACGGCGGAAAATAGTCGTATTCGATAGCATATCCCGGCCGAAACATTTTGACGCGTTCAAAACCGGGTATCTTCTTTAAAGCCTCATATTGGATATCTTCGGGCAAAGAGGTGGAGAAGCCGTTGACATAGACTTCGACAGTGTTGCGCCCTTCGGGTTCGATAAACAGTTGGTGGCGATCGCGTTCGGCAAAACGCTCGATTTTATCCTCGATGGAGGGACAGTAGCGCGGCCCCGGGCCCTTTATGCGGCCGCAAAACATGGGCGAGCGGTCAAAGCCCTTGCGCAAGATGGCGTGTACCTCGGGATTGGTGTATGTGATGTGGCACGGCAATTGATCTTGTACGACCGGGGTATCGAGATATGAAAATTTTGAAGGCGGTTCGTCGCCGGGCTGGATTTCCATCTGGCTGTAGTCGAGGGTGCGGCCGTCGACGCGAGGCGGTGTGCCCGTCTTCATGCGGCCGGCTTCGAAGCCGAGATCGATGAGTTGTTCGGTGATGCCCTTAGAAGCCGATTCTCCCATGCGACCTCCGCCAAACTGTTTTTCTCCGATGTGGATGATGCCGTTCATAAAGGTGCCGGTGGTGAGTATGACCGCCCGGGCGGGGATTTCGTAGCCGAGTCGCGTGCGCACACCTGTGACGCGATCTCCTTTGACTACGATGCCGACGACCATGTCTTGCCAGAAGTCGATGAGGGGAATCTCTTCGAGGGACTTTCGCCAGAAGAGGGCAAACTGCATGCGGTCGTTTTGGGCTCGTGGGCTCCACATGGCCGGACCCTTCGAGCGGTTGAGCATGCGAAACTGAATGGCGGTATGATCGGTGACAATGGCGGAGCGCCCGTGTAGCGCGTCGATTTCGCGGACGATCTGCCCTTTGGCCACCCCACCCATAGCGGGGTTGCACGACATCTGGCCGATGGTCTGCATGTTGAGCGTGATGAGCAACACGCGTGCCCCGAGATTGGATGCAGCGACCGCCGCCTCACATCCGGCATGCCCTCCCCCCACTACGACGACATCATAGGTCTCAAACATCTCTTGACCTCAGCTTTATCTTTTCTCTTTACAACATTTCCAATGAGCGGATGGTTCCCATGGGCATAATGCACAAAGGGCCACCCATGGGCGGCCCTTTCTGTTTACCCTACTACGATTTTATACCGCAAGAAAAAAACTACTTGCCTTTGATATCTAAGACGAAGTGATCGAGGTTGTCGTTGGGCGTTTCATTGACTTCGGCTACGCGTACGACGAAGTAATCGCCTTTTGAACGGACGTAGAACACATCGCCCGGATTGAGAGGAGGCGTCATCTGCACGGTTTGGCCTTGAGCGAAGAGGCTTTCGATTTGCTCAACCGCCTTGATGGCGTCGTAGTCGATCCCTGCATCCGCCATGACGAGCTCAGCTCCGTTGACGGGTTTGATCTGCTTACCCCATTGCCCGGGAGGGTTGTTCCCCCAACCGGCATCCATGATGTCGCGCGTCGTATCCGAAGAGCTTACGGTCATAAAGCGATGCAGGTCTACACTGCCCTTCTTGGGGCCCTTGTAGTTCCACATCAAGACTCCTGAAGTATCGCGCAAGGGCGTGCCCACGATGATGGTGATCGACGCCCGTGCGGTGCTCGCATTGGTCGACACCACTTCAAAGGTGTATTCGGAAATGCCGTACTCGGTCACCTCGATGCCGATTACTTTGTCGAAGCCATACTGGTCATCTACGGCGAGTGGCAACGGATTGGAGAGAAACATCGTGGGAGTGTTGCCTTCAAGGACGTAGAGGTTTTCCTTTGGCACGAGATTGCCGTCTTCGTCGTACACAGTGAGCCCTGCAAGTTGACCTCCGCCGCGCACGCTAATGGGGACTTCGTAAAGGCCGGTTTGTGTCCCTCGGATGGGATTGGAGGAGTTGATAGTAATGCTGAGCGGTGTCTGGCCAACAGTCACTTGGAGCTCAGCCTTATCGCTCTGGTTGTTTTCATCCGTCAGGACAAACTCAAAGAGGTACGCACCCGCTTGGAAAGGCGCGCGGATACCGATCTGAAAGGTAAATCCTTCTTTTTCGCTACCCGACAACACATACTGTCCCGAAGTGACATCTCCCGACAAACGGCTATCATCTACCACCTGGCCATCTTGCCGAATTTCGAGGGTGCTCAATGGGCTGGTTCCCTTCACGCCTCTGAGTGTCACTTGAAAGATCTGACCTGCTTCAACCTGCCCCGTCGGAACTTGCTGTAGCTCGAGCGCTGGCGGCTCTTCTTTGCCACACGAGCTGAACATCAGGCTCACACCCAATGCCATGCTGATACCCATCCAGAAAAAGACCTTTTTCATAGAAGTACAGTTTTTTAGTGATGAAAAGATATTCTCCACATTTTTAAATCAACTTATTAACGCAACAGAAGTTCCATTAGTATCTGTGTGGTGTGATAAAAATCATACAGCTGTAAGAAGGGGGATTTGACGTATGAAATAGTTGATTATCGCAGCTTATTCTATGCGGTTTCGAACGAGCTTTGTAACTTGCAAACGGGTTTCACATTTGCTCAGGACTTTCAACCATGCGTGTGGTGTGTGGGGTGCAAAAATCATGGGTTGTCTTGGCATTACTGCATGCAATGACGCCCTTATGTGCTCAAACAGGTACTTCCGCATGTGATCTCGATGTCGATGCCGGGGAGGATATCGTCCTTTGTAACGGTGCGATAGGACAACTCAATGGCTCGGCCTCGGGCAATATCACCAAAATCACCTGGTCTCCAGCTATAGGCTTAGATGATCCCACCGTATTGACCCCCACGGTCGACGTCGCACAGACGACGACGTACACTCTACGGGTAGAAGGCGAGAGCGATAACCTCATCCCAAATGGCGACTTCGAAAACGGCAACATCGATCCCGCGACGACGACTATGGGGTATTTAGATCCCAACAGCTTCCCCACAGGACCCGTCGGTACGTATACGGTGAGTAGTGTCTTTCAGATCACGGGCGTGCCCAATATCTGCACCCCTTACGAAGGGCAGTACATGATGATGGTCCATGGGGGGCAAAATTCGATGTGGTGCTACACGGTCAATGTGCAGCCCAATACCGATTACAAATTCCGCGGCTATTTTATGGGAGCCGATTTTGCGGGTATCGTCGAGATGGTCGATGTAGAAGTGACGATCAACGGCCAATCTATTGGTTCGGTTGGGGGCGTGACGATCTGCACTTGGGAGGAGCTTTCGGCCACCTGGAATTCTGGCCCCAATGTCACTGCTCAAATCTGTATCAACGGTACCGGTGGGAACAATGCATGGACAGCATTTGATGCCCTGGAATTTGTCGAATGTTGCGCCGAAGAGGACCAAGTGACCGTTTACGTCGAAGAGGTCGAGGCCTTCACTCCCTTAGTGCCGCCCATTACTTGCATCTTTCCTCAAGCGCAAATTGATGGCGGCAGGTATTCGCGCGGCAATATCGTCAGCTATCAATGGGAAGCACTCGACGGTGAAATTGTCAAAGGGCAGAGCGATCCCGTCGTCACCGTGGGCAAGCCGGGCATATACGTACTTCACGTCACCGGCCAATACGGATGTATGGACACCGACACCGTGGAAGTGGAGGGAAATAACCAACCACCCCCTCTCAGCGTCGATGCTCTGCCCCTTACCTGTCGGCGCGATACGGGTTTTATCTTCGCTGAAGCTGAAGGCGATGAGCTCCGCTACCGATGGTCTGGACCCGACAGCTTTGTGTCCACCTATGCGCGCGACACGGTTTTTCACGGAGGCAAATATTACCTCACCGTCGAAGATAAGTACCACTGTAAGAGCATCGACAGCGTAGAAGTTAAAGACCTGCGCTTACAAAAGTCCTATACCCTTCAGATCGACTCCTTCCGATGCACAAGAGACACGGCCACTGTGCGCATTGTCGGTGATTCTCTTTTAGTGTCAACCACCTGGGAGCTGAGGGATACGATTTTACGAGATCTGTATGAAATCGCTGTCGTGGGGGACGATACCATCTACACGACAATCGTCGATCGGGGTGGATGTATCTGGCACGACACCGTTGTGCTCATGGACACCTTTCTCAGGCCCGAGGTACAACTCTCTACCAACGGACTTTCCTGTGATAGCCCACAGGCGTGGATCTATTTGAACAGCACAGTGCCCGTGCGTTCCGTTATCGTCGTTTATCCCGATGGAGGAGCCGACACTTTTCGATCTTTCAACCTACAGCGCATCCCAACCAGAATGGGTGGATTGCACATTTTATTGCTTGCGTTTGATCGAGCCTGTCCCATAAGGCAGAGGATAAAGGTGCCGCTGTGGGATAGTCTGCCTCGCTTTCAACTCATTGGCGATACGCTGAACTGCGCGAGGAGAAAAGCGTGGTTGCGCGTAGATGGAGATAGTACTTATCGGGTGCGGTGGTCAGGGCCGGGCTTCTCGGATGCGTATGGACATGCATTGGAAATTACCAGGGGCGGTTGGTATTACGTCGAGGTAGAAAATGCCGCACACTGTCGCGTGCGCGACTCCATCTTTGTGTTTGAAGATACTACTGCACCCCGCATTGATTTGCCCGACCAACTCGTTTTAAATTGCTACAGCCCGGTTGATACGATCATCCTAAATTATCCGGACAGTGCCCACACTTCGATCGAGTGGTACACGCCAGGAGGCCAACGTTACGGGAGGAAAGATACTATCGCAATTGATCAAAGCGGTGAATGGGTTGTTCACCTGCGAGCCTCTAACGGGTGTGCAGTTCAGGATACCTTGTGGGTCTTTTACGACACCTCGCGTCCGAGGCCTGCTGTCGAACTGCAAACCATCAACTGTATACACCGGCGGGCAGAAGTGCGCATCGTTTCCGAACACATAGACCAGTGGCTTTGGAAGGGCCCCAACGATACGTCGTATCGATCAGGTGATAGTGTTTGGACCAGTACTTCAGGAGGAAAAGTTTGGTACCGCTTGCGATACCGCAATGGGTGCTGGAGGGAAGACTCTCTCCTCATCGGTGTAGATACCCTGCCACCTATTCTTACGCTCTATGAAGACAGCCTGACCTGCCAGAGGGACACGATCGCCCTGCGCGCAGACATCCGCGGCTCTTGGGATAGCCTCCTCTGGACTGGTCCCAATGGCTTTCGGTCGGAAGAGCTACACCCCAAAGTCTCGAGCGAAGGGACGTATGGGCTTCAGGTCTATGGAACCAATGGCTGTACGGCTGAAGCAAGCACAAGGGTGTACCGCACTGGCGAAGTGCCGACTGCAGAGCTTCGCTATCGCGGATGGTTGGACTGCCATACCCGGCAAGACACCCTGCGCGTCAACAACCCACAGCCGGGATGGAAATATCGATGGACTCTGCCCAATGGAGCTACTGTAGAGGATGGTCCACAATTGATCGTCGCCGATTCCGGCAGATACGAATTGGTCGTCGTCGACGCCAGCGGATGCACAGCGCAGTACAGTGCCATCGTCCAACTGGACACCACGGCACCTCGCATTCAATGGGAAATAGATACGTTGACTTGCGTCGATACGATGGATTTAATACAAATTGTCCACGGCGATACCGATGTGGTAAAATTCAGCTGGTGGTTCCCAAGCGGAGATGTCTATTACGGCAAGCTCCCCGTCGTATTCGAGCGGGGTGGCTCCTACGTCGTAGCATACACCGCCGACAACGGCTGTACCCATCGCGACACGCTCGTAGTCCCTGAAGACCGCGCAATCCCGTCGCTCAGCGCTATGGACGACAGCTTGGGCTGTACGGTCGACTCCGTGCTCCTGCGATTTCATACCGATATTGACCATTACGAACTGCAATGGATTTACGGCGGTCGGGTCATAGGCCGCACCAATCGTGTCTATGCATATCGACCCGGCACCTATGTCCTCATGCTCACCAACACTCGCAACGGCTGTACTGCGATAGATACGGCATACATCGCCCCTCCCTACCCCATTCAGGGAGTGGAGTTAAGCACCGATTTCGACTGTGCCACGGAGTTGTATTTGGTAGAGCTACAAAGCATCACAGGCGGTACTGGTCCTTATGGAATACGCATCAATGGTCAATCCCTCCCTTGGAAATCGCAGCCCTGGCACGTGACCAGTGGGCCAAATATCATCCAGCTCATCGATAGCAAGGGCTGTGTGTACGATACCGTTGTCGCGCTCGATAGCATAGCCCCTCTGCGCATAGCACTACTGGACAGCGTAGTCGTAGATTACGGAACGGAAGTGCGCCTCGTAGCACAAGTCAACCGCTCTCAAAAGGAGCTTCATCAAATCAGCTGGCATCCATTTGATGGACTCAGTTGTGTGGACTGTTTAGACCCCACGTTGCGCGCGACTCGCGGTGCATCGTATGTGTGTGAAATCGTAGATGTGTACGGCTGCACCGATAGTGCAATAGTCTACATCAGAGTGCGCGTGCCCCAAAAGGTGTACTTTCCCAATGTCCTCCATGCAAGCCCAAGCGCGATCAACAACCGCTGGAAGCCTCTTCTACCCAAGGGGCAAAGTGGTTGGATCGAAGCGCTGGATATCTTCGACCGATGGGGCGAACGGGTCTATACCATACGAAGCGTGTCGGTAGAGGAGTTTGCGGGATGGGATGGCCGCTTCCACGGCAATACCCTCCCAGCTGGCGTCTATGTCTATCACCTGCGCCTGCGTCTGGCAGGCCAGGAGGATACGAAGACCTACCTGGGGCAGATCACCTTGATTCGATAGCGGTGTTGACGGCGTTTAAGTCTGTAGGTTGAGTATGTCGGACATTTGGAGGAGATGCACCCCAGCTGCGCGCATTCGCTCAAATGCCTGTTTCTCGTCGTCGGGTTGGAGGTTGACAGCACGCACGGCTTCGCGCACTACGAAGGTTTCAAAGCCCAGTCGGGCTGCATCTAAGGCGGTGGAGAGCACGCAGTAATCGGTGGCGAGCCCTACGACCACCAGTTGGTCGATGTGGTGTTTGCGCAGGTAAAATTCGAGGTCTTCGTTGGTGGCTTCAAAAGCGGAATAGCCGTCATCGGTATTGCCCGTGCCCTTCAGGAAGACCTTCTGGATGTGCAACACATCGAGCGTTTCTGGAAAGCGCGCACCGTGGGTGCCGCGCACGCAGTGCACAGGCCATTTTTCAAAATGTACGGTTTGGGAAGGATGCCAGTCTTTACTCGCCCATACGTGTCGAAAACGCGGCATGAGCTGATTGATGGGGTCGATGACTTCGTTGCCTCGTGGCACAGCTAAAGCACCTCCATCGAGAAAGTCGTTTTGTACATCGACGACAAAAAGAGCTGCTCTATCGGGATGTACGGTCATAGGTTTTGAATTTTTGTATAAAATGGTAACGCAATTGCCACAGTTTATCGCTTAATCCCACCTTGTAGAGATGGGGATTTTCGAAACGCCTGGTCTCTTCACTGAGTTTTTGCAATCGCTCACGACGGTATTGCGATATTTTATAGGGATCCCGCTCATGGGGCAAGGCCTTGCCTTGCTCCATGACTTTGTGGAGGAGCGGCTCATAAGTCAGCCCCTCAATACGCGTATGCAGATGTCGAAAGTTGGGGTGATAAACTACATCCAGTGTGTCGGGAGATTCCTCTGCCAAGGTGATGACATCGCGATACATCAGGCCTGCCCTGTCGTAGTAGCGATAGACGCGTTTGGCATCGGGGAGGGAGACCTTTTCTGGATCGTCGGAGAGCTTGAGGTTGGGACGACCGTCAAATCGGGAGAGCTTGTAGACCCCTCCGAGGGCGCAGCACCCCTCCGAAGTGACGAGCTTGGTACCGATTCCAAACCCATCGATGGCTGCACCTTGGAGATTGAGGCTGCGCACTAAGTATTCGTCGAGCTGGTTGGAAGAGATGATTTTTAAGTAATGGAGGCCTTGGCTGTCAAACTGCTGGCGGGCGTAGCGCGACAAAAAGGCTATGTCTCCGCTATCGATGCGCACGCCGTAGATGCGATACCCCTGAGCTTCGGCTTCCTTGGCTACGGTGATGGCATGAGGAATACCCGAGTGAATGGTGTCGTAGGTATCGATGAGCAAGACCGTCTTGTTGCGATAGATCTCGGCAAAGCGCCGAAAGGCGGTCAATTCGTCGGGAAAGGCCTGCACCCATGCATGTGCCATGGTGCCAATGGCCTGCAATCCGTACTGCCTGGCTGCCCATACGTTGGATGTACCCATCGCTCCGCCAATCACCGCTGCCCGTGCGGCAAAGATCGAACCGAGACCATGCGCGCGACGCATCCCAAAATCTACGAAATTTTGCCCCGGTTTTAAAGCCTCCTCGATGCGCGAGGCGCGTGTGGCGACGAGGCTCTGATAATTGAGGAAATTCAATACCAGCGTCTCGATGAGCTGCAGCTCCAGGATATTCCCCTCGGCGACGAGGAGCGGTTCGTGATGAAAGACGACTTCCCCCTCGCGAGCAGCATAAAGAGTGCCTCGAAATCGAAAATGGCGAAGATAGTCCAAAAAGGCCGGCTCAAAACCCGCCTGCTCCAAAAAAGCCAGATCCTCTTCCCCATATCGAAAACCCTCTAACGCATCGAGTAGATCCGCAAGCCCTGCAAAGATCACATAGCCACTCCGACAGGGATAGCTCCGAAAAAAATAGTCAAACACCGCCGGCTTGTCGGCCATGCCCTCCTTGAAGTAGCCCTGCGCCATGGTCAGCTCGTAGTAATCCGTGTAGGAGCCCCAGTGAATGTCCTTCCAGCTCATGCATGCACGATTTTATACATATCCAAAGAATGCCTCAAGGTAACGACATTTTTCACATGGGCACAAGATATACGGTGCTGTGTTTGTCCCCCGTTTGGTTGAAAAGAAATTGCTTCAACAACAGGACGCATGACCATTTTATTGTACGTGGGGAGAGGTATTTTGTTGCTGGGTGTGGGGCTTGTGCTCTTTGTTCTCGGTTATCTCCTGGCCGCTTACACGCTCAGCAGCATTCCAACGCGCACCTCCCAACGGCCCTGTCCCGTTACCGATACGGTATTTGTATCCGACAATGGCGTGCATCTCTCCCTTGCACTGTCGTTGAGGTCATTGCCGGATTCGCTGCGCAGATCCTTGATATTGCATCCTGCAACGCGGTATGCCGTCTTTGGCATGGGGGAGCGCGACTTCTACGTCAAAGTCGGCAGCTGGGAGGATTTGGATTGGAAGCTCGCGCTTAGAGCAGCATTGCTTCCCACGCCGAGTTTGATTCGGGTGTATGGGAGGCAAATGATGGACAGCCTTTGGTTGGTCGTTCCCGTATGTGCAGACCAACATCGGCGCATCATTGAGTACATCGCACATTCACTGAAATGGGGTACTGAGGGCAAGGCTTTACTCTGTGTCGATACCAGCTATGGGCAGTATGATCGATTTTACCACAGCCGCCATACGTATCATCTGTGGTTTACCTGCAACAACTGGGTCAACGGAGCCCTCAAGTATGCAGACATTCCCACCTGTCGTTGGTCCCCCTTTTCCGGGCCCTTGATGCGGTGTTTGGGCAAGCGCCACGATCCACGTCCATGAGGAGCCGCATGCGCTGAGGGGCTGTACTATGCAAAATGCAAAATGGCTATTGCAATGGCGGTATGCGAAGCACCTGTCCCGGGTAGATCTTGTCGGGATGAGTCAGCATGGGCCGGTTGGCTTCGAAGATGACGGGGTATTTCATGGGATCGCCGTAGTGCTCTTTGGCGATTTTAGAGAGGGTATCTCCGGGTTGGACGGTATAAAATGTCGCCTGTGGTTCGGGATTGGTCACGCGAAGCCGATCGTCGACGCATTCGACGCCCTCGACGTTGCCGACGGCCAGGATGACTTTTTCGGCGATTTCAGTCGTCTCGACATCGCCGTACACTACGACGGTGCCTTCCTTAATGGCCACGGCGAAGTTTTCCACCGGCAGGCCGAGCGACATGATTTCCTGTTTGAGTCGCGCCTCGTTGAGCAGCGGCTCGGCGGGTGGCGGTGCCTCCTCAGCCTTCTTGCCAAAAATGGATTTACCAGCATTTTTCAAAAACGAAAACAGTCCCATACGGATGCGATTTTAGTTACTTCCTCCATTCGCGCCCAAATATAGCACTTTTTTAATATTTAAGGGCAATGTTTTTCGCCATTGAAATCAAAAGAGTGCGAGGCTTTGCAGTGGCGAGGGAGCGTATTCTATCTATTTTCAGTGGGGGATAGCGTATTGCATCGATCCCATTTAGAAAAAAATACCTATCTTGTCAGGGAATTGAAAAACAAAACCCTACTGCGATGAAAAGACTCTTGTACACGATCGTTGTACTCTCGCTTATTATCGAAGCGCGGGCGGGAGGTATCGTCACCAACACCAATCAAAGTGCTGCGTTTATCCGCATGCTCGTGCGCGACGCATCCACGGAAGTCGATGCGCTGTATTTCAACCCCGCAGGACTGGTGCATCTCGAAGATGGGCTATACTTACAGCTCAATACGCAGACCATCTGGCAGACGCGCACGATCCAGACCGATGTGAGCCAACCGACTAAGACGATCGACATTCAGGGAAAGACCTTTGTCCCCCTCTTGCCGACGGGCTATGTGGTCTACAAGCACGGCCCCTGGGCGGTGGGTGCTGGCTTTGAAGTAATAGGTGGAGGCGGAAGTGTCAGGAGTGAGGACGGTCTGCCGGAGTTTCATCTCCAACTGCTCGACGCCGCTACCAATCCCGAAAAGCTCGCGAGATTTGGTACGACCACCTACAGCGCAAATATGTACTTCGAAGGTTCTTCGGCCTATTACGGGGCTCAGTTCAACGTCGCCTACGCACTCACCGAACGCCTATCGGTTTCTGCGGGCATCCGTCGCGTAGTGATCCACAACCGAGTGAAGGGGCACTTGCGAGACATTTCGTTCGACTTCGGCGGCGGACCGATGATGCGCGCCGTAGACTTTTTCGACACTTTGCTGGCACGGGTCCAACCAGCCGTCGAAGGAAGCTGTAAAATCGTCGATGGCGTCAAAGACGCCGGCCTCGACCCCAATGAAGTGCAGTTGGTGAATTTAGTGCTCTTTGGACGGATCACCCCCGAGCAAAAACAACAACTCGAAGACGGACTGCGACAATTCGGATACACCGATGATCAGATCAATGAGATGAGCGTACAAGATGTCAAAACGGCCTATCTCGGTATCCAAGCACTCCTCGGCAATACGAAAAAACAGTTTGTCGACAGAGCAGTAGATGTCCGACAAACCGGCTCGGGGTGGACGCCCATCGTGGGCATCGATTACGACGGCGGTAACTGGGGACTGGCAATCAAATACGAGCACAAGACACCGATGACGGTCGTCAACAACACCATCAAAGACGATTTCGGCTTCTATCCCGATGGGAGGGAAATCCCCAACGATATGCCGGCCATGCTCAGCGTAGGTCTGCGCTACCAAATGCAGTCGAAATTGCACACCCAGCTGGGATTTCACTACTATTTCGACAAAACCGCCCGCTACGGGAGAACCGACGACAACAACAATTTTATCACCAACGGCGAAGAAGCCACTATTGCAGGTACAAACACCGCCCTCCTCAAAGGCAATACATATGAAATCGGCTTAGGTGCTGCCTATCAATATTCCTCAGCGCTCCAACTCAGTGCAGGCCTTCTGGCAGTCAGGGTCCATCCCAACCCCGTCTACCAAAACGCCACCTCGTACGCGCTCAGCACACTCACTTTTGGCACAGGTCTCGCCTACCTGCTCAATGACCGACTCCAACTACAACTCGCAGGTAGCCTCACCCTCTACGAGCCGTATACGCGCGATTTCGGCCTGTATAGCGAAACTTACGATAAGTCCGCGCAGGTCGTAGCGTTTGGTCTGACGTACAAACTCCAATAACCGATCAAAAGCACATGCATTGGTCTCTTTGCGCCTTCGAGGAATAATCATCGCTCTGGCCCTACTGTGTACTTATCATGGGCCTTCGCTATGGGCTCAGCGCATCGTCCGCAAGCCCTTTGTCCACGCCAAAAGCCATCCCACTGTCTCGCTCGACAGCATCTACTTTGGTCAATCGCGAACGATTTTATACCTACATCTCATCAATAAAATTCGCGACGGTTGGTTTTGTCTGTCTTCGGATATTCGACTACGCGACAGCAGGGGTATCGAGTGGAAGAGCATTCAGACGAAGGGATTGCCCACGTGTCCCGAAACTCGACGCTTCCGAGCAGTAGGTGTTTCGCACAATTTTGAAATCCACTTTCCCGAAATCTCTAACATCCATGGGCCGCTGACGCTGTACGAGCGCTGCGACCAACACTGCCTGCACTTAGAAGGCATCGTCATCGATGCGGCGTTAAATCGTGAACTCTACCAACTGGAAGAAGCCCTCACGCACATCCGCCGCGGCAGAGATACCACCGCGCTGGAAATGCTCCTCCGCCTATTCCGCCAAAGTCAATACCCTCAAAGCGACCACATCTTGCAGTGCGCATACCACATCGCACAGCTCTATCGCAGGATCCATCAGCCCGAACATGCCCAACCGTATATTCAGTACTTGAAGTCTTCCGACCATCCACGCGCGCGATTTTACCTTCAAAAACTCCAGAAGATTCGACCCCATTCCCACTGAAGCATCCAGAGTGGATCGACTGAGACCTGTAGCACAAAATGCCTCTTTTTCGATAGGGTATGAAATAGTAGTTTTATAGGGTATAAAATCGTAGTAGTAGGTGCCAAAGTGCCCACGATTTCATACATAAAATACGCAAATTCAATCACTTATAGGCTGGCTTCTCGCCATTACAAGTAAATGATTAAATTTGTAAGCGACAAATCGATATCCCATGTCGGACAATCTCACCCACCTTGCACGGCGCTTTGGTCTCAACCGCTTGCTCTTCGACGAACTCGCACGTCGGAAGCGTCAAAACGGTCGGCTTACGGAGGCAGACATCCGAGAGCTCGCCGATCGCTACCTCATCGGCGTGGCCAATGTGTACGGCACAGCCAGTGCGTACGACTTTCTCCTCGACGATAGCAGCGATGTATACGTGTGCGATGGAACGGCCTGCATGCTTGCCGGTACCCAGGAGGCCCTACGACAATCGCTCGAAAATAGGGGATTGAACGTCGGCAAGATGGTCTGCCTCGGACGATGTCACGAAAATCACGCCTTCCACTACAGGGGAAAAAATTATTCGGGTGTCGACCACCAACATCTCGATGCCATCTTAGCAGGTACGTACGAGGAGCGCAACGACGAGTACGGAGTGTACCATGTAGGCACGCCCTTGCTCACCGGGCAGTCACTCGATGCAGAGCGCTGCCGACGGCGATACGAAGAGGCCTTGCAACGCCCCGCTGCCGATCTCCTCGAAGAGGTACGGCATTCCCGATTGCGCGGCCGCGGTGGGGCGGGTTTTCCGATGCACATCAAACTGGAAAGTGTGCGCAGCCAAGCCGCAGATGAAAAGTACATCGTCTGCAACGCCGATGAGGGAGACCCAGGGGCGTATACGGATCGATACTTGCTCGAACAGCGCCCTTACGAGGTGCTCTTAGGTATGGCTCTGGCAGGGTACATCACCGGGGCCCGCGAAGGCGTCCTATACATCCGCTACGAGTATCCCCATGCCCTGCGCGTACTTCAAGAGGCCATCGATGTCTTCCACAGCTGGGGGAGCATGTCTACCGCTGAGGCGTCGGATTTTGCCTTTCGCTTTTACATCGTCATGGGTCAAGGGGCGTATATCTGTGGCGAAGAGACGGCCTTGCTCAATTCCATTGAGGGCAAACGCCCGGAAGTGCGCGCCCGGCCGCCCTACCCCAGTCAGGAAGGACTGTTTGGACGACCCACGCTGGTCAACAACGTCGAAACACTTGCCTGTCTGCCCTTTATCG
>WFXH01000020.1 GCA_015490715.1 Saprospiraceae bacterium | reverse complement strand
CTTCCTCGTCGAATGTCTGCTTCAGTGGTGGAAAAAGAGGGGATGAAATGTACAGCATAGACGGGTACCTCTGTCGCGCACTCCATTGGCTGTGGAAGAGCTTCGAGGTGACGGGCTACCGAGGGAGCTCCCATTCGTATTCGTACTGGATCAATAGCGGCAATGGATGGCAACGAGCATACCCCGAAACCACTGGCTATATCCTCCATACGCTCTCTGCACTTTATCGTGGCAATGATTGTCGTGAAAAGACCCAGCTGCTTCCGCTCATCGAAAGTCAAGCACAATGGCTGCTGAATGTCCAGCAACCCGACGGCTGGATCCCCGAAGGCAAAGTGCCTCAACGGCAATACCGCCCCAGTGTGTTCAACACTTCCCAGGTGGTGCTTGGATGGTGCAAGGTGTGGCCACTCGTAGACGACAAAACTCTGTGCGAAGGCATCCAGCGTGCCGTCCGATGGCTTTGGGACTGCCGCGATAGCGACGGCGCATGGAGAAGATACGTGTGGAAGGGAAACGGAACTTATGCCCCTGCGTATTACACGCGCGCCTTGTGGGCCGTGGCCCTCTCCATACCCTTGCTCTCCGACCTGTCGCTGCGCAACCGCATCAAACGCGACTTACCTGCAAGCATCGCGTATTACGCACAGTGCGTACTGCCCAATGGAATGTTTCGGGATATGGGATTTCAGCCCGAACAGAAGGCATTTACCCATACTCTGGCCTACGTGATGCGCGGATGGGTAGAGCTCGCCGCTCTGGGGTGGAACCCGCAGGCACTCGACTGGGTAGCGCGTACCCTCGACAAGCTTTGGAGAGATTACCAAGATCACGGCCAATTGGCCGGCCGTTACGACGAACGTGGCCATGGGGATTACTCCTTTCGCTGTGTCGTTGGAGAATTGCAATTAGCTGTGGTGGCCTACCGCATGGCAGAGCTCACCTTCCAACAGGAATTTGCCAAAATGGGTCATGCCTGGTTTGAATACACCATCGAAAGCCTTCGGCAAAGAGGATTCCTACAGGGCCGCAAAGAGCACTTGTCCTCCCTGAAGTGGAACGATAAAGTCGTTCCGCCTCGCAAGGTGATACGTATACGCGGCGTGCCGGGATCCCTCCCCCTGTGGGGAAAATACCAGCCACTGCGCTACCCCAATTGGGCCGTGAAATTCTTTATTGATGCGTGTGTTTTGTATAAAAAACTTAAAGAATCGTGACAATTTTTTATTGATTTTTTAAAATAGTATAAAATTGTAATCATAACAGGTCCTTGCCAATGTCTTTTCGGTAATACATTCCTTCGAAGTGAATGCGCTGCACGGTTTCATACGCTTTGGCAATGGATGCTGGGAGGGT
This sequence comes from Saprospiraceae bacterium, assembly GCA_015490715.1. Classification (GTDB taxonomy): domain Bacteria; phylum Bacteroidota; class Bacteroidia; order Chitinophagales; family Saprospiraceae; genus S141-43. The sequence continues at coordinate 8,869 of WFXH01000020.1, read as the reverse complement.
TGATGCGCAACCCACGCAAGCGAGGACTCTTCCGCCGCTGGTTACGAGCTGAGATCCCTTCTTCGTGGTCCCGGCGTGAAAGACGAGATCACCTTCCTTCAACTCCATGTGGATGGGCAGGCCTTTGGGGTAAGATCCGGGATATCCTGCGGAGGCAATGATGACAGCAGTGGCATAATCCGCACTCGCTTGTGCCACTGGCGGGAGTTGGCAATCGGACGCGTACAGGCAATCGAAAAGTTGCAACAGGTCTTCCTCAAGGCGTGGTAGGATGACCTGCGTTTCGGGATCGCCTAAGCGGCAGTTGTATTCTACCACAGCGGGACCACTCTCGGTGAGCATGAGGCCGAAAAAGAGAAATCCCTGATAGAAGATGCCCTCTTGCAGCAGCCCTTGGACGGTAGGGCGAATGATGCGCTGCTCCACCTGGTGGAGTACTTCCTCGGTGAGGAAGGGTACGGGTGAAACCGTGCCCATACCACCGGTGTTTGGCCCAGTATCGCCTTCTCCAATGCGCTTGTAGTCCCTTGCGATTGGCAGCAAGGTGTAACGACCTCGGCCGTCGGTGAGGATGAAGACAGAAAATTCTCTGCCCTGCAGGTATTCCTCAATGACCACTTTTTTTGAAGCTTCTCCAAAACGTCCGGCAAACATCTCGCGCAGAGCTTCGACGGCCTCTTCTTCTGTGTGGAGTATGAGTACGCCTTTGCCGGCGGCGAGTCCGTCGGCCTTCAACACATAAGGTCCGCGCCGTTGGCGGAGCCAGGCGATGGCTTCCTCCTCCTCCGTGGCGTGGAAGACGCGGTAGGCCGCAGTGGGAATGCCGTATTTTTGCATAAAGCGCTTCGCAAAGGCTTTGCTCCCCTCCAACTGAGCTGCCCGACGATGTGGACCGACAATACGCAATCCGCGCAAAGTCGCATGACCCTCAAGGGCATCGCGAATGCCCTCGACCAATGGAGCTTCAGGGCCGACGACGAGCGTGTCGATCGAATAGCTGCCAATCGCATCGACGATTTCATCCCATTGCTCTATATCCAAATGGAGATTTATGCCGAGCTCGTCCGTACCACCGTTGCCTGGAGCGATGTACAGGGCTTCGCAACGCGGACTTTGCCGTATTTTCCACGCCAAGGCATGCTCTCTTCCACCACTTCCCAAAATCAAGATGCGATGCATCGGTCGAGATTTGTGTTTGGCCACAAATCTACGGAGGTCGATGGAGATGCATCATAAACGCAGCCTTTTCGGCGTTGAGCAACGAGTCCCAGACGTGAAAAAAGTCATAACTTTGCTGTATGGAGTTTTTATATCCCTCGGTGTTGTGGGCATTGGCCTTCCTCGCCGTGCCAATCATTGTCCATCTTTTTCATTTTCGCAGGTTTAAGAAGGTCTTTTTCAGCAATGTGCGCGAGCTGCGCGAGTTGAAGAAGCAGACCAGCGCACGGACTAAGCTGCGCCATCGACTGGTGTTGAGTATGCGGATGTTGGCGGTGGCAGCACTGGTCATTGCCTTTGCCCGTCCCTTTATCAAGCCGAGCGAGCATGTGAGCGGTACGGGAAAGTTGGTCGGTATTTACGTGGACAACTCGCTCAGCATGGAAGCTAAGGAAGACCACGTGACCCTTCTGGAAAAAGCCGTCGAGCTGGCCAAGGGCATCGTAGAGAGCTACGACCGTGATACGCGCTTTCAAATTGTCTACAACGACGCAGGAACGCGTCAACACTTCGCACTCGATGCACATGAAGCCCTGGCTGCTCTGCGCGAAATTGATTTTAGCCCCACCTTTCGATCCTTAGACTATATACTCAACGTAAAAGAGGAGCTGGTCAAGAGGGAAAACACTTCAGGAGTGCCCGTGTACTTGCTCTCGGACTTTCAAAAACAGTTGTTCCAAAACCTCACAAAACCCGACACCGCCCTTCGCGTGTATGCACTACCTCTGCGCAAGAAGCCTGTGCGCAATGTGTACATCGATAGCGTGTGGTGGGAGGCTCCCGTATTGTGGCGCGGACGCACCAATACACTACTGGTCCGCATCGTCAACGATGCTGAAACCCCGGCAGAGAAGATACGCGTCGAGCTCGACTACGACGGTCAAATCATCCCTGTGGGGGTGGTCGATATACCACCCCGTAGTGCTGTGGTCGATACGGCTTCTGTGCCCATCCGCAAAGCGGGATGGCAACACGCCGAGGTACGCATAGACGATTATCCCGTGCGATTCGACGATAGCTGGTACATCGCCTTTGACGTACCCGAGTACCTGCGCGTCTTGGTCCTCGACCAAGGCAGTAATATTGTACCCTATTTGCGAGCTGTCTTTCAAAGCCTGGGAAATGTCGATGTTCAGATATACACGCCATTGTCGGTACCGTATGACCAACTCGGAGGCTTTCATCTCATCATTTTAAGCGAAATTAAATCCCTGAGCAGTGGCTTGATCAACACCCTGGCCAATTACGTGCAGCAAGGAGGAACCGTGGTGTTCGTGCCCCACGAAAAAGGTCAGGTCGATAGCTACAACAGTCTTTTGAAAGCCTTTGCTGCGGGAAAGATGACCCGAGAAGAGCCCCGCGACAGAGAAGTATCCGACATACAGTTGCATTCCACAGTCTTTCGCGACGTCTTCCGACGGGCCGTTCAGAGTCCGACGAGAATCAAAGTCCATACGGCATGGAGGTTCGCTCTACACCCCACCACACGCGCCGAACAAATGATGCGCTACCGCGATCTCGGGCCCTATTTTGTGCGCATCCCACGAGGGCAGGGAAATCTCTTCATCATTGCAGCACCCGCTGATCCCGAACAAGGGGATCTGGTCAAAAGAGGTGAGTATTTCGTGCCCATGCTGATTAAGTCGCTGTTGAGCGGAAGACGACAGACGGATCTGGCCATGATCATTGGAAGGGATAAATGGTTTCCCCTCAATACCCAGATACGAGAAAAAGACCCCGTCTTTGCTCTTCGCGGCGAGGATTACGAGCAAATACTCGAAGTGCGCAACCGAGACGGCATACTCCACCTAGGCCTGACCGGTCCCGTAAAACGTGCCGGCATCTATCGCGTAGTACACAAGGACAAACCGCTTCGGCTGGTGGCCTTTAATTACGATCGGAAAGAGTCCCAGATGCAACCGGCTCCCGAGGAAGTGATGAAATCGTACTTTGAAGTGCGCGAAAATATCGAGCGACAGGGCGTCTCAGAATGGATACGCCGAGCAGAAATCGGATATCCCCTGTGGAAGTATTTCCTGTGGCTGGCCCTGCTGGCCTTACTGATAGAAATACTCCTTTTGCGTTGGCTTAAAACGTAGTGATGAAACGACTCTTGTTGCGGCAAGTACATATTGTCGATCCCAATTCGCCCTATCACGATACCACATGCGATATACTCATAGTAGGACCTCAGATCGAACGTATCGACCACCACATCCATACCTCCGCAGACTTGACCGTGCAGGAAGATGGTCTATGCGTGTCGCCGGGATGGATGGACATAGGAGCACAAGTAGGTGAGCCGGGGTACGAACATCGGGAGACCATACAGAGTTTTGCCGCTGCAGCCGTAGCGGGTGGCTTTACCGCAGTGGCACCCTTTGGCGATACCGATCCCGTCATTGACGACATTAACGGCATCCAATACTGGAAAAATGCCTTTGCCTCAACGCCCCTGGAGGTCTATCCCCTGGCGGCATTGAGTCAAAACATGCAGGGAGAACGCCTGACGGAATTTTATGAGCTCTACGACGCAGGGGCTGTGGGTTTTTCCGATGCCTTGCACCCCATCGAAGACGATCGTCTTTTGTTGCTGGCCTTGCAGTATGCCAAAGACTTAAATGCTGTCGTCTTTGACTTTCCGTGTCGGTTGGATCTCTTACCCGGCGGTATGGCCCATGAGGGAGCGATCAACATACGCCTCGGTCTGACAGGTATTCCCGTCCAGGCGGAAAGTATACGCGTACGTCGCGATATCGAGCTCTGCAAGTATACCCAAGGAAAGTGCATGCTCTACGGGATTTCTTCCCAACAGAGCGTCGAAGCAATTGCACAAGCCAGAGAAGAGCACCTACCTATTACCGCCGCTGTGCCCATCTGGAATGTGGTCTATACCGACGAAACCCTTCTGGAATTAGACCCGATGTGGAAGCTCTTGCCCCCTTTGCGCAGCGAAGCACACAAAATATCCCTCCTCGAGGCCGTCAGAAGAGGCATCATCGATGTGGTCGTGAGCAATCATACCCCACTGGAAATCGAAGCCAAACAAAGACCTTTTCCCTCCGCTTCCTATGGAGCAGTTAGTGTACAGACGTGTTTTTCCCTCCTCTATGAATGCGTGCAAAACCATTGGACCCTGGATGAAATCGTTCGCCTGATGAGCCTTCGACCGCGCGAAGTGCTCGGCATCGACCCGCCATCTCTGCGCGAAGGCACAAAAGCGGATCTCACGCTTTTCAATCCCATAAAGTCATGGCAGTTTGACCACTCCATAAATGCATCCCTATCGAGAAATTCGCCCCTCCTCGGTCGTACCATGCGGGGAAAGGTGTTGGGTGTGGTCAACAAGGGAATGTTCGCTCTCGCCCATCAAGAGCCTATACGTCTTTAAGGGGTAAAATGGTGCACGTATAAAATCGTGACCTCTACCTCCAGGGCACTTTGACAAACTTGGTGTTGCGCTTAAAATGGGCGGGCACACAATTGGAAATCGAATCCTGAATAGCTCGCAGAAGTGCCAATCGATGGAAATTGATATGTGTGGCGAGACAAACTTCGCGCACGGGTTGGGGGGGGTCGAAGGGGAGGTAGCGGCCCTTGTCGTGCGTTTGAACCGCCATTTCAGGCACTAAGGTAAAGCCGCCGTAGTGTTCGACCATTCGCTTGAGTGCCTCGATTGATCCACTTTGAAAGCGGATAGTTTGCTCGGAGGGATCGGTTTGGTTGCAGATGTGCAGCACTTGATTGCGCAGGCAGTGACCACTCTTGAGCACCCAAACCTTATCAATGCCCTTGACATCATCTACCGTAAGGCGCGATTTGTCGGAAAAGAGATCGGGAGGACCGTAAAATACAAAGGGCTCGTCGTAGAGAGGAATTTCGCGAATAAAGGGCTCGTTGATGGGCCCAGCTAAAATGGCCATGTCGATTTCGCCCCGATGAAGAGCGGTGAGAATTTGCGTCGATTCGAGTTCTTCGATGTGAATGTGCGTGTTGGGATGTGCCCTGGAAAAGGGACCGAAGAATCGTGGAATGAGATAGGGCGCAATAGTGGGGATGACGGCAAGGCGATAGGTGCCCTCCATGCTTTCCACCTCCTCTTGGATCATGGCCTTCATCTCTGAGACCATGTGTAAGACTTTACGAGCTTTTTCGATAAACATCTTCCCCAATGGCGTGGGCCGAATGGGGTGTTTGCTCTTGTCGAATATCTTGAATCCCAGCTCTTCTTCGAGTTTTTTAACCTGTATGGTGAGGGTGGGCTGCGTGACAAAACACCGCTGAGCAGCTTTGGTGTAATGGCGATAAGTGTCGAGGGCGACGACGTATTCGAGCTGCTGGAGCGTCATCGATCTCGCATTTCATAGATTTTATCAATGCAAATATAAAAAATATTAATTTGGAAAATATACCATTGGGGCATACCTTTGGGTTTAAGAAGGGACAAAAACATAGAGTTATGGCAACTACAGTGAATTTCAAGAAAGGCACATCGATTCGGGACTGGTGGCCGAATCGCCTCAACGTGGCTTTATTGCATCAGCACTGTCCGATGGCCAGTCCGCTGGATGAAGATTTCAATTACGCCGAGGCTTTTCGGAGCCTGGACTACGAAGCCTTGAAGGAAGACTTGCGCGCATTGATCACGCAGTCGCAGGACTGGTGGCCGGCTGATTACGGGAGTTATGCGGGTCTTTTCATACGCATGGCGTGGCACAGCGCGGGTACTTATCGCACGGCAGATGGCCGTGGTGGTACACGATCGGGCTTGCAGCGCTTTCCTCCGCAAAACAGCTGGCCGGACAACGTAAACCTCGACAAGGCACGACGGCTGTTGTGGCCCATCAAGAAGAAGTACGGCAGTAAGATTTCGTGGGCGGATCTGATCATTCTCGCCGGCAACGTCGCCTTAGAGGTCGCTGGGTTTAAGACCCTTGGTTTTGCTGGAGGTAGAGAAGACGTCTGGGGTCCGGATGAGAGCATCTATTGGGGAGCGGAGAAGGAATGGCTGGGCAATTCGGCGCGCTACGACGAAGAGGGCAAGCTCGAAACGCCTTTGGCAGCCGTCCAGATGGGTCTGATCTACGTCAATCCCGAAGGCCCCAACGGCAATCCCGATCCAAAACTTGCCGCCGAAGACATCCGCGAGATCTTCAAGCGCATGAGCATGAACGACGAAGAAACGGTAGCGCTCATCGTCGGCGGCCATACTTTGGGTAAAACACACGGTGCCGCAGAAGCAAAATACCTCGGCCCAGAGCCCGAAGCCGCCGATATCACCGAACAAGGACTCGGATGGAAAAACCACTATCGCTCCGGCAAGGGACCCGATACAATCACCTCGGGATTGGAAGTCATCTGGACCGCCCAACCCAACAAGTGGAACAATACGTTTCTCTACATCCTCTTCGAGCACGAATGGGAGCTCATGCGAAGCCCAGCAGGCGCATGGCAGTGGGTGGCCAAAGATCCCAAAATATGGGTGCCCGATCCATTCGATCCCAACAAAAAACATCCGCCCACCATGCTGACGACCGACCTGGCCCTCCGCGAAGATCCCATCTACGAAAAAATTGCCCGTAGATTTTACGAAAACTTCGAGGAGTTTGAAGAGGCCTTTGCGAAGGCGTGGTTTAAGCTGATCCATCGCGATATGGGACCGAAGTCGACCTATCTCGGCCCGGAAGTGCCCAAAGAGGAATTTCTCTGGCAGGATCCCATCCCTGCAGCCGATTATCCCACCATCAACGAAGAGGATATCGCAGCATTGAAAAAGAAAATCCTCGACTCGGGCTTGACCATCTCCGAAATGGTGCGCACGGCCTGGGCATCGGCCTCTACCTATCGACACTCCGATCGACGCGGTGGTGCCAACGGAGCGCGCATACGCTTAGAGCCGCAAATCCATTGGGAAGTCAACAATCCACCAGAGCTCAAGCGCATATTGAAGGTCTACGAGGGCATTCAGGAAGAATTTAATGCCAACGGTTCCCCCAGAAAGGTGTCCATGGCGGATCTCATCGTCCTGGGAGGCTGCGTCGGCGTCGAACAAGCCATCCGAAATGCTGGATACGACTTCAAAGTGCCCTTTACCCCAGGGAGGACCGATACGACACAGGAACTGACAGATGTGGAGAGTTTCCAGTATCTGGAACCCGAGGCCGACGGATTCCGCAATTACCTAAAGCGCAAGTATCGCGTGCCGACAGAAGAACTGCTCATCGACAAAGCCCAGCAGCTGCGACTGACGGCTCCGGAAATGACCGTGTTGGTTGGCGGTATGCGTGCACTGCGGGCAAACTGGGACGGCAGCGAAAAAGGCGTGTTGACCCACAAGCGCGACCAACTCACCAACGACTTCTTCGTCAACCTCCTCGATATGTCTACCGTCTGGGAAGCCGTCGATAACGATGAGGAAGAATTCGTCGGCAAAGACTACCACACTGGCGATGTCAAATGGACGGCCACCCGTGTAGACCTCATCTTTGGCCACAACGCCGAATTGCGCGCCCTGGCAGAATTCTACGCCAGCGATGATGCTCAAGAGAAGTTTATAAAAGACTTCATTGCCGCTTGGAATAAGGTAATGATGCTCGATCGCTTCGACATCATCTACGGACAAAACGGACAGAGTAATTAAAGACAAGTGCGGGTCGATAAGTAGGTTGATGGAATCAAAAGAGGGCCACAACGGCCCTCTTTTTTTATAACATTCATTCTTTTTCGCATGCGATCTCCCCCCATAGAAATGCCGTGTGCGCACTTTTTTCAACACCTTTGCTTGAGTGTCTTTTTACGGAAAAGGGAAAATACAGAATGTATATAAAGAGAGCATCTACAGCATCCAGAAGAGTCGAGCGATCATTGAGCGCTATCGTTAAAATCTCTAAGTGCGTTTCGATGGGAGAAAAGATAGAAGCCTTGCTCACTATGCGCTTAGCATGATGCGTGAGTCAAATAAAAGGCATTTCTTTCCAACAGGGCTCGCGCGCGGTGCGCGGGAAGTGGTGTACGTGCTTGCTCGACGCGCTGCTGGGCGATGTAGTGCTTTATGAGAGGCGAAACCATAGCTTTTATAGGAACGCTTTCCTATAGTATTTTGTTTTTCTATTGGAAAAAAATCCAATAGTAAAATTTATGGGTGTGTTTTATAGCTCATGGCGTGGGTTTAATGCGTAGTGTGGTCTATTCATCCATTGGGTAAAATACTTTGCAGGGTGTAGAGGGAAAGGGGAGATGACGATGGATCTTGGAGTATTTTGGGTGCGTCTGTGGGTGGGTTGTGGTGGTGGGGCTGTGATAAGGAATGAAAAAGTGACTTTATTTGTTTTGTTGAAGGAGTTCCAAAATTGCCTGCTTCAAAGCACCATTTTTTGCCTGTTGTATATTCATTAAATAATCGAGTTTTTCGTAGGCAGTGGCAATAACAGGTTTCATTTTCTCCCAGCCGATTCCATCGGTTATTACAATGAATCCTACACCCTGTTTTTTCAGGTTATTTTGTACCTCTGGATATGCTCTACCCAGTACTTCACTGGGTTTAGAGCCGCTGGTAGAGTAAAAGTTAACTTCAATAGCTATAAATAATTTTTCTTTATTTATAATAACATAGTCTAATTTTTTTCTTTCATTTATTAAATCAATGTATACT